>JBGTGK010000402.1:0-6066 GCA_041746795.1 Phormidesmis sp.
AAGCAAACATGGGGCGATCGCATCGTCGTCGATCTTTCTGGCCCCACAACCTGGCAAATAGAAGAAGGCGATACCTACACCGTTACGGTAGCTGGCTCAATCACGCCGCAAATGGTTCGCGCCTTCAAAGCAGCATCTTCCAATCTCATTACCCGGCTTGACGTGGCCCCTCTGGGTGGCCGCACCGTCCTCAAAATTACAACTAAAGACGGTGCCAGCCCGCAAATCTGGTCTACAGGCAATCCTGCTAGAGTCGTCATCGACATCCGCCGCGATGCCATGGTCGAGCGCGATGTTGCTTGGGCACCGGGCCTAAGGTGGCGGCAGCAGTACGTTAACGTTGGCGTAGCTCGCTTCCCGGTGTACATGTTCATCACCCGGCCTAACCCGGCTAACATAGCGCTGCGGCCTATTCACGCCAAGGCTAACAGTGCGATTGGGATTGAACCCATCCTCGCCCAGGCGCAACGCCAGCGGGTGACTGGCGCTGTAAACGCAGGCTTTTTCAACCGTAATAATCAGCTACCTCTAGGCGCTGTTCGCAGCGCCGGTCAGTGGATTTCAGGGCCAATTCTTGGACGTGGCGCAATGGCCTGGAACGATCAGGGCGATTTGATGATGGATCGCTACGTGCTCTCTGAAGTGGTCAGAACGGAGTCGGGTGCGAACCTGCCCTTACTGGCACTCAACAGTGGCTACGTTCAAGCTGGAATCAGTCGCTATACGTCTGGTTGGGGATCGACCTATACGCCGATTATTGACAATGAAATTGTCGTGACGGTTCAAGATGGCCGAGTCGCTTCTAAGCGATCGCTCGGTAAAGCCAACAGCGGCAGCGTTCCTATTCCTGCTAACGGCTATTTACTGACGCTGCGCAGTAACAGCAGCGCGGCTGACAAGCTAGAGCCAGGTATGTTGGTAACACTCAATTCTCAGAGCCAACCGACTGCGTTTGATCAATACCCCAATATTGTGGGCGGTGGGCCACTGCTGATTCGCGATCGCAACATCGTTCTCAACCCTCAGTTAGAAGGCTTCAGCACCAATTTCATTCAGGGATCTGCGCCTCGCACCGCCGTGGGTAAAACCGTCGACGGCCTCTGGATTGTGGCCACCATTCACTATGGGGTGGGCGGACGCGGCCCCACGCTGGCAGAAACGGCCAAAATCATGCAGCAGCTAGGTGCTGTCGATGCGCTCAATCTTGATGGCGGCAGTTCTTCTAGCTTTTACCTGGGCGGGCAGCTGCTCAACCGTCAGCCTCGCACCGCCGCCAGAGTGAATAACGGCCTCGGTTTATTTGTCCTAGGCGGGGAATAATGCGAACGGAGCTTTAATCTCAGTTGATAAGGATGAAGACTCTGTAGAGAAGCGTGTTTAAGTCCTTTTTTATCTGTACTTTCGGGAAAGCCTTGTTACTATTAGTCAGCTAATATCGACTAGCCGAACAATTTTTTCACGCCAACTTGCATCGTCAAGGTACAGCACCTCCTTTATGCGAGGCTTCTTACCTGCTTGTTTACATCCAAAACATCTACACCTAAAACATCTACACCTAGAGATACCGAAAAGAGGAGATTTTTCAAAATGCTTCAAACTCAAGAGCTAGCCCCCTCTACTCAATCTTCAGAATCTAGCCCGAAGTCCGCTTCCAAGCCCGGTGGCCTCGAAGGCGTTGCCGCTACCGAACTTAGGCCCTGGGGCGCGTTCACAGTGCTCGAAGAAGGCGCTGGCTACAAAATCAAGCGCATTGAGGTCAAGCCCGGCCATCGCCTTAGCCTACAGATGCACCATCACCGCAGCGAGCACTGGATTGTGGTTTCAGGTACAGCCAAGGTCACCTGCGGCGACCAAGAGATCATGCTATGCACCAATCAATCTACCTACGTGCCTGCTTGCACTAACCACCGTCTAGAAAACTCGGGCGTGATTCCCCTTGTCCTTATCGAAGTTCAAAACGGTGAGTACCTGGGTGAAGATGACATTACTCGCTTTCAGGACGACTACGCTCGTAGCTCTGACCGGTAGAAACTTGATTCAGTCAAAAAAATAGCTGGCTAAGGGGACGTACAATTAGGACGATCCCCTTAATTTTTGCCCCTTAGCTTTTATTTCGTTAAACCTGCATGATTCAGCTCACGCCCGCAGCCTGTCAGGAAATTAACCGGCTGCGCATTAGAGAAAATCGCCCTAACGCCCTGTGTCGGCTAGATTTGCAGCCGAGTAGCTGCGCTCAGTGGTCGTATTTGCTTTCGCTTGATGATGTGGTGGCTGATGACGATGAGGTCTATGTATTTAAGGGTGCGTTTGAGGGTGATATTTTCGGTGAGGTGAAGCTGCTGGTGAAGCGCGATCGCCTCAGCTACATCCGCGACTTGAAAATCGATTTTTCCGAAGATTTGATGGGCGGATCCTTCCGCTTCGACAACCCTCTAGCCACCGAAAGCTGTCGCTGTGGGTATGCCTTTGCGATTCGCTAGCGGCTCTTTACTAGCGGCTTTACTATCTATCGCTTCAGATTACTATTTCAACAC
Source organism: Phormidesmis sp. (assembly GCA_041746795.1). GTDB lineage: Bacteria > Cyanobacteriota > Cyanobacteriia > Phormidesmidales > Phormidesmidaceae > Phormidesmis. Next base: position 2,535 of record JBGTGK010000402.1, read on the forward strand.
ATTTGACAATATAAAAATTAAATTGGTATTGTTAGACTCCATGAAAATTTATTTTGCGGAGTAATTATCCCCCGCCCTATATGCCTACGATTCAACAGCTCATCCGCGATGAGCGCTCAAAAGCCACCAAAAAAACCAAGTCTCCAGCCCTCAAAAGCTGCCCGCAGCGTCGTGGCGTATGCACTCGCGTGTACACCACAACGCCTAAAAAACCCAACTCAGCGCTCAGAAAAGTTGCCAGAGTTCGTCTAACTTCTGGATTTGAGGTAACGGCCTATATTCCCGGCATTGGCCACAACCTGCAAGAGCACTCAGTTGTGATGATTCGCGGCGGTCGAGTTAAAGATCTTCCCGGCGTGCGCTACCACATCATTCGCGGTACTTTGGACACTGCGGGCGTTAAAGACCGCCGTCAGAGTCGCTCCAAATACGGCGCCAAAAAGCCAAAAGCAGCCTCTTAAAAAAGCCTACCTGACAGTTTCGGTGTAGCCTGATCAAGCGCGTGTGAGGCGAGTAATGCTGATACTCCCCACGCTCAGCTGTTTCAGGTTCGTTGCGCTTTACACCTCAGTCATAGCCTTTTGTCATTACACACACACCTCCAAACTATTCGCAAAGGTTAAAGCCTCATGTCACGCCGTTCAGCAGCCACAAAGCGCACTGTCCCACCCGATTCCGTTTACAACAGCCGCCTGGTTAGCATGATGTCTCGCCGCATCATGCTCAGTGGTAAAAAGTCCGTTGCCAACAAAATTCTCTACGGCGCTTTCAAAATCGTCGAAGAGCGCACTGGTAACGAACCCCTAGAAGTATTTGAGCAGGCCGTTCGCAACACGACTCCTCTGGTAGAAGTGAAAGCCCGCCGAGTGGGTGGTGCCACCTATCAAGTGCCCATGGAAGTTCGCTCCGAGCGAGGCACAGCCCTATCCCTTCGCTGGCTAACCCAGTTTTCTCGTTCTCGCGGCGGTCGTACCATGGCAACGAAGCTTGCTAACGAGCTGATCGATGCTTCTAACGAGACGGGTGGCGCAGTGCGTAAGCGCGAAGAAACTCATCGGATGGCTGAAGCAAACAAGGCATTTGCTCACTACCGTTACTAAGTTTTGTCGGTTTCGTCGTCCTAGCGTTCCGACGGCCTCTTCCTAAGCTTTGGGGAGGGGCCAGGAGCGAGTCGATCTGTGTGTTGCTAACCGAACAAACATACGAATGATCCGCTAAGTAATTTTCCTCAATAAGTTTTTATAATAGTCAAGTCGTAGATATTCCCCATTTGCGCCTAGCTACAAGGAGGTCACTGTGGCCCGTAACATCCCTATCGAAAAAGTTAGAAATATCGGAATTGCCGCGCACATTGATGCGGGTAAAACCACCACGACTGAACGAATTTTGTTCTACTCAGGCGTTGTCCATAAAATTGGTGAGGTTCACGACGGTAACGCGGTTACCGACTGGATGGAGCAGGAGAAAGAGCGGGGTATTACGATTACGGCTGCGGCTATCTCTACCACTTGGCGCGATCGCCAAATCAACATCATCGACACGCCTGGGCACGTAGACTTTACGATCGAAGTAGAGCGCTCTATGCGTGTGCTCGATGGGGTCGTGGCCGTGTTCTGTTCCGTAGGCGGCGTTCAGCCTCAGTCTGAAACCGTTTGGCGGCAGGCCGATCGCTATCGTGTGCCGCGCATTGCCTTCGTCAATAAAATGGACAGAACCGGGGCAAACTTCTTTAAAGTTTACGAGCAGGTTAAAGATCGACTGCGGGCTAAGGCTGTCCCCTTACAAATTCCCATTGGCGCTGAAGACAAGTTCGAAGGCGTGATTGACTTGGTGCAAATGAAGGCGCACCTTTACACCAACGACTTAGGAACTGACATTCAGATAGTCGATATTCCTGAGGACATGCAGGCTAAGGCTGAAGAATATCGCATGATTTTGGTGGAAGCCGTCGCTGAAGCAGACGATGCCCTGATGGAGCGTTACCTAGAAGGTGAAGAAATTTCATCTGAAGCGTTAATGCTAGGCATTCGTAAGGCCACCATTAACGACAACATGGTGCCTATGCTATGCGGCTCAGCCTTTAAGAATAAGGGCGTGCAGCTGCTGCTAGATGCTGTGGTCGACTATCTGCCTTCGCCGACAGAAGTGCCTGCTATTCAGGGCATTTTGCCTAACGGCGAAACCGGTACGCGGGCTGCTAGTGACGATGAGCCAGCGGCAGCACTTGCCTTCAAAATTATGGCTGATCCCTACGGTCGGCTGACCTTCATTCGGGTGTACTCAGGCGTGCTCAAAAAAGGCAGCTATGTGTACAACGCTACCAAGGATAAAAAGGAGCGAATTTCGCGGCTGATTATCCTTAAGGCCGACGACCGCATTGAGGTTGATGAAATGAGAGCGGGCGATTTGGGCGCTGCTTTGGGTTTCAAAGATACCTTTACCGGAGATACCATCTGTGATCCTAGTGCGCCTATTGTGCTGGAGTCGCTGTATGTGCCTGAGCCGGTTATCTCTGTAGCCGTAGAGCCTAAGACCAAGCAAGATATGGAAAAGCTTTCAAAAGCGCTTCAGTCGCTTTCTGAAGAAGATCCTACTTTCCGGGTCAGCATCAACTCGGAGACAAACCAGACCGTGATTGCGGGTATGGGGGAGCTTCACTTAGACATTCTCGTTAACCGCATGTTACGAGAGTTCAAAGTAGAGGCAAACATTGGAGTTCCACAGGTTGCTTACCGTGAAACTGTCCTTAAGTCCTCCCAGGCGGAGGGTAAGTTTATTCGGCAAAGTGGTGGAAAAGGCCAGTTTGGTCATGTTGTCATTGAGCTAGAGCCCGCTGAAGAGGGCTCAGGCTTCGAATTTGTCAGTAAGATTGTGGGAGGGACAATTCCGAAAGAATTTATTGGCCCAGCCGAGCAAGGCATGAAAGAAGCTTGCGAATCTGGTATTCTAGCCGGATATCCATTAATTGATGTAAAGCTCACATTGGTGGATGGTTCTTATCACGACGTTGACTCCTCGGAGATGGCATTCAAAATTGCTGGCTCTATGGCAGTCAAGGAAGCAGTGATGAAGGCTTCTCCGGTTCTTTTGGAACCCATGATGAAGGTCGAAGTGGAGGCTCCAGAAGACTTCCTCGGCGACGTGATGGGAGATTTGAACTCTCGTCGCGGTCAAATTGAGGGTATGGGCTCAGAGGAGGGGGTCACCAAGGTTACGGCCAAGGTGCCTTTGGCTGAGATGTTTGGTTACGCAACCGACATTCGCTCCAAGACCCAGGGAAGAGGCTCCTTCTCTATGGAGTTCAGCCAGTACGAGGAAGTTCCGCGTAATGTGGCTGAGGCGATTATCGCCAGAAACAAAGGGAACGCATAGTTAGTTTTAGGAACACAAAAGAAAAATTCATGGCACGCGCAAAATTTGAAAGAAGCAAACCCCACGTTAACATTGGCACAATTGGCCACGTTGACCATGGCAAAACAACGTTGACAGCAGCTATTACCATGACCCTGGCGGCTGGTGGTAGCGGTAAAGC
>JBGTGK010000403.1:0-14549 GCA_041746795.1 Phormidesmis sp.
GCAAGAGATAGAAGCTCACTTACCAGCGGCTAAGGCTGCATTTAGCAAGGAAACCTGTAATAACTTGTTCAGAACAATGCTGAAAGCCTGTTGGGGCGAAAAATAATAGGTATCATGTTTTTCATCCGAGCAACAACCGCGACGAAATTTTGTTAACGCTACCGTGCGACGAAAATGTCTGAACAAAGCTGGTATATCGTCAAAGAAGCTTCCGAGCAGTGCAAGATTATCTCTACGCAGGAACTAGCAGCCCTGAATACGCCGCCATTGGAAAAGTGGGGGCCCTTTGAAACTCAAAATCAGGCCATTGCAAAACGCATTGGCCTGATTAGGGCAGGAAAGTGTAAGCCTATCTAAGGCTTACACAATTGATTGAGCTATTTAGGCGCAGGCACAGGTGTGGGAGCCGCAGGTTTTGCAGCGCCCATTGTGCTGGCTGACTGCTGTTGAGTGCGGATGGCATCACTGAGTACTTCAATCGCTTTGGAGTACTGCGGATCGTCCATCGTGCCGACTTTATTGTCTTTAACGAGCGTTTCGCGCTGCTCGTCGGTGAGTTCTACAACGAAGTCGGGCGCAATGCCTAGCTTGTTGATGTCTCGACCGGAAGGCGTGAGGTACTTAGCGATGGTGACGGCAACGCCAGAGCCATCGGCCAGGCCGCGAACTGACTGTACCAGCCCCTTGCCAAAGGTTTGAGTGCCCACGAGTTCAGCCCGGTGGTTGTCCTGTAGGGCCCCCGAGAGAATTTCACTGGCGCTAGCTGAACCGCCATCTACCAGCACAACCAGCGGGCGGTTGGTGATAGCCTGATGCTTAGCAACTTCCTGATCGCTCACGGAATTGCGATCTACCGTTGAAACAATCTTGCCATCATCAATAAACATTTCCGCAATATCAATACTAGAAAATAAGAGTCCACCTGGGTTAGAACGCAAATCTAGAACGTATCCGGTGACGTTACTCTTTTCTAGCGATTTAATGGCGTCGCGCATTTCATCGGACGAGTTAGCGCTGAACTGCGTGAGGCGAATATAGCCCACTGGGCCGTCAGGCCCGGTTTCTACAGAGTAGCGCACGGGATGAATTTCAATTTCAGCGCGGGCAAGTTCAAACTCTAGCGGCTTTTCTTCACGGGTGACCGCAATTTTCACTTTAGAGTCAACCGGGCCGCGAATTAAGTTGACCGCGTCGCTTAATTCCATGCCTTCCGTGCTTTTGCCGTCAATAGAGGTGATGACATCACCTGAGAGCACACCGGCTGTGAAGGCGGGCGTGCCTTCAAGCGGAGAAACGACGACTATTTTTTTGGTTTTTTCATCCTGAGAGATGGTAATGCCAACCCCAGTAAGTTCTCCTGAGGTGTCAATTTGCATATTTTTGAACTCTTGAGGATCCATAAACCGGGTGTAAGGATCGTTGAGCTTCTTCAGCATCTCGCGCACGGCAGTATAGGCTTCTTCTTGATCGGTATAGGAGCGATTCAAGTAAGACGTGCGAACGTCGTTCCAGTTGAGTGAGTTAAATGAGCCGTCAACGTAGTCGTTATCGATGAGCTGCCACACCTCATCGATGAGTTCTTTGGGGCTTTCCTTAAAGAAAGCCTGGCCATCGGCGAGATGAATGCCGGTGCCGGTGATCACCACAGCGGCACTCGCTAGTGCGGTTGTACCAAGAATAAGACCGCGCTGAGTAATAGCCATAGAAGAAAAAATCCTGTCTGGAGGACAATAGTGAGCCTAATTTAACACAACCTTTTTATGAGTTGTCTGAGTTTAGGGTGAAGAGTAAGTACTGCTGTATGAGAATATACCGAGGAAGGAATCAAATCTTAATTCGATTAGCCTTTGTTACTTAATATGCTGCTCGTATAGCCTTGGCCGCTTAGCTCAATACATCAACGGCTGCTAAGACCGTTTTATACTGTGGGCTAATCCGCACGCTTGCTATACTACCGCAGCAGCTTGAGCTTCAGCCTTTTGAGGGGCGATCGCGCGCGGTTGAACGCTACTTTTAGCCTCATCTTTGGCACCCTCATCTTCAGCAGCATCCTCAGAAACCCCATCTTTGGCATCGGGCTCTATCCACCTGCCATCAGCCTTAATTAGGTCGATGAGTTCTGCGACGCCCTGGGCCTCGGGTACGCGCTTGATTTCCTCGCGTCCTCGGTAAAGGGCAATGGTGCCCGCCTGCTTGCCGACGTAGCCGTAGTCAGCGTCGGCCATTTCTCCAGGGCCATTGACGATGCAGCCCATGACGGCAATATCAAGACCGGTGAGGTGGTTGGTAGCATTACGGACTTTATGAAGCACGTCTTCTAAGTTGAACAGCGTGCGCCCGCACGAAGGGCAGGCTACGTACTCCACCATGGTTTTGCGGAGGCCTAATGCCTGCAAAATGCTGTAGCATACCGGAATTTCTTTCTCGGGAGCCTCTGTCAGCGAGACTCTGATCGTGTCGCCGATGCCCATCGCGAGCAGGGTGCCGATGCCAGCGGTCGATTTAATGCGACCATATTCGCCATCGCCAGCCTCGGTAACGCCGAGGTGCAGCGGATAGCTCATGCCCAGCTCGTTCATTCGCGCTACCATCAGCCGATAGGACGCTAGCATCACGGGCACGCGGGCGGCCTTGAGCGAAATAATGATGTTATAGAACTTCAAAGACTCACAGATGCGGATGAACTCTAGCGCCGATTCCACCATGCCTTCGGGGGTGTCGCCATAGGTAAAGAGCATGCGCTCTGCTAGGGAGCCGTGGTTGACGCCAATGCGCATCGCTTTGCCCTGGTCGCGGAGTGAAATAACCAAAGGCTCAAGGGTTTCACGAATTTTTGCGCCAATACTGTCAAATTCTGCGGCGGTGTATTCGGTGCGATCGCTCCCATCTTCGTTTTTAGAGGGCTTCTCAAATACATACAGGCCCGGATTAATCCGCACCTTATCTACGTGCTTAGCGACCTCTAGCGCAATTTTCATACCGTTGTGATGTACATCAGCCACTAGGGGCACAGCTTGGTAGGTTTCGGTTAGCTTACGCTTAATCTCTGCTAGCGCCTTAGCATGGGCCATGCTGGGCACGGTTACCCGCACAATTTCACAGCCTGCTTCATGCAGCCGCCGAATGCCTGCTACCGAGCCTTCAATATCAAGGGTGTCTTCATTAATCATGGACTGCACCACGACCGGATGGCCGCCGCCGATAGTGACGCTCCCTACCTCTACCGAGCGAGTGTTGCGTCGTACTATAGCTGTCTCAAAGGTTGTTTCAGTTGTTTCAGAGGCCATTTTTTCGATTGACTATAAAATTCAATGGAACAGTTCGATTGACTACTTTATCTATTAAGTTTAGGTTGCCACAGAATGCGCCGCTTTGAGTGCGCTGTTCTTCTCCTTTCCTCTAACCTAACTTGGCCGTACATTCTAAAATCATTCGCTGGTTGGCAAGGGCGTAGGGCTGTACTTGTAGGGCCTGATGAAAGGCCTGAATAGCTGCCGTGTAGTTGCCAACAGCGCCATGACATAGGCCGAGCCCGTGAAGCGCCCCAAAGTGGTGAGGGACGAGCTGAATCGTTTTTTGACAGTCGGTGATCGCGCCCCAATAGTCGGCCTGGGTATAGCGTAAAACGGCGCGACGATTCCAGGCTTCAGCAAAGTCGGGATGCGCTGCAATGATATTGCTGAGGAGTGATTCGGCCTGCGCTGGCTGATCTTCCTGCAAAAGAGTTTGGGCCTGCATGAGCTGCTGAGCGCCATAGACGCCTTTTTGATGAAACCACAGATGCCAGAGGTCTGATGAGGCGCGATCGCGCACCGTTGAATTCTCGTTTTTCAAATCAGCCAACCATTGTTGAACCCGAGCAGCATCCATCAGAAGCCCATGAAAATCAAAGCTAACCAGTAAGCTAGGAGGCTAAATTATAGCGTTAACGAAAAAAAGCTCGGCTGATTAAAATGATCAGCCGAGCTTTTTTATAGAAAGCGCCTGTGGGGGCACACAGGCGCTGAATTGAGCTTATGCAGCCTGCTTGCGCTTGATGACAATCATCCCAGCAGCAGCAATAGCCAGACCAGCTAGAGCAGCAGGTTCAGGAACGGAGGCAGCAGTGCCAGCCCCAGTGCCAGCCCCAGTGCTAGAACCTGGATTACCGCCGCTTGGGGGTAGAACTGGATTGGTAGACGTCTGATTGGCATTGTCCGGAAGCGTCACGTTAGGAGTCCCTAGACCTGTACTAGAAGCGCTGGGGACGCCTAGGCCAGTAGTCGTTGGGGTTGCTGCGGCTGTGATCGCTCGGCCCGCAGCATCTCCTGATTTAGGCGCGAAGGCAGAGGTCGATGTACCTTCGCCGCAGGCAGTGGCTAGCAAAAGCAAAGGTAGAGAAACTTTCAGGCCGTGCTTTTGAAGGAAACGAAGAGTCGGGTTCATAAATGTATCCGTAAAGAAATTAGGAATTGAGATACCAAGTAGTAGTTCCGCTAAAGCTTTTGCTTGAGTGGTCTTATCACCTGCTCACATTTATCCACAAAATTAATTCGAGATCCGTAAAGTCAGCAGGGCTTTATGGAGACTATATATAGGTTACAGAGAAACTACGGGTATCACTTTTGCTGTAGCCTTTCCAATCCAAACTTATTTGATACATTGCCGCTAGCCATAGGGTGCTCAGGGTTCTTTTCTACAAAGACATTCGAGCTTCAGGCAAGTTTTTGACAGGGATACACTGTCTGTTCTAACGGATCATTTAATTGATTTTCAGACCCTTTCGAAGCTGATAATAACCTCACAAAACTTGACTTTTTCGGCCTGTATGTTGAAGCCCCTTGCCGCCCCTTGGAAGTTTTTCATTCCACAGCCAAAGTCACTCGCCGCCCGCCTACTTTCCTAAGTTCGCTCAGGAGTGCAGCAATGTCTTCGTAGGGAAGGGTGCGGTCGGCCTTGAGTATAATGCTGCCGTTAGGGTTTGCTTGAAGGTAAGTTTTGATCGCAGGGGCAAGTGCTTCTATGCTGGTGGGCTCACCGTCTAGGACTAGCTGGTTGCCTGTGGTTAGCCCCACTAAGAAGGGCTTGCCTTCATCTTGCTTTTGGATAAGGGCTTTATCGGTACCTTTTACCGACTTGGGTAAGGTGACGCCATTGAGCTGAACGCCCGTGAGCCCCATGGAGATGAGCACGAAGAAGATGAGTACCGTCATGAGGACATCCATCATTGGTACTAGGTCGACTTCGGGAATGCGGCTTTGGGGACGGCGGCGGGTGCGCATGGGGAGAAGGGGAGAGGGAGGATTAGGGCTGTGGTGATGAGGGGTTTTTGGTTTCTGGCTTAGTTTCTTCTATGGCTAGGGAGACGCGATCACCGCCAACGGTGCGCATGTCACCTAAAAATTGCATGACCTGCTCGTAGGGCAGCTCGCGGCTAGGCACTAAGTAGACAATGCTGTCAGCGTTTTGGTTGAGGTAGGTCTGAATTCTGGCGGCGAGCTGCTCGGAACCGATCGGCTCACCGTTGAGCAGCTGCTGACCGCTAGCGTTCATTTGTACAATAAATGGATCTTTAATGGTGTCTGCGGTGGGTGTGTCTTTGCTTTGTTCGGGGGGCAGGGTTACTTGGATGAGCTGTTCACTGCCCATAGCGACTGAAATTACCACAAAGAAGGCCAGTACGCCCATCATCACGGTGAGCATGGGGATGAGGTCGATGGTGGGAATGCCGTTGTCTTGGGAGCTTTGGCGAAAACGCATGGGATGAAATTTACCGGCTACTGAGCTGTTCGGACGGGTCGGGCTGCCGCTGATTGGGGTAGGGCTGAAGGCCTGCTTCGTGCCAGTACTCACGATAAATTAGCTCTAGCTCGTTACCAGCTTCCGAAAAATAGTCCATTTGTTGGGCTTGCAGGGTGACCATAATGCGCAAAATCAGTAGCGCTAAAATGGCGACAATCATCCCGGCGGCGGTGGTAATTAGGGCTTCACCAATACCGGCGGCGGCGGCAGTTGCACCTACAGCGCTATCGCCGCCGCCGCCAATATCGAGGTTTTCAAAGGTATTGATCAGGCCGGTGACGGTTCCGAGGAGGCCCAGCAGCGGGGCCACGGCAACGACGGTTTCTAGCAGCTTGTCGCCCTTGCGCATTTTGACGAATTCTTTGTCGGCGGCGTTTTCTAGGGCTAGGCGGAAGCTATCGGGAGAAGGATTTTTCAGGTTTAAAGGGGCAAGTAAAAAGCGACCGATCGGCAGGTCACGGTCTTTGGAGGCGATCGCCGCCGCTCTCGCCAAATCTCTACGAGACACATCAAGCACTTCACTAGCAACTCGGCCCTCACGTTTGAGCAGGTTAGTCCAAAAGGTCGCTCGCTCAAGCGCACAGGCAACCGTAAACACGGAAGCACCGATAATTGGCACCATCACAGGGCCACCTTTCGCTAAAAAATCAAATACGGTTGCCATAGGTCGATCCAACGAATAGCGGACTTAGCTCAATAACAAGATAAATATTTTGGCGTAGAGACGCTGCTAAGGACTATAGCGGCCTCAGTCGTAGCACAGGTAAACACAAGATTAAGGTAACAGCTCCGCTGCATAAGGATGTAAAAGCGGAAGGTGAATGAACCTATATTCAGTCCGCCTATATCAGTCCGCCTGTATCAGTCCGCCTGTATCAGTCCGCCTATATCAGTCCCCGAGTGCGCATTTCACTGAGCAGCCAGTTGGCCATAGTAGCCCGGCGCGTTAGCCGAGGAACCAGCTGATCGACCGAGTAGCCTTTGAAGCCCAACAGCGTTTTTAGCAGCTGCTTATTTTCTTTAGGGATGGAGCGAGTGAGCTGGACGGTGGCCGGTCTGCTCTCAATAAAGTTGGGCGGTTCAGGGTACTTTTCTCGCCACTTTTCGTCTATCGCCTCAGCGTTCCACTGACCAGATGCGCCAGATATCGAGTCAGGCCCATCGCTAGCATCTTCACTGTAGCGATAGCCTAGCGTGTGCCACACCAGTTGGTTTACAGTGTCATCGGGCATTTCATCATTAAGGATAGCCCACAATGTTTCGGTCGTGAGGGGAGGAAGGTTTGTCATCATAGAGCAGATAATACCAACCAATCTTGCCAATCGGCGGCCTGATAGCAGCATGGATCGAAGCAATAGGGATGGAAACATGGGTGGCCACAGCATCAGCGCTGAGAAAATCCAGGCGGCGCTAGCGACAGACGGTGCTGAACTCGGCATTAAGCCTGAGTTTTGGCAAATTCGCTCTCGGTTCGACGTGCATGTGTTTGAAAGTTTGCCTTCTACTAACACGCAGCTATGGCAGATGATGTCACAGGGCGCTGGTGCGGGAACGGTTGCGATCGCACAGCAGCAGTCTTCTGGGCGCGGGCAGCATGGCCGGGTGTGGTGCTCCGAGCCAGGTGGCCTGTATCTCTCTTTGGCGTTGGAGCCCGACTGGCCAGTGACGAACCTAGCGACGTCCGCTGCGCTGCTCACCTGCATGAGCGCCTGGGGCATTGCGATCGCCCTCAATAACCTAGGGCTCCCTATACGCATCAAGTGGCCCAACGACCTATTTTTTGAAGGAAAGAAATTAGGCGGGATCTTAACCGAGACAAAACTGGCCCAGCCTTCAGCTAATTCTTCGAGTTCGCATGGAGACGCCAATCCCCCAACTCGTATAAAGCAGGCCGTGATTGGCGTGGGCATCAATTGGCATAATTCGGTGCCCGAAACTGCTATTACCCTGGCAAAAGTACTAGAGTTAATGCCGGAGAGTACTGCTCGAAACAAAATAAATTGTTTAGAGATGCTGAGTGCCCTTGTTCTTAGGGGAATTCTACAGGGGTATTTTTTCCAGCAGCGGGTAGGCAGTCAAGTTTTCATGAAGGCCTACTTAAATTTACTGACACAAGTCGGTAAATTTGCTTCACTAGAGAGTGACTTATGCTATTCGGCAGCGCAACCGGCAGATGCTTAACTGGCATCTTAATGGCATAAAATCAATTGGCAAACCGTTCCGGAGAAATCACCGAGGTCTCAGAAAAGAGATGCTTAGAGGCTACCTCACTCTAGATAGCCCGACTCAGTTGGCCAGAAGCAGGCTGCTAGCATCTCAATGTCTAAACCAGCCAAACTAAGCACATCAGCTAATTATCGATTGACTAGGATTATTTTTAGGTTATTGACTATGACTGCGCCCCAGCATACTACCGAGCCAAAAGCAGGCAAAAAGGACAGCGAGTCTTCGACAGCCACTGCACTACCCACCACACTACAACGATGCTGGTTTGTAACCTTAGGTCTGTTAGGTGGTCTTGGCTTTGTGGCCAGTCACGTCAGCTTTGCCCGTGCGGAAAGCGTCGAAATAGCAGATGTACAGCTACAGGCAATACCGCAAGCTGCTGTCAATTCCTCAACGGCGGCTAAAGCTTCCCCAGAAGCCGCTCCGGCCTATGTTCCAACCTCAGTCACTGTTCCAACCTCAGCGGCTGCGCCCTCAGCCGCGACTACAGTTGCCCCCCCTACCTTTACCTCAGTGAAAAAGCCGGTGGCAACCAAGTCTGCTCGCCGCAGTCCATTGGCTGGCCTAGTAGAGGCTGGCGCTTTGGCGGGGCCGCTATCAGCTTACGTAAGCGGCGCTCAAGCGAGCGAAGCCTCCCATAGAATGGCTGGCAGAACGGCTGAAACTAGAGTGGCCAGCAGCACGTTAGCAACCAATGACCCTACAACCAAGGCTACGGCCCCTGAGAGCGCTCCTTCTGCCAGCCCGGACAGTCATCCCGAAGGCTCTGCTGCTGCCCCACCGATTGTAGACATTACGCCAGCTGCGGCACCCGTCGCCCCTATACAGCCTACCGAGTTAGTCCCAGCGGCACTGCCCGAAGGGACTAATTTGCCCAAAGAGTACAACAGCGTATTTGTAGATCCTACAAACTACAGCGTAGGCGCAACCCAGTCGCCTGACGTGGTAGTTTCTGAGCAGTCTACGGGCTGTAAGTTTACGGTTAGCAGCGGGCGGGCCGTGCCTGACGGTGCCTGTGGATCTGCCCGGGCACACGTAGCCGCGCCCGGTAGCCATACTCCCGCGCCGCCTGTAGCGCATTCCTATTCATCGCCAGCTCCGGTTGCTAGCCGCTCGCCCGCTGTTAACGTTGGCCCTGTCAGCTTCAGCACCTCGGGCATTCGATTTAACTCAACGACAGCCGCTGGTCGCGAGTATCTCAATCGTTCAGTCAGCCCGCTGGTAAATCTTCAGGCTGCTCAGCAGTTCATTTTCCCACTGGCTATTCCCGCGCCGATTACGTCGCTGTTTGGCTTCCGGATTCATCCCATTACAGGCGAGCGGCGTTTTCATGCGGGTACTGATCTTGGTGCAGCCGAGGGTACGCCAGTGCTGGCTGCTCAAGCGGGCACCGTGGTCTCAGCGGGCTATGCCGGGGGCTATGGCATGATGGTCGTGCTAGATCATAAAGTTGACGGGAATGAGCTGCAAAGTCGTTATGCTCACCTCTCAGAAATTTTGGTAGAGCCGGGTAAAAGCGTGAGAAAGGGCGAGGTTGTGGGTTTGGTGGGCAGTACGGGCCTTTCTACCGGGCCTCACCTGCATTTTGAAATGGCCCAAAACACGGCAAATGGCTGGGTGCTGGTTAATCCAGATGGGTTGATTCAGGACTCTTTGATCAAGCTAGTGAAAGCGCTTAACAGTCCGATGCAGGCGATGAACTTCAATCTTTCGGACTTTAATTTGAACTTAACTGCAATGAAAACACCGGCTGACAGGGCTAGTGCTTCAGTAACGCCGCCTTCTTTGCCGGGTCAAAATGGCGTGCCTTTCCGTCCGGCTCAGCCGAATGCTAGCTGATGGCGTTTATCGGCGGGTAATTCGTTTTCAAGAAACCGATGCAGCAGGGGTGGTGTATTTTGCCAATCTGCTGTCGCTATGCCATGAGGCCTATGAGGCTTCTCTGGCTGAGGTAGGCGTCGACCTTAAGCATTTTTTTTCTGGCTTAAGCGAAATAGCGGTGCCGATTGTTCATGCCGAAGCCGATTTTTATCAGCCTTTATTTTGTGGAGATGCGATCGCGATCACCCTCATCCCCCGACAGCTAGACCCTCAAAGCTTCGAAGTCGCTTACACGATTACCGCTCAAGGTGCTGCCCAGGCTGAAGCAGGTCAGAAGCCGCTAGCTCGGGCGTTGACTCGTCATGTTTGCATTGAGCTTCGCACTGGCGTTAATACCGCCTTGTCTAATGGAGCACCAGACTCTCCGCTGGAGAATCGCCGTCGTCGGGTGCTGACGTCTGTGCTGGTGGACTGGATAGAGGGATTTTCTGAGCAAGCTGACTTAGAAGCGTCTGCCGATTGAGCTTGCCCTGAGCGTTGCGAGGCAGCGCTGCTAGCGGCACCCAGTATTTAGGAAACTTGTAGCGGCTGAGTAGCGGCCCGGATGCTGTGGGGATGGGGTTTGTGAGCGCCTGTTCGAGGCTGCTGGCAGATACCTCTGGGGTAGCCGGAACGTAAGCGGCTGTCACCGCTTCTCCCCAGTACGGATGCGGTAGGCCTACCACGCATACATCTTTGACGTGACCCGTGCTGCGCAAGGCCGCTTCGACTTCGGCTGGAAAAATATTTTCGCCACCGCTGATGATTTTGCTACTGGCTCTGCCGGTGACGTGTAGGTGCCCGTCGGTGGTTAGGTGGCCGATGTCGTCGGTGTAGAAGGGGGCATGGAGGTGAGGAGGTGAAAGGGTGAGAGGGGGAGGGTTGCTGTGGGAGGTCTGGGCGATCGCGGCTGAGCGTACTACGATTTGACCCGTCTCTCCAGCGGGAACTGGCTGGCTGTTTTTCACAATTTGAATGGTTGCGTGAGGTAGTGGCTGGCCGCTGCTGCGCTGTCCCTGTAAAAAATCGGCGGGCATCAGCGCGGTGACCATCGCTGCCGTTTCAGTCATGCCGTATGAAAGGCACAGCGGAATTTGCTGATTAGCCGCACGCGTTAAAAGGGTAGGCCAGGGCGGTGCGCCACCGAGAAACACGGCTTGAAACTGACGGAGCCAGGCAGCGTGATTGGCTTGCAGCAGTTGTTCCAATTGAGTAGGGACAAGCGAAATGAACCCGTTTGGGAAAGTTAAACCTTGCTCACCATCCGAGACGTTATGAGCCAACCCTGAAGAAACCAACCGTTTGAAAGGAAAAATAGCGATCTGCCCGCCGCTGACCCAGGTACGCAGCACTTGCATTAGGCCGCTGACATGATACATAGGCAGCACACAGCAGGTACTTACCGGATCTCCGCTTGGGCTGAAGCGCCGCAGGAAGCCATTTGCCGAACTTATCAGACTCACCCAACTATGGCAGGCAAACTTCACCTGACCGCTGCTGCCTCCCGTCGGAATGAGAATAACCGGATTGCTCAGGCAAGACTCAGGCCCAGCTTCAGGCCCAGCTTCAGGCATAGTCTTAAGCGCGACTAACCGCTTCTGCCCACCGGCCATCTGTAGCGGAATATGACTGCCCCAAATCAAATCCGGGGCAATCAACCGACTGGCCGATTCCCATTCTTGAGTGCCCCAGCGTGGATTAGCCAGTGCAACACTCCAACCTTCTATCAGAGCCGCTAGGAAGCCCGCCAGGAAGTTAGCAGGGTGGGATTCGGCGATGAGGATGAGAGGGGGTGAGGGGGTGAGTTTGTCTTCTGTAGCGCTTTTCAGCTGCTGACGATAGTCAACGACTTTCTCTCTCCACCCAGCCCCTTCTTCCCCGCTCCCTTTCTCCCTTTCTTCTAAACCAATCAACCAATCCCTCCGCAGCCCATCCCACAGCTGTGCCGGGCTCACTCCAGCCGATGCAGCCTTTGCCATAGCGCCTCCCAGTCGGGATCGTCTAGGCCGTCGTTAGGGAGCCACTGCTGCGTACCCAGGCCCAGTACCCTACGAGGCGCATGAGGCAATAGCGTGGCGAGTTCTACCGTCAGGTCAATCAGCGCCTGACGGCCAATGTCGGTTTCAAAGACGGACGAAATGACGATATCAATCGGATAGTCTACACAAAACTGCTTGAGCCGACTGGGCGAGCCAAAAACAGCGGCTTTGATAATGTAAATACCTCTCCAGCCGCGAAAGTAATGGGTTTTGAGCTGCTCAAGCGTGGTGACTGATTCATCTAGGGCGATTGGCGTATGGTAGCGATGGGCGAGCTTGAGTAAGTCGTCGAAGCGGTCAGGTGGCAGCGGCTGCTCCATAAATTCGATGCGGTGACCGAGGCGATCGCACCGATCTAACCAGTGGTGAGCCGCTAGCTCATCGAGCCCACCATTGGCATCGAGCCGCAGCTTGGCCCCTAGCGGCAGCTGTTCCATCAATTTGCTTAGCCAGGCCAGCTCAACGGCGACGGGGGCCATCCCAATTTTCCACTTAAAGGTGCGATGGCCCAAGGCCCACAGGGGTGACCAGGCCGATAGAGCGGCTTTACCCGCAGGCAAAAGAGCGCTGTACTGGCAGGCTTTTAGTTCGGTGCAGTGGGTATCGCGAGAAAGGTTGTGTAGCGCTATTTCGAACCCAAATTTGCAGGCAGGCAGCGTCGGCAAAATGGCGAACTCACTGCACGCCAAAAGCTGATGAGGAATTTGGCCGCAAAAAGCCAGCGCCTGCGCCTGAGTTTCGGTGCCGAACCAGGGCAAAGGAGCGACTTCGCCAAAGCCTGTACGCCCCTGGTCGTCAGTGAGTTTTAAGATGATTCCCTCACGATGCTTCCAAGCGCCGTGGCTGGTTTTAAGGGTTTGGCGAAAGGGCCGCCGGTAAGGACGAAACTCGAACTGTATGTGGCGAGGTACTTTGGGAAACAGCATTGGGAGGGAAGTCATAAGGGACGTGCGTTTAAATAAAGTACCAGTCCATCCGGCCTTCGACTACGCTCAGCCTCGGTTTCAGCTTTGCATATTTGGTACTTTATTTCTAAGCGACTCCCTAAGCGCTTACCCGGCAGCTAACCCGACAGCAAATCTAACGGTTGAAATCAGCAGGCCCGACACCAGCAGCAGGCCGCTCCAAAAGTGAAAATGAATGGCCAAAAACTTAGAGTTGCTGACTCGCTCAGGCTGATCGTGAAAGGCTAGCACATGCCGACATAGCTTCACTGCCACTGGCGCACTGCCCCACAGCAGTAGCGAACTCAACGGTAGCCCGCCTTGCCATAGAGCGATCGCCCAAATCACCCCAATGCCGCCACAAGCCAAGGGTAAAACCTGCGCGCCTCGGTAGGTTCCCAAGCGCACAATCGGCGACTTTTTGCCCGCCTTAAGGTCGTCTTCAACCTGGTGGAAGTGAGAGCAAAACAGCACTAGCGTTGTTGTGATGCCCACAATCAACGCGACCGGCAGCAGCGGACTTTGCCAGCTCCAGGCCTGCCCAATCTGCTGGCCCCAGCTTTGCGTTTGTGAGTAGTAAGCCGCGCCAACCGCCAGCGGCCCAAAGCTTAAAAAGCATAGAATTTCGCCCAGCCCCTGGTAGCCGAGCCGGAAAGGTGGCCCCTGATATAAGTAGCCTAGACAGCAGCAGGCCAGCACCATGATCAATACCGTGATGTCTTGCTGCTGTAGGGCGACCGCCACAATTCCTGCAATCCCTAGCAGCAAGGCCGCATTGCCCAGCCAAAAAATCAGCGAGCGATTGCGGGTGAGGTTCACCAGAGAATGGTGCTTGTTTTGATCGATGCCTGTCGCCGCATCAAAAACATCGTTACTGAGGTTTTCCCAAACCAGCAGCAGTACCGCTGAGAGGGCAAACACGATAAATACGCCCAGGCGAAAGCTGCCTGTTTGAGCATAAGCAACCGCGCTACCTGCGCAAATAGGCATCACCGCCACGCAGTACATCGGCGGCTTAATCGCTGCCAGCCACAGCTTTTTACGATTTGGCTGGACGCTGGGCTGAGGTTCCAGCTGATGTATAGGCTGGTGTCCGGGCTCGTGTCCAGACTGAGGGCCAGATTTAGGGCCAGATTGAGGGCCAAATTGAGGGCCAGATGGAAGGCTGAGCTTAACCGTTTGGGTGGTCATATTAGACGGATATGAGTGGGGCTGAAACTTAGCATAGCCTTTTGCCTAAAGGCGCTTGGGTCATAGAAAAAAAACTCAAGGTTTGGGCGGAAAAGCGGTTTGTCTGCTACAGTGCAGGGCGATATATGGCTTACGCTGGCTGGCTGAAGAAATGGTAACCGCTAAAAAATCTAAATTTTCCCTGCGAATGCCCAAAAAGCCGCTAAAGCTGCTGCTGTTGGGGGCCGCTCTGCTCTTAGGTGGCGGTGTGATCGCCTATCTCAATTTTGTGCAGCGTGCGCCTAAAAGCCTATCGCCTGCGGGCAGCCAGCTAGTACCGCAAACAGCCCTGGCAACAATGACCGTAACCACAGATGAGCTGACCTGGACAAAGCTGCGGCAGTTTGGCACGGCTGAGAGTCAGCAGCAGTTTGATGGCCTGCTGAGCGAGTGGAAAAACCGTTTGTTCACTGACAATGGCTATAGCTTTAAGCGCGATATTAAGCCCTGGATAGGCGATCGCGTCACC
>JBGTGK010000404.1:0-2983 GCA_041746795.1 Phormidesmis sp.
TTGACCTGAGCCTGAAGATCTTCCGGGAGAGCGCCTAGCTTTCGGGATAGCTGACGCAGCAACACCGACCGCTGCTTTTGTAGGCCAAGTAAGCGCTCTTCCTCACGGCCTTCCTCACGGCCTTCCTCACGGCCTTCGGCAAAGCCCTCCTGTCGGGACGTATCTACTACGTTGTTGAGATCCCGATAGTACTTCAAACTATTCTCGTAGGCATCTTGCTCCTCGATCGAAAAGTTAGCGATTTCGGCTACTTCAAATAGCTGCCTGAACGTTTCCTCTTGCAATACCTGAGGAGGATCGTTTAAGTCAGGCAGATGCTTTAACAAAAACAACCATTTATCAAAATGAGTCTCTAGCTGATCAATCGTCTTGTGAAATTTGGGCAGCTCTAAATAGATGAACTTCAGCTTGTCGTAAAAGACTTCGCAGTTTTGATTCTTTAGCTCAACCGTATGCAATATAGTATTGTCGTCTTTGTGATCATCGAAAACGAAGTCTAAGATCCCGACGGTGTAAACAGACGATAGCTGAAAGTCCCAGATTCCCTTTTGTGCCTGCTC
This sequence comes from Phormidesmis sp., assembly GCA_041746795.1. GTDB lineage: Bacteria > Cyanobacteriota > Cyanobacteriia > Phormidesmidales > Phormidesmidaceae > Phormidesmis. Next base: position 561 of record JBGTGK010000404.1, read on the forward strand.
CTGAATCGGAAATGTTGAGTAGTAAACGCTGCGGTCTTTAAAGAAGTTTTGCTTTGCTTTCTGAATTTCCACAATAAATCGTTCACCGCTTTCGCTTTTACAATAGATATCGAATATGGCTTTACGATCAATTGCGGTGTTTCCAATGTTCTCGTTGTTGCGGTAGCTCAGGTCACTGATGGTATGGTGCGCTGGCAAAATAACATTCAAGAAGTCCATCAGCAGCGCTTTATTCGGCTCCGACCCAAACAGGCGCTTGAAGCCGAAGTCCGTCAGCGGGTTGATATATCTTTCCTGGCTTAAGCGGCGACCAAACATTGAAACGAATCCTTTACGCTCGTTCGCTTAGCCTAACAAAAATAGCGAAATTAAAGCTCACATCCAATGCCGGTCTATTCCTACGGAACGCTAAGGCAACTAACTGCGCTCAACTCTCTAGCCTAAACGCTTAACAAGACGACGCTCTTTTTTTGGGCATACTCGTTTAGTTGAAATGCTGGAATACATTGCGGCCATCAACTGTAGTGCAATTGATAGCTCATGCAACCAACCTTAGACCCCCACTCATTAAGCCCTTTCCTTGGCGCGGTACCCGCCGCCTACCCAGTCAATGAAGGGGCCAGAATTAAAAAGCTTCTGAGCTATCGGGTGCTCGATACCGAAGCAGAAAGCGCTTATGACGATTTGACGGCGATCGCCGTCCAAATTTGTGGCACCTCCACCTCTGTCGTCAGCCTGATTAACGTGGATAGACAGTGGTTTAAATCGACCGTATGACTTGACGCGTTAGAGACACCTCGTGACCTGGCTTTTTGTGCCCATGCCATTTTGAAGCCGCAAGTGATGGTTGTTCCTGATGCCCGCGCTGATGAGCGCTTTGCTAACAATCCGCTCGTAACTGGCCCACCCTACATTCGGTTTTACGTAGGCGCACCGCTGATTACACCCGATGGCTATGCCTTAGGAACGCTGTGCATCATCGACTCAGAACCCCAAAATCTGAGCCCTACCCAGATGCAAACGCTAGAGGCGCTGGCTCGTCAGGTTGTCAACCAGCTAGAGACCCGTTTAACCCTTGAGCGAATACAGCAAGAGGTTGCCGAAAAGGAAAAGGCTCAGGCGGCGCTCAGGCAGGTAAACGCCAGCCCCGAAGAACGCATTCAAGAACGCACAGAAGCCGTTCGTCAAAAAAATCAGGCGCTAGAGAAAGCCCTGTATGAGCTGCAACATGCTCAGGCGAACTTGGTACATTCAGAGAAAATCGCGACTTTAGGGCAGCTTTTGGCAGGCGTAGCTCACGAAATCAACAATCCACTGGGCTTTGTAAGTGGCAGCATTGACCATGCGCAAGGGTATGTCGCTGACCTAGCGAAGCTGATAAAAATGTATCACGAGACCTATGGAGAACAGGACGAAGCCATTGCCGAAACCATCAAAGAGATCGATCTACACTTTATCAGCGAAGATCTGGTGAAAATGTTAGGGTCGATGGAGGTGAGTGCCAACCGCATAATTGAAATTGTGCGATCGCTCCGTAATTTCTCTCGCATCGAGCCACAGGGATTTCGCCCGGCTGATATTCACGCGGGCATAGACAGTACGCTGATGCTGCTTAGGGATGTGCGTTTAAATAAAGTACCAGTCCATCCGGCCTTCGACTACGCTCAGGCCTCGGTTTCAGATTTGCATATTTGGTACTTTATTTATGAGCGACTCCCTTAGCTACCGGATGAGAATGGTGGGAAAAGCGCAGCAGCCGATTAATGTCGTTAAGCACTACAGCCAGCTACCGGAGATAAACTGTGATATCGGCCAGCTTAATCAGGTGTTTATGAACTTACTGGTGAACGCAATTGATGCATTTGAGCAAGCTAGCGATGAACAACAGGAGGAGCAACCGACCATTACTATCGAGACACAGGCTAATGAGAGCAACCTTGCAATTGTAATAAGAGACAACGGATCGGGCATGAAGGCCGAGACAGTGGAACAGATATTTCAACCCTTTTTCACCACAAAACCAGTGGATCATGGGACGGGGTTAGGACTCTCTATCAGCCATCAGGTAGTCACTCAAAAGCATCAGGGAGAGATTAGCTGCCAGTCGAAGCTAGGTGAGGGCACGGCGTTCACTATTAAGTTGCCTAACGATTTGCCCGGCGGCCTATAGCTGGTCTAGTTCTTTGCCTAGCCATTTCTCTTGTGGCGAACCTTTCAACAGACCTTTCAACAGGCCTTAGGTAGTTTCCTTCAAATAAAATACCGTCTAAGCGGGACGGATGACAGCAGTTCCAAATTCCAAGATACAGACATTCTGGGATGGCGCGAGCCGTCTTTCAGTCATGAGTCAGTGGCGAGTCAAGAAGTATTGCTACAAATAGGTTTGGTCGGTTTGGACTGATCCAGCATGAAATCTAGCAAGG
>JBGTGK010000405.1:0-14487 GCA_041746795.1 Phormidesmis sp.
CGCCCGTTTGAATATTAAACGCATTGTTATTAACTTGAACTGCGCCCGTGTTGCTATCGTAATTAATATTAGGTGCCGTTTGAGCAGTGGCGCTACCAGAGCATAAGCCTAGTCCGCTAGCAGTGATGAGAACTGACAGTAAAGCCCTTGTTGAAAGCGATGCTGAAAGCGATAGCGGGCTACTGCGAGTGGCTAAAGGAAGGCTGCTAGGCTGATCAGAACAGGGAATTTTAGCGGATACTTTAGGGCGTTTCATGACGGGAGTTCACAGGTGGTAGGAGCAGTTAAGTGGAGAAATCTGAAGCGCTCCTCACTCAACGGGAGCTAACAAGAGGACGCTAAAAGAATTTGCCTATGAATGTATGAAACAAGAAAACTTGATAAGCGATCGCTACAATCTATGCCACTAAGTCCAGTGGTACCTAAAGTGAAGTAAAAGTGAAGCAACAGAAGAGTTATTGAGCTGAACAACAGCACAATAATTGAACAATATTGGAGGATGTGCCAGTTGTTGTGACGGTACGCTTCGCCAGAACTCGCTTGGCATCTGGATGATGTTTTTGCAAGCTTTGGAGTCAGCTAGCAATGCACGTAACTATGACAACCCGATGCACTGGCATGTAATATTCGAGTGAGTGCGATCGCCCCCTCACCCCCTAAACGTATCAAAAAATACATATCCGTAGATCTACGCATATCTCCGCCCTACAGACCAATCAGGTAACTGTCTGTAACTGCCGGGAATCACTTTGGCGTGTTGAATGGTTACTTTTAGGATTTAGCGCGGGTTTCGTCTGTAGCATGGCTTCACGCGGTCTGACACTTCATTGGCCTTTATCTATGGCCTATTAGCTTCATCTCAGACTAATATTGGCCTAACCTACCTAACTCAAAGCTATGTATGTACCTCATAAAACCAAAGGACAGTATCTCCTCTCAATTGAGGAAATCCCAGCAGATGTTCAGTCATTTCCGGCTTACTTCATTGGCAGTACAGCGCCTAACAACGTAGAAGACGGCATTAGCAGTGAAGTTGAAAACCCAGAAGAAAATATTGCCAATATAGCAGCTTTCCTATGTGCGCAAGAGAACCCTCAAATCCTGATTGCCGTCCACGGTTACAACACGGGGCTGAAAAACTTTGCTTCTGCCCAACCGCCGCGCAGAGGTAGAGGCGTTAAGGGATGGTATCAGGAGATTAGGAATCATATTGAAGACCACTGCTTGCAAGGATCTGAAGGATTGGTGCTGATTGGCTATCGGTGGCCCTCTGAGCGGATAAACGGCGGGGGTAATGACCGCTTCAGCTATAAGCTTCGATATGCTAGTCGGTCGCTGCCCGTTGCACTAAAAGTTATTTCGCTAGGGGCGATCGCGATGCTGGCAATCATCAGCATCGCCGCCCTCATTCACAGCCTCTCTAAGGCGGCTGGCTTCGGCATTGTGGCCGTTATTTGCCTAGTTGTGGCAGTCATTTCCGCTTCAGTAGTTTTCACTCTTTTCCTGCTCAGAATTGTTGGCTACTTCCGAGATTCCTATCGGGCTACCAACTTTGGCGTTCCTGACCTGGTTGAACTGATCAGGCAGCTAGACAAAGCCGTACTCGCTGCCGATCCTGACCGTGACTGGTCGGGCGATGGCGCAGCCTCTCCGCAGGAAAATCGCGTCAAACTATCCTTTATCGGCCACAGCATGGGCGGCTTTGTCGTCACCAACACCGTCCGCATTTTGTCAGATGTGTTCGATCGCCAGTCTATCGGTGGGCTAGGCGTGAGCCACAAAACCAAGGCTCCCTCTCCTAATATTGGCAACGTTTTTTCACTCGGGCGGCTGGTTCTCGTATCGCCCGATATCCCCGCCGAAACCATTATTTCTGGCCGCGCCAACTTCCTCAGCTCATCGCTGCGACGATTTCAAGAAACCTACTTGTTTAGCAACGAGGGCGACATGGCTCTCAAGCTAGCCTCCACGGTTGCTAACTACGCCAGCTTTCCTGCCAAAACCCGCGAAGGCGGCTACCGCCTGGGTAACGTCGTGATCAGAGAGCCCAACCCTCAAAACTTATCGCTGGGTGAGCCTTCTCAATACGGCTCTCAATACGGCTCTCAGTACGGCATTGTTAACCTTAACTTCGCTAATGGTGGACAGCTGCTAACTGTCCCTTTTTTAGACTACTTATACATTCTTAGCAACATATCTTTAAGCAAACGGCAGCAGGCCCTTTTAACACCCGACCAAAAGCCCATTGCCGAACTATTCACCGTTTTCGACTGCACAGACTATTACGAAAATGCGCCTAATAGCTCGGGCAGTGCGCCCAAAAAAGTAGGCCTTTTGACCCACGCCCTGGGCAAGCGATCGCTCAGCTTTTGGGACTACGTTGTGCTCACGGTCGATATGTTCTCCGGTAAAATTGACACCCACGGCGGATATTTCTATTCTAGAAACGCTAAGCATGCCAAGAACAGGCCTGACGCCCGCGTTTCAAAGCAGCTAATCTACGGTTTAGCCTGCCTGGGCTTTGAGTCATTCTTAACTTCTTTACCCACCGCCGAGCCCCCAACAGAGCCTGCCAAAAGTAAGCTACAGACGCTCTCTAACCTGTGTGCAAATCATCACATTCAAGTGCTTTTAGCCCCAGAACGTTACCAGCAAGACGTTTTAGGCAGAGTCATGGAGGGCGATCGCGAGGGCTACTAAACCCAAAAATTACCTTTAAGCTATTAGACTAGGGCATATTTCCACCGTCGATTTCAATGCTCCCCACCATCCAAAAGATCGCCGCCAATCTTGCCCCTCGCCTGATCGAAATCCGCCGCCACATTCATTCTCATCCCGAACTCAGCGGCCAGGAGTATAAAACCGCCGCCTACGTCTCCGGTGTTCTCTCCTCCTGCGGCTTCCACATTCAAGAAATGGTCGGCAAAACTGGCGTCGTCGCTGAGCTAAAAGGCGACGCCGCGCCCGCCAATAACGTCTTGGCCATTCGCACCGACATGGACGCCCTGCCCATCCTAGAAAAAGCCGATGTCCCCTTCATTTCCCAAAGTCCCGGCATTATGCACGCCTGTGGCCACGACGCTCACACCACCGTAGGGCTAGGCACCGCCATGGTCTTGGCCGAACTCGTCAACACCACCGAGCACACCTTCCCTGGCACCACCCGCTTCCTCTTCCAGCCCGCTGAAGAAACCGCTCAAGGCGCAAAGTGGATGATCGCCGATGGCGTTATGCGTGACGTTGCCTCTATCTTTAGCGTCCATGTTTTTCCCAGCATCCCCTCTGGCGTCATTGGCCTGCGTCGAGGAGCCCTTACTGCCGCCGCCGACGACCTAGAAATTATTATCCACGGCGAATCGGGCCATGGCGCACGCCCTCATCAGGCCGTCGATGCCGTTTGGATTGCTGCCCAGGTCATCACTCAGCTCCAACAGTCCATCAGCCGCACGATTAACCCGCTTCACCCCGTCGTTATCACCATTGGCCAAATCTCTGGTGGCCGCGCCCCCAATGTGATTGCCGATCAGGTCAAGCTGACAGGTACGGTGCGATCGCTTCATGCCGACACCCACGCCCTCCTCCCCAGCTGGATCGAAAGAATCGCGACCGAGATCTGCCACCTCAATGGCGCGACCTGCACCGTCAAATACACCCGTGGCTGCAACTCTGTGCGGAATAATTTGGATCTGACTAATTTGGTGGCTAGCTGTGCGGCTGAGGCGCTGGGCGGCGATCGCATCCAATGGATCACCGATGCCTCCATGGGCGCGGAAGACTTTGCCAACTACACCGATCTGGTTCCCGGCACTATGTTCCGTCTCGGCGTAGGTTTCGCCGATAAAACCAACTATCCTCTTCACCACTCCCAATTTGAAATTGATGAAGCCGCTCTGCTCTCAGGCGTCATCACCATGGCCTACACGGCCTATCGCTATTGGCAGCGGACTGCTGTTAGCTAATACCGCGCAAATAGCGTTGTGAGAGAGTTTGTGCTTAGGTCTGTCCTACTCCGCAAGACAAAATTTCCCGTAAATATCTTTCTTGAAATGTTAAATAAGCCACAGAAACTGAACCTCCGATATAGGAAGCGACTACATTCTAAATGATGTAATACGAGTATTGTTCAGCAAGGAACACAGAACCACCATGACTTTCTTTCAACGCGGCCGCCGATGGATCACCAAGCTTGCGACTGCTCTCTCTCTAGTGCTGCTGCTCACGGTAGCTACAGGCTGCGCTACAACTACCGCCAAAGCCCCTGCTGGTAGCACCATTGCTTACTCTCAGCTAGAGCGAGGCAACTCTACCGCTGGTCAAGCGTATGGAGACTGGGTTGTGGGTGCTGCCAAAGGACTTGTCTCTGATGCCTACGTGCGAGACAACAACAAGCTTGGTATCGTTATCTCCGATAGCGTTCGTCCTCGCGAAGTGAAAGACCTCTCCAAGTCGTTGCTTCAGGGCTTTCGCCAAAGCTTCCCCAACAAAGATCTCAAAGTCTTGATGTACGCCCCTGACAAAGAGCTTATTCTCACGGCGAACTACGACGCGACCAGCAGAGAAGTGGAATACACCGCACCTACCTAGCAAATTAGCCTAGAAGAATTGGCTGAGCGTTACTTTTGATTGTGACAGCTCTCCTGATAATTCAACAAAAGAACATTCACCTATTATTGGAGCTTGACCTATGTCTAGCAGTGATAAATACAAGAGTGAGATTATGAAAGATCTTGCTTCTGGCAACAAAGAAATTCTTGAGCCTAATGGTAACGATGCCGTGGGTGACAAGTACAGTAGCTTCGATGATTTTGCCGATCGCTCCTCTCGCGACGAGCGCCACGGCCTAATCAAGCGTTCGTTTAACCCGGAGCGCGTGCCAGCAACTCAAATGGATCCAGAGCTGAAGCAGGCGATCGCGAAAATTAAGCCCAACGAGCGTAACGACGTTGCCCACGACTTCTTCAAGCACTTTAAGGAGCGCGGTCTGGACGAAAAGCATCTAGAAAAGCAGCTGGGTCTCTCTACCCACAATTCTAAGAAAATGAACGCTGATGACGTGGGTAAGCTGGCCTCTTTTGCTTACACTGCTCACCCCGACATTTTCCAGGACGTGATGGCTGACCAGCCTGCGATTCTTAAGTTTTTGAGCAACCCGCTGGTGGGTGCTGCAATTGGCGCGATCGCTGCCAAGTGGCTCCGCAAATAAGCCTAATGGCATAGCAACAGACCGTAAAAAGGGTGCCTCCAGGCACCTTTTTTTATAGAAACCAGTGGGTACACTGGCTAGTTCCTGCGTCTATTAGCGTCTGAGCCCATGTCTCTATCTTCTTGCCTATCGCAACTTCTAACTACATTTCCAACTACATTTCCAACTATGGTTAGCCCAGCTAATGAATCCATTACGCCACTGATTACCCCACTTTTCATTGCCGGAAGCCTTGCCGCCCTTACCTACGCAGGCGTTTGCTTCGCCCTCTACAGATACCAGCGAAAGCTGATGTTTCGCCCCCTGCCCGACATTATCCGCACGCCTGCCGATATTGGGCTTCCCTATGAAGACGTTTGGGAAGACGTTTGGATTCCTACCGAGCCAGCGTCCGGTTCAGCATTGGATCAGCCAGCCGAAAAGCTTCACGGCTGGTGGCTACCCAACCCCGGCAGCCGCGAGACGCTGCTATTTTGCCACGGCAATTATGGCAATGTTAGCTACAACTTGGAAACTGTCCGCTTTTACTACAACCTGGGCTTTTCTATTCTCACCTTCGACTATCGTGGCTATGGTCAAAGCCTGAGCGCTAGCCTGCTCGAACCCGTTCCCACCGAAAGAAGCACCTGCGAAGACGCCGAAATCGCCTGGCAGTACCTGATCACGGCGCGAAGAATTCGTCCTGAGAATATTACGATTATGGGCCATTCTATGGGCGGGGCGATCGCCATCAACCTCGCCGCTAGGCATCCTCAAGCAGCCCGCCTGATCGTCGCCAGCTCTTTCACCACCATGCAAGATGTTGTTCACGCCAAAAAAATATATCGCCTGTTCCCCATCCAACAGCTCCTCACAGAACCCTTCGACTCTCTAAGTCGGGTCAAAAGCCTCAAAGTCCCCGTTCTTTACGTTCACGGCGATCAAGACTTCGATGTGCCTACCGAAATGAGCCAGCGCCTTTACGACGCCTCCCCTCAGCCCAAACGCATCTGGCTCGCCCCCGGTGCGGGTCACAACGACGTTGCCACCGTCACCGCAGATCAGTATGAAAAAACCATTCAGTCATTCTTAAAAAGCACTCAGCGATCGGCTGTGCCTGTGGCAACGTAAACTATCAATATGATCCTTCGTAAAGGCTTACGGCATCAGCCCCAGGCCTCACTCAAAGACCTATGAAAAGGCTTCAGCTAGCGTGTTTAGCAGCATTGTTCATTTTCCTCACCGGCTGCGGAGTGTTAGCCCAGCAGCCGCCCGATCAGGCCGTTCGGCTAGCGGTGGCTCAGCAGCTCAGCAGCGCTCAGCAAACCATTGCTCAAGGATTAGGCGCTCAGGGGTTAGGTGCCTCAGGCCAGCTCAAGCCCAACTTTAAAATTGATCGGCTAGAGGTTAAAAATAGAAAGAGAGTCTCTGAAAAGAGATTTCAGCAGAGTGGCTATCCTAGCGACATTTACAAAGTAGAAGGCACGGTAAAAGCTACGCTCACCGCATCTAACTACAAAGTTCAGCAAAGCGGCCCTTTCAAGGTTTATTTGGGGACAAATCCCCAGGAATCTAACGATACAGAAAACGCTGCTGATACCCAAAGCCCTGGCTCCCAAAGCAAGATAGAAACCTGGTTTATGATAAGACCTGACGAACCGAAGCTGCCTCAATAAATATTCGCTTCACCTCTTCATGCGCTGTTCTAATATTTGTTTCAATTCGCCGCACCGCCGCCTCAATCTCGTTGGCTGAGAGGTTGTCGTTAAATTCAATATTTAGTGCTACTAACACGTCTTGCGGCCCTAAGTGGAGCGTAATCGGCGCTTCAGAGTTAGAAACGGCCTCGTCCGAGCGGACAATTCGCTTAATGCTCTCACGGGTTTCAAGCGAAGCACTCTCTCCAATTAGCAGTCCCTTGGTTTTGGCGACTAGCGCGATCGCCACCACCGTCAGCAGCGCTCCAATGCTCATGCTAGCGATCGCGTCATACGTTGGGTTTCCCGTGCGCTCACTCAGCCACACGCCTAAGAACGCGATCGCTAGCCCTACCAGCGCCGCCGAATCCTCTACGATCACAATAAAAGCGCCGGGATCTTTGCTGAGAGCGATCGCCTTCCACAGCCCCACTTTTGCATCCGCCTGCGTCTTCTTAAACGCCCGAATCGAAACAAACAGCGCTGCCCCTTCAAACAGCGCCGCTGCCACTAGCACGCAGTAGCTCACCACCGGATCGCTCGCAACCTTTTCAGCGTGCAGGCTACGAATGCCTTGAAGCACCGACACGCCGCCGCCTAGCGCAAAAATCAGCACCGCTACCATCAATGACCAAAAGTACAGCTCCTGACTGCGCCCCAGCGGAGAAACTGCTCATCCGGCAGCTTCTTACTCTGCTGTAGCCCATACAGCAGCAGCAGCTCATTTACCGAATCCGCTACCGAGTGAACCCCCTCTGAAAGCATCGCTGAGCTACCGGTAATGGAAGCGCCTGCAAACTTAGCTATCCCGATTGCAATATTAGCCACCATCGCCGCGTAGATTGCAGTCTTAGAAGAACCCGTTGACATATGAAAAATCCGTGGAGGTGGGTAGCCGTCGCTTAGAACTGACCGTTGAGGGCAGCGACACAGCGATCGCATATCGCAGGATGCTCCTTAGACTTTCCTACATAAGTAGAATAATTCCAGCAGCGATCGCACTTCTCCCCATCCGCATCAACCACCGCAATCGTCACCCCCGCCGTCTGTCCACTGTACTTAGCGCCCTGTAAATCGCTCTCACTGTTCACTATCTCCACTTGAGAAACCAGGAACAAATAGCGCAGCTCGTCTACCTGATCGGAGCCTTCAGCAATACTTTCAGCCGGGTTCATTGCCGTCAGTTTTGAGCGCAAATCAGCGTCTTCTACCCACAGCTTCAGCTTCGCCTGCAAAGAAGATCCAATGGACTTATCTGAGCGGGCCTGCTCTAGCACCACGTTAGCCTCATCTCGAAGCGTCCGTAGCTGGCTCCATTTCTCCGTTAGCTCAGGCCGCTGCCACCGCTTTTCCAAATGCACCCAGCCTGACTCAAACACTGATTCGGCGGGAGTTGGGTAGGGTAAAAACTGCCAGATGTCTTCAGCCATGTGAATGAGGACGGGAGCGATCGCCTTGGCTAAGTTTTCGAGTGCGATCGCCAGCACCGTCTGACAGCTACGCCGCCGCACCGAATCCGCTGCGCTAATGTATAGCCGATCCTTCGCAATATCTAGGTAAAAGTTCGACAGATCCACCACGCAAAAGTTCTGCACCGTCTGGAAAAACTGAAAGAACTGATACGACTCAAACGCGCTGGTCACCTCAGCAAATACCTCCGTCATTCGGTGCAGCATGTAGCGATCTAGCTCAGGCAGTTCCTCATAAGGCACTGCATCTTCCGCCGGGTCAAAATCATGCAGATTCCCCAGCAAAAACCGCGCCGTATTGCGAATCTTGCGATACACATCCGACATCTGCTTTACATTTCGCATCCCTAGCCGCATATCGCCCGAGTAGTCTACCGAAGACACCCACAGCCGCAGCACGTCCGCACCGTAAGGCGGCTCCTGCTTTTGGTTATTCCCCCCCTCAATAATCACCCTCGGGTCGACGCCGTTGCCCAGCGACTTACTCATCTTGCGCCCGTTTTCGTCTAGCACATAGCCATGCGTAAGCACCTGCCGGTGAGGCGCGTGGCCATTAGTCGCCACGCTGGTGAGCAGGCTCGACTGAAACCAGCCGCGATGCTGGTCAGAGCCTTCTAAATACATTTCAGCCGGATACTCTAAGCTTTCGCGCTGCTGAAGCACACCTGCCCAGGAAGACCCCGAGTCAAACCACACGTCCATCGTGTCGGTGCCCTTCACGTAGGTTTTCCCATCCTGGCGGTACGGCTCAGGCAGCAACTCTTCTACGCTCATCTCCCACCAGGCATCCGATCCCTTCTCAGCTACAATCGCCTGCACATGGGCGATCGTTTCCTGCGTCATCAGCGGCTCGCCCGCCTCATTATAAAAAACGGGAATCGGCACCCCCCAACTCCGCTGCCGAGAAATACACCAGTCAGAGCGATCGCTCACCATTGAAAGAATCCGGTTCTTACCGCTCGCCGGAATCCACCTCACCTCATCAATTGCCTTCAACGCCGCGTCTTTGAACCCTTTCACCGAAGCAAACCACTGCTCGGTTGCCCGATAAATGACCGGCTTCTTCGTCCGCCAGTCGTAAGGATAGCTGTGTGCATAAGCCTCCTCCTTAAGCAGCACGCCCCTCTCGGTAATCGCCTCAATCACCGCTTCGGTTCCCGTTGTTAAGACCTTAAGCCCCTCAAAGTTTTCAGTCCCCTCCATGTATCGGCCCGCTTCATCGACAAGCACTATGGGCTCAATTCCGTAGTCCAGTGCAGCAAAGAAATCCTCAGGCCCGTGAGCAGGTGCGCTGTGAACTAATCCCGTGCCTGAGTCTGCCGTCACGTCATCACCCAAGGCAATCAGCGGATTCTCCCTATCAAACAGCGGATGCCGATAGCTAGATCCTTCTAAATCTTTACCTGAAAGGGTTGTTTTCACTATCAGCTCAGTCTTAAACAAAGCAGATAGACGCTCCACTGCATCCGCAGCAACCAGCACGTACTTCGGCGAACCCGACTGCGCCTCTTGCAGCCCCTCTACCACGGCGTAGCTCAGATTAGGATTACCGCGAGTGAATTGATTGGAAACCAGCGTCCAAGGCGTCGTTGTCCATATAGCTAGTCCCAAATCTTCTTTGAACGCTTCCAGGCTAGACTGAGCTGCTTCAGAGAGTTTCGTCATCTTGAAGACTACGTATACGCTGCGAGAAACGTGGTCTTCAGGATATTCCAGTTCTGCTTCAGCCAACGCTGTCAGTGAACTTGGGCTCCAGTACACAGGCTTCAAGCCCCGATAGATATAGCCCTTCTCAACCATCTCACCAAACACGCCTAGCTGCGCTGCCTCATACTCCGGCTGAAGCGTCATATAGGGATGATCCCAGTCACCCCAAACGCCATATCGCTTAAAGCCTTCGCGCTGCTTATCTACTGTCTCTAACGCAAATTCTTTCGCCCGTTGCCGCAGTGAAAGCGGCGTCAGCTCACGCCGCACCGAAGACTTCAGCTTTTGCAGTACCTTCAGCTCAATCGGCAGTCCGTGGCAGTCCCAGCCCGGCACGTAGCGCACCTTACGGCCCTGCAAGGTTTGATATTTGTTAATGATATCCTTGAGAATTTTGTTCAGCGCATGGCCCATGTGCAGGTCGCCATTGGCATAGGGCGGCCCATCGTGCAGGATGAAGGGGTCGCCAGGGTTCTCACTCGCCAACTTTTCGTAGAGGCCTTTTTCTTGCCAGTAGGCCTGCAATTCGGGCTCGCGCTTCACCGCGTTTGCTCTCATGCTGAACTCGGTCTGAGGCAGCAAAACGGTTTCTTTGTAGCTTTTGGATTCACTCACAGTTGTTCTATCCACTTTATAAGGCCAATCTTAAAGGCCTTTACTATTTTTAGGCGGGCGTTAGTTAGGTTATTTTGCCTTGAAGTTCGATTTGCTTCAAGCTAATCGTCCCAGTTACTTTCTTCTCGGGTATTTTCTGGGGCTTCTTCCTCGAACTCCACTAAACGCGCATCCGGTACAGAACGCACATCTGGTACAGAAGGCTCCCGACGGGGGATATCAATCATCGGTCTGGAGGGCTTAGGTTTGTTCAATGAGGTCGCTACATCTTTTAGCCAGCCAATCAGAATCAAAGGCATTGCTAGCAGGCTAGGCTTTTGCTTGTTAGCGGTCTTTTTAAGCGTTTCCTTAGCGAAAACCTTTGGTCGCCCAGATTCTACATAAGGCGGCGCTGCTGCAAAAATATCGTCATTCCAGTCGTCATCGGTCTCTGATGTCTCAGTCTCTAATGTCTCAGCTTTTAAGTCTTCAGACGCCAAATATTTTAACTGTCCTAACACCGCCTTCTCTTTAGTCGCCAATTCAAGCGTCTCCATATCAGGCGTCTCCATATCAGGCGCTTGTGATGGTTGGGGCTCCTGGACTTCTAGCTTCTGACCTTCTAGTTCCTGGACTTCTGGCTCTTGAACTTCTGGCTTCTGGACTTCCTCTGGCCTTTCAACCGATAAAATCTCAGCCTCAGCCGAAGGCGGCGCAGTATAGCTGAGGTCAGTCGCTGAAGCAACGTCTTCAGTAGAGCGCGCCAGCTCTTGAAAATCTAAAACTGGCGCTAGTGGAAATTCGTCTGAAATGCCGTCTTCTACAAATTCGTAGTCGTAAGCGGGACGACGGCGGGGATCAGGCTTTGCTGACGAAAATTCGCTCAGGCTGCGTTTTTCTAGCCTGAGGGGAACCGGTTCGGGGGGCGCAATTCTGAGCTGGTTGAGCTGGTTTTTAGCCCAGTCGCCAACGACTTCGGGCGTGATTACAACGGGCGTTTGCTGATATACGGGCGTTTTTTCACGGCGTACGCTCAGGGTTTGCCAGCCTAAGCCGATGAGGAGGGCGATCGCTATCAGCTGACTAAGCACAATAGCTAATGTCATCTGGCTTGCGCAGAACCACAGGATGGCGGCATAAAACAGGCCGAGTCCGCTCCATAGAGGGTCGAAACGGCGATGCACCTCTGGATAAAAGAAGGCGGCGATGTAAAAGGTGAGGCTACTGAGGCCGAGCAGTATAGATAGGGTGTCGGCTAATAGGATATTTGCGAGCATTCGCCAACGGGTTGGGGCAGGGGATGATTAACCCCCATTGTCCCGTAGGGTGGACAATTTGCCCACTCAAAAAACGTAGACTTCGACTGCGCTCAGCCTACGTTTTTTGGAAGATGGTGGCTGAGCGTAGCCGAAGTCACATGGCACCGGATTTTTTGCTGAATAAAACCAGCACGGTTTTGATAATTAATTGAATGTCGTACGCTAGACTCCATTTTTGCTGGTATTGCAGGTCTAGCTGCACGACTTGCTCAAAGGAGGTCACGGTAGAGCGACCATTAACCTGCCATTCGCCGGTCATGCCGGGCTTTACGTTCAGCCGCTGCCACTCAGATACTTCGTACTGCGCAATTTCATCGGGCGTCGGGGGCCGAGTGCCGACTAGGCTCATATCGCCCTTAAGCACGTTCCAAAACTGAGGAAATTCGTCCAAGCTCGTGCGCCGTAAAAAGCGCCCCGTCCGGGTAATACGCGGATCGCTGTCGTTTTTGAACAAAGCCCCTTCTACTTTATTGGCGACTTCCTGCTTACGCGCTTCGGCGTCGATTACCATAGAGCGGAATTTCCAAATTTTGAAGGGTTTGCCTAGCCATGAACAGCGGGTTTGGGCGAAGAAAACGGGGCCACCGTCTTCGAGTTTGATGGCGATCGCAACCCCGACAAACACCATCACCGTCAGCACCAGCCCCACTAGCGCCCCTACAATATCTATCGCTCGCTTTGCCTTAGAGCGAATCGATGGATGCGTCTCAGGCAAATTCTCTAGAGCCTGACGGGCAACCGGCACCCGTGCCTGCTCAACGTGAAAAACTTTATCTAGCTCAGTCAGCGAGAGCGCCATCATCACCTGAGAGGGCACATTAATCATCCGCAGCCTAGCCCCTTTCGACTCACAGATCCGGTGGCAAATGACTAGCGCCCCCAGACCACTGCTGTCTATAAAAGTGGTGTTTGCAAAGTCCAGCGTGACTTCTTCGAGCCCTAAATGCTGCGCAAAGGCATCTTGACAGAGTTGCTTAAAAGCAACTGCCTCGACTACCGTAAACGACTTAGTCAGTTGAATCGTACCCATCGATTCCAAAACGGCAGTGTTAAAGCGGGCCTGGTTGAGTGTGGGTGCTACTGTTGAAGCTGCTATAGAGCTGTGATGGCGGCTAGACATGGCAAAAAATCGCTAAAAGGGTTTCCAGCAGCTTTGCCCTTTGCCGCCTAGTGAAACTAGCATTCTCAAAGTGCCTATCCCCTCACTGAAGAACGTGCGGGGCTTTTAGTCAGGCATTTTAT
This sequence comes from Phormidesmis sp., assembly GCA_041746795.1. Classification (GTDB taxonomy): domain Bacteria; phylum Cyanobacteriota; class Cyanobacteriia; order Phormidesmidales; family Phormidesmidaceae; genus Phormidesmis. Next base: position 13,211 of record JBGTGK010000405.1, read on the forward strand.
TGGACACGCTGTATCGAAACGTAGGCAGAAATAGCTTTTGCTGGTTTTTTAAAAAAGTAAATCGTAGAGCACTTCACATCGGAGTAAGGTCACCTCTTCACGGGCTTACTGTATCTTGCTAGGTCGATAGATGAGCAGCTCTATAGCCCCTCTTTTTAGAACTCACATCAAATAGAATTGATTGATTCTTTTTGGTGAAAGCTATTGACAAAAGCCTAAGCATGTCTATGTAAAACTGCGGACGCTAAGAAATAAATAAATACTGACAGATAGTGGTATGTTACGAAAATAGTTGATGGATTGCGCTATATCTGGCCCTGTTGACTCACGATTCCGTTAACTCAAGACCTGTTAACTCAAGATCAAGCGTGATCGCAAAGGATCGGACTAACGCGATGATAGAAGACAGCCAGTCCTTTTTGCTTTCTGATGCCGCCCTGCGAGCCGCTAGCTACTCCACCTACGAAAACTTTCAGCCGCAGCTCTCGCTGGGCCCTACTGAGCTTGAATCCTGGAAGCAGCGCATTATCAGCTTCCAAATTAAGCTTCAGCAAGCGCCAATCGTTCAGCAAGCAAGCCTCTTTGAGGATGCGATCGCACCCAAACCCGCATCCCTCATTAACCCCTTTACGCTGCGCCGCCAAAACACCGAATTCTGGCGCTGGCAGTTTGACGACGGGGGCGTAGCCGCGATGTATTTTGTCATTGACTATGCCGCTACGCATAAAGCCGAGGGCCAGCCTCTCCTTTTATATGTCGGCGAAACCGTCAAGTCTAATCAGCGTTGGAAAGGGGTTCACGACTGTAAGCGCTACCTGACTAACTACCGCCAGTCCCACTATGAAAACGGCATTGAAAGCGAGATTGGAATTGCCTTTTGGCCTTTTGCGCCGGACGATAGGCGATCGCGTCAAAAGCTAGAGTTGGATTTGATTTATCGGTGGCGATCGCCCTTCAACAAAGAAAACTGGCGCTTCTGGAACACCCCTTTCGTCGGCGGAAAGCAAAGCTAAGCCGCTAAAAGAGGCTATGACTTAACGCTGAGCTATACCTACGGACTGACTGACCTCTAACGCTATATGATGTTTCTCTCTAACGAGAGTGCAACCCTCACGAATCAACTGAGGGGAATACAGATCAGCAGTTCCAAATTCCAAGATACAGACATTCTGGGATGGCGCGAGCCGTCTTTCAGTCATGAGTCAGTGGCGAGTCAAGAAGTATTGCTACAAATAGGTTTGGTCGGTTTGGACTGATCCAGCATGAAATCTAGCAAG
>JBGTGK010000406.1:0-10458 GCA_041746795.1 Phormidesmis sp.
TATCTTCTGGCTCGCAGCGTTGCGATGCCGCCCTCACCCCTTTAGAATAAGCTTCGACCCGTTTATATAAAACATACTGTGCGCAAAATTATTCAGACCAATCAGGCTCCTGCCCCCGTAGGCCCGTACAATCAGGGCGTCGTTGCCTCGGGTGCGATGCTGTTTGTCGCGGGGCAAATTCCGTTGGATGCAGCGACAGGTGAGCTAGTGGGCAAAACGGTGGCTGAGCAAACTGAAAAATCACTGCAAAACTTGGCGGCAGTCGTTGAGGCAGCAGGCTCAGACTTGTCTCAAGTGGTTAAAACGTCGGTGTTCCTAAAGGATATGAACGATTTTGCTGCAATGAATGAGGTGTATGCCAAGCATTTTGGCGATGACAATGCCCCGGCGAGAGCCTGCGTAGAGGTGGCGCGTTTGCCGAAGGATGTACTGGTTGAAATTGAATGCATTGCAATGGTGCCAAGCTAATCGCGTGTTGCAAAAGCTGTTGAGAGTCACAAGCAAATTTTAAGGAACCTATGGCGGATTCACTGGCGATCGCAATCCTAGCAGCGGGCAAAGGCACCCGCATGAGGTCATCTTTGCCTAAAGTCCTCCACCGTCTTAGCGGCCTCACCCTGGTTGAAAACGTACTCGCTAGCACCGCGCTGGTAAATCCTACCCGCAAAATTGCCATCGTCGGCTATGAAGCCGAACAGGTAAAGACGGCCCTAGCTGAAGTTCCTGACATAGAATTTGTTGAGCAGATTGAGCAGCTAGGTACCGGCCATGCCGTGCAGCAAGTCATTCCGGCGCTCGAAGGCTTTGAGGGCAATCTGCTCGTGCTCAACGGTGACGTGCCTCTACTGACGCCTAAGACTATTGAGAATATGTTAAAAACCCACTGTGACAACGGCAACGCGGCCACTATTTTAACGGCGCAGATGGACGATCCGACCGGCTATGGCCGAGTCTTTTGCGACGACGATTTGACTGTAGAAGAGATTATTGAACACCGCGACTGCACCGACGCGCAGCGAGAAAACAACAGAACTAACGCCGGTATCTACTGCTTTAGCTGGGCAGCGCTCATGACCATTCTGCCTCACCTGAAGGCCGACAACGACCAGGGTGAATACTATCTCACCGATGTCATCAAAGCTCTCTCTCCTGTGATGGCGATGGATGTTTCACCCGCTGAAGTAGCGGGCATCAATAACCGCAAGCAGCTCTCTGAAGCGGAATCTGTGATGCAAAAGCGAATTAAAGATGAGCTGCTGCTTTCGGGGGTTACCCTGGTTAATGCCGACAGCATTACGATTGATTCGACCGTTACTGTAGAGCCCGACGTCACCATTGAGCCGCAGACAAATCTGCGAGGAAATTCGGTGATTAAAGCAGGCTGTGTCATCGGCCCTGGTTCACTGGTAGAAAACAGCATCATTGGTGCGAATACGACACTAATGCACTCTGTTGTTACTGATAGCGAAGTAGCCGAAAATGGACAGATTGGCCCCTTTGCTCACATACGCGGCAAGGCACTGGTAGGTAGGAATTGTCGAATCGGCAACTTTGTTGAAGTGAAAAAGTCAGCTATTGGTCATAACACTAATGCCGCTCATCTTTCTTATTTAGGAGATGCCGAGCTGGGTGAGAATGTGAATGTAGGTGCTGGGACGATCACAGTTAACTACGATGGGCGAAATAAGCATAAGACGGTGATTGGTGATCGCACTAAAACCGGAGCCAATAGCTGCTTGGTTGCCCCCCTCACCGTTGGCTCTGACGTGACCATAGGCGCAGGTACTGTATTAACTAAGGACGTAGAGGCTGATTGTTTGGTGGTAGCGCGATCGCCCCAAAAAACACTTCCCGGCTGGAAACCAAAGTATCTCAGAGATAAGAAATAGTCCCCAGCTAAGGCTTCAGAAGCTTTACAGTGGAGATGCTCTATCTATCAGATATCTGGTAGATATCTGATAGAAGGTGCTGGGAATAGCTCAATTTATGAGTTTTTCTGTAAAGAAAAGTCTCTGCTGCGGGAACTTTCTATAGTTCGTCTAAAGGTTGATTTCCGAATTCAAAAGGCATTCCTAAGATAGAGACACAGCAAAGAATCTTAGGAATGCTATGGCAGATAATTACCAGCCCGAGGCCGATAACTCCCTTGGCCGCGACAGCATGACGCTCTCGCAGCATGTGCTTCAGCAGCTCCACAGCTTTGGCCCCGACGCCCAAGACCTAAGCGCTATCATGAACCGCATTGCCTTTGCTGGCAAACTGGTTTCCCGCAGGCTCACCCGAGCAGGCCTCGTAGAAGACGCTATGGGCTTTACCGGTCGCAAAAACGTGCAGGGCGAGTCCGTCAAAAAAATGGATGTGTACGCCAACGACGTCTTTATTTCTGTGTTTCAGCAAAGCGGCCTAGTGTGTCGGCTAGTTTCTGAGGAAATGGAGGATATTTACTACCTCGACGAAAGCTGCTCAACCAGCCGTTACACCCTGCTATACGATCCTATCGACGGCTCTTCTAACGTCGATATTAATCTCAACGTAGGCTCCATTTTTGCCCTGCGCCGCCAGCAGGGCGACGACCTCGATCAAACGGGCGCTGACCTGCTCACCGCCGGTCACGACCAGCTAGCAGCAGGCTACATTCTCTACGGCCCCAGTACGGTATTTGTGTATTCCATCGGTCAGGGCGTCCACTCATTTACGCTCGATCCCAGCCTGGGCGAGTTCATTCTAGCCAGCGAAAACATCCAGATCCCCGAACATGGTTCTAATTACAGTGTTAATGAAGGAAACTTCTGGCAGTGGGAAGAGCCCTATCGGGATTACATTCGCTATATGCACCGCCACGAGGGCTATTCTGGTCGCTACAGCGGGGCTTTAGTTGGCGACTTTCATCGAATTTTGATGCAGGGCGGCGTGTTCTTATACCCAGGTACGGTTAAAAAACCTGAGGGTAAGCTGCGTCTGCTCTATGAGTGTGCGCCTTTGGCTTTTTTGGCTAAGCAGGCGGGCGGCAGAGCGATCATAGGCGACCAGGACGTACTCGATGTGCAGCCCAGCAAAATTCATATGAGAACGCCGCTGATTATTGGCAGCGCTGAAGATGTAGCCTTGGTGGAATCGTTTTTGCAGGAGCGATCGCGAGAGCAACCCCCTGCGGCCATCAGCGTTCCATCCCGTTAGGTTCTAGCTCACAGTGAGATGGACAGGCGAGACGAACAGGTGAGATGGACAAGTTTTCTTAACGAGTTCAGCCCAAAAAGGACACAAAGATAACAGATGCAAGCTATAAAACTTAGGTAGATTTATCTTTGATAACTTTATTGATTAACCACTGATTAACCTTTGATCTAGATACTTTGCACACGGCACCTCCACCCAATCATTAAGCTCCCTGATATGGTTTCACTTTTAGAAAATCCTCTTCGCGTTGGTCTTCAGCACGACCGCATTCCAGCCCCTCAAATTTTGGTCATTTTTGGCGCTTCTGGCGATCTCACTCAGCGCAAGCTAGTGCCTGCCCTCTATCAAATGCGTCTAGAGCGCCGGTTGCCGCCCGAACTCACAATCGTCGGCGTAGCTCGCCGCGACTGGAGCCACGACTTCTTTCGTCAGCACCTCAAAGAAGGCGTAGAAGAATTTGGCGGTGGCATAGGCTCTGATACCTCAACCTGGGATGAATTTGCCAAGGGGCTTTTCTACTGTCCTGGCAACCTAGACAAGCCAGAAGATTACAACCGGCTCAAGCAGTTTTTAGCCGAACTTGATGAAAAAAGGGGCACCCAGGGCAACCGTGTATTCTATCTTTCGGTCGCGCCGAGATTCTTCGGTGAGGCCGCTCAGCAGCTTGGCAATGCGGGAATGCTGGCCAATCCTAGCAAGCAGCGCCTGGTGATCGAAAAGCCGTTTGGCCGAGATTTATCTTCCGCTCAATCGCTCAACTATAAAGTGCGTGACGTTTGCGCCGAAGAGCAAATCTATCGGATTGACCACTACCTCGGCAAAGAGACGGTTCAAAACCTGCTGGTTTTCCGCTTTGCAAACGCAATTTTTGAGCCCTTGTGGAACCGTCAGTTCGTTGACCATGTGCAAATTACGGTCGCCGAAACGGTAGGGCTCGAAGGGCGAGCAGGCTATTACGAAACGGCGGGTGCTATTCGCGACATGGTGCAAAACCATTTGATGCAGCTGTTTAGCCTGACGGCAATGGAAACGCCTAACTCGCTAGACGCTGCCAGCATTCGCAATGAAAAAGTAAAGGTGCTGCAAGCAACTCGCTTAGCTGACGATACCGACCTGTCAAAATCTGCGGTTCGAGGTCAGTACTCATCGGGTTGGATGAAGGGCAAAAAAGTGCCTGGCTATCGCGAGGAAGAAGAGGGCATTGAAGAATCCACTAACAATACCTTTGCGGCCCTGTCGCTGAGAGTAGATAACTGGCGCTGGCAGGGCGTTCCCTTTTACTTACGTACAGGCAAGCGTCTGCCAAAAAAGGTCTCTGAAATCTCTATCCACTTCAAGTCTGTGCCCCACCTGATGTTTCAATCTGCAACTAAGCAGCTCAGCCACAATATTTTGGCACTGCGCATTCAGCCCAACGAAGGGATTGGAATGCGCTTCGAAGTAAAAACGCCAGGTTCTTCCCTGCGGACGCGCTCGGTAGAAATGGACTTCCGCTACGATGCGGCCTTTGGTCAACCCAGTACCGATGCTTACAGCCGTCTGCTGATAGACGCCATGCTCGGCGATCAGACCTTATTTACCCGTGGTGACGAGGTAGAGCAATCGTGGCGAGTGCTGACGCCTTTGCTAGAAGTATGGGACGCACCCGCCCCGCCCAACAGCATTCCACTTTATGAAGCAGGAACCTGGGGGCCAATTGAGGCCGAGCTGTTGTTGAATCACACTAATCGCCGCTGGCGAAGACTGTAAGTACCCGGCTAAATCACCTGCGTTTTTGTTTATCTCCTACCTTTTTTCTCCTACCCTTTTTCTTTGGCATAGTATGGATAAGTACAGACCACCTTCGGCAACCTCTATTCTGGCAATTCAGAAGCCTAAAAATATCTCCCCAGATGAAATTGAAGCTGAATTGCAAAACATTTGGCAAGCTCAGGAAGAAGATAGCAGTACACCCGTTGTTACCCGTGCCACTACTTTCACTATCGTTATTTATGAGCCCGAGGAAATTCAGCAGTTGCTAGGGACGCTGGGCTTTTACACCAACGATATTGACGGCTTGCATCGCTCAGAAACCCGAGAAGCCATTTTGGCAGCTCAAAAAGAATACAATTTAAGGCTGACAGGGCGAGTGGATAATCCAACGCTTGCCAGGCTGCGAGAAGAGGTGCGCAGCCTACCGTCTGAAAAACGGCTGCTCAAAAATCCTGATATTCGTGGGTTTAATTTTGATGGCCCTTTGGCTGCGCAAAATCCAGGTCGGGTAATTACGCTGTGCCCTACCTTTGGTGAAGATAAGGGCGTAACTGCGCAGGTATCGGCCTATTGTCCGGTTCAAAAAAACGGCAACAGCAAATTGGTATGCTGCGAGTACATTACGCTGCGCGGCACTAAGGAAGCGTTGGAGGGCGTGGGCGATTTGGTGAATTCGCTGGTCGTACAAGGTTTGCCCAAATTTGTATGGTGGAAGGGTACACCAAATCCGGAGCAAGCCCTGTTTCAATCTTTGGCTTTGACCAGCAGCTGTTTGATTTTGGATTCGAGCTACTACGGCGATGCGGGATCTGAGATTGTGAAAATTCAAAAGCTAGTAGATGAGCATACTAATATTGCTGATCTCAACTGGTATCGACTAGCGCCCTGGCAGGAGCTGGCGGCGGCGGCTTTTGATCCGCCGGAGCGGCGGATGGCACTCAAAGAGATCGACCGGGTTGGGGTTGATTATGAAAAGGGCAATCCAGCGCAGGCTTTAATGTTTTTAGGCTGGCTGGCCAGCCGGATGGACTGGGAGCTAAAGACCTACGAGTATGAGGGCGGCGACTACGACCTTGAAAGGGTCTATTTTGTGGGCGAAGGGGGTCGCAAAATTGAGGCAGAGCTAGCAGGTGTGCCAGTGATTGACCAGGGTGAGGTAATGGGCGACTTAACGGGGGTGCGCCTGCAATCGACTAACCCTCAGGCCAACTGCAACACCATTTTATGCTCGGAAACGGTAGGCTGTATGCGGATGGAGTCGGGCGGTAGCGCTCAGAGCAGCATGGTTGAGGAGGTGACCTCACTGTCGGATCAGCGCTCAGACTTGTTGCTGGGTCAGCAGCTCCAGCGCTGGGGCGAAGATGTGCTGTTTGAGGAGAGTTTAGCGACAACTTCTAAAATTTTGGATTTAATTGCCCATCATCAATAGTGCGTTGTCGCTCGTCGAAAGCTGCGGGATGAAGGCCAAAAAAATGCCCACATTATCGCTAAATTAGCGAGGAATGAAAGGCAAGCTTTGTATTGTGATAATCCATATTAAGAAGCCATGGATCGTCATTGGCATAGAAGCGGAATAGGCGCAGGAAATGGATGCTTGCTTTTAGCTTTTGATCGGGGCTTTTAATCGGGCTATAGGGGATGGATTTATTTTTATTCGCCGTAGCCGCTAAGGTAGCCTTCGAGGGCGTTAAAGCGATCTGCGTTGAGGCTGTAGTACATCCAGCGGCCCTGCTGTCGGGCCGTTACAAGACCGGCTTCTTTGAGTGTTTTGAGGTGAAAAGACAGTTTGGACTGAGCAATGCAGAGGCGGTCGCACATATCACCCACGCAAAATTCACCTTCCTGTAATAGCTCAATAACCTGAATGCGGATGGGCTCTGAAAGCGCGTGAAAACCAGAAAATACAGTATCTGATGATTTAGCCATTTTAATACTTAAGATTTGACTTGAGATAGCTCCGAGTATCCGCGCATCTGGGCAATTCCATGTGACGCTAGATACTGCAAGCTTAAACAAGCGAAATCGGTTTGGCCATCCGAGCTTATACGATGAAATCAAGCTATATCAATAGGTCTCTGGCTGCCGTGACTAGCGATAATGCGGTGAGAGGGGCGGTCACCGCGCGTAATATTACGGAGCCTAAAGAGATCGGTTTATAGCCATGGGCGACGGCAACCGTAATCTCTCCTGACGTCCATCCCCCTTCTGGCCCGATCGCCAAAATAACGCTACGTAAGTTTGCAGGCGCTAAATCAGCCCTTTGATGCGTGAGCAAATGAGCTAGCAGGTGAGGGTTCTGGTGGGGCGTCTGCTCAGCGGTTCGTTCAGTGGCTTGCTCAGATACCGGGCGAGCGGCACAAAGGTAGCGCAGCTCTTCGTTTGGGCCTTCTTCGGCACCTTCCCAAGGAGGATGCTTTATGCACAGCTGAAAGCTAACAGGTTCAGAAATTTCGGGAACTGTTGTGCGCTCGCTTTGCTCAGAGGCCTCTTCGGCAATGCGTCGCCAGCGAGTCAGCTTATGACCACTGGGTTTAAGCAGAGTGCGCTCGGTAATCACCGGATAAATGTGGGTGACGCCTAGCTCGGTGGTTTGGCGTACGACCTGATCAAAGCCTTTGCCTTTGGGCAGCGCTGCAATTAGGCGGATGGGCGCAGATAGCGGCTTAGCGGGTGCAATAGACTCTAGAATTTGGGCGCGATCGCTCTGTTCGCCTAGCGCCGCTAGCCACTGTTGCCCTTGACCGGTTTGAGCGATGAAGCGATCGCCCACCTTAAGCCGCAGCACCCGCACCAAATAGTGAATCTGGTCGGGCTGAAGGGCAAGTAAGGCCCCCTGCTGCTGCTGTGGGCTGATGGTAATCCGCTGAACCATCTGAGTGTTGTTTCCTCAAAGAAAATTTATCCTATCGTATTCTTAAGCAGGTGCTTTACAGGCGCAAGTTTTGCAGGCTCAAATTTTGGGGAGTGTTCAGATGTGTAGATTATTCTCCCCACTGTAAAACTTCCACATCTACTGCTGCAATGCCATTTTTATACGTGTCAAGATCGATAGCAGCCTGTTCGGAAATATCGAGGCTACCGCCAGAACGGTCGTTGACGCGAACGGTAACGACTGCGCCGTTGTTAGGGTTGGTGAGCTGCACAAGGGTACCAAAGGGCCAGCTAGGATGAGCGGCAGTGTAGTCGTGGCGAGAGAACACTTCGCCATTGGCAGTGTAGCCGCCTTCAAATCCGGGGCCATACCAGCTAACCCGCATGGTCTCTGCGATCGCTTCTTTTCCCAGTACGCTCATCAGTAAAGTTGGCAATACCATCGTGAGCAGCAAAGCGCGCACAGCACCCAGACGTTTGAATACAGTCATCTAAACATTCTTTAACAATTTGCGCCGCCATTATTCCAAGGGAGGAAATTAAATGCAAACTTCGCTCTGATGTATCACTAGGCGAATGATTTATTTCTTCTAATCAAAACAATACCCATCTGACGCGCTAGCCTACAGATGCGTTTGGTTACGTTGGCTACAGTTACTAGGGAAACTATGCATTTCCACCATCTGCACTTTTATGTTTGGGATGTGGTGCTCTGGCGAGACTGGTTTATCAATAAGCTTGGTTTCAGCCTTGGTGCAGCCTCTAATGGGACTGAAGTGGTCGTTCAAGGGGCAATCGAGATTCGGCTTTCTGGCGGTCTTTCTGGCGGTCTTTCTGGCAGTCCCGATGCCGCCGCTAATGAGTATCTTTGCCACCATCCACCCGGCTTAGCCGACGTGGGATTTGCAACCGATGATTTTGAGGCAGTGTTGACGCGATCGCTTGCTGAAGGCGCGACATTAACGAGCGAGGTAAGCCTGAAATCCGATGGCTTACGGCAGTGTCAGCTACAGGGCTGGGCCGACTTGCGCCATACCCTGGTAGAGGTGTCGCCGCAGTGGGTGGCGGCTCAGCTCAAAACGGCCTCTTTGGCAGCGCCTCCTTCGGACTGGCTTTGCGCCATCGATCATGTGGTACTCAACGTTCCCCAAGGGGAGCTAGCGGCTGCACTAGCCTGGTATCAGAGGGCATTTGGATTAGTTAGCGGTCAGCGGTTTGATATCACCACGCCTCGCTCTGGGCTGCGCAGCCAGGTGTTAACCCATCCCCAGGGAACGCTTCAGATACCGATTAATGAGCCCAGTTCGGCTAATTCGCAGATTCAGGAATTTTTGGATCACAACCGGGGGCCTGGCATTCAGCATGTCGCGCTGAGAAGTCACGATGCGGTGCTAGCGATCGCCCACTTCCGGCAGCAAGGGTTAGACCTGATTAGCATACCGACAACCTACTACGACAGCCTGCACCAGCGGCCAGACTGCCCGCTATTAGATACCTCAGCAGCCAGCCAGCAACAGCTGCTGCTGGACTGGACAACAGGAGGTCAGCAGGGAATGCTGCTGCAAACCTTTACGAAGCCGATTTTCTCAGAGCCTACTTTCTTTTTTGAAATTATTGAGCGCAGCACCTACACCGAAGCAGGGCAAACCAAACGGGCTCAAGGCTTCGGGGAAGGGAACTTTCAAGCGCTGTTTGAAGCAATTGAGCTAGCGCAAGTAGAGCGCGGTAGCTTCAGCTAACCGGCCCAGTGCATCGTCAGTCCTAAAAAATAAAAGCAAAAATAAAAGCAAAAATAAAAGCGTAGAGCCCTTATGAGGCCCTACGCTTTTTGCTAGATGCTTTTTACTTTTTGCTTTTTATTTAGATGATTGGCACTCAGAACCCGCCTATTGCTACTGCCCGCCCATTGCTAACTGAAAATTGAGCTACCGCAGAAAGCCTGTGATAAACCACAGCACCAGCAGCGTAATACTTGCCGCTAGAGACGATACCTGAGCATCGGCTAAAGCAGTCCCCTGGCTGCTAAAGATTTGTACCACGAGCATTCCTAACCCGAGACCCACCAGCAGGCCTACGCTGGTAAGACCTAGCGATCGCCACAGCTTTCGAGTCTTTTTGTTAAGAAAATAAATAGCGCTCATCATGCCCAAAGCCAAGGCCATAGAGGCCCCCAGAGAATCTCCAGAGGTCAGCAGCCAGCTGAGCCCGGCCAGGCTCGCAAAAATGATCGACGGCCAGAGCAAGTCGCCCTTGCTTTCGGGCTGATCGAGCAAATCTGAAAACCACTGTGGCCCGTTGTTTTCGACGCTCCCAGACCGAGATGAGGGGCTGATAGAAGACTTAGCCTGCTTCTCAGCAAAGCGAATTCTGTCAGGAACCTTAATCTTGCCTTCCTGCCGCAGCTTCAGCCGCTCCATCAAAATGGCGTCGTAGGCGGCTTCGATCGATTCCTTTTTTTGTGGGCTGTCCTTATAATCGGCAGCCAAGCGCTTACGAGCAGACTGAACCTCTTCAAAAGAAGAAGCCTCCGTTAGGCCTAACGTTTCATAGTGAACGTTGCGATCGCTCATCCCTAAACCTCCGAATCGCGCTGTCTTGAGAGTGTACTGTCGTTGAATCGCACTGCCGCAGCCCGCATATAGTCGTCTATAGCATAAT
>JBGTGK010000407.1:0-10791 GCA_041746795.1 Phormidesmis sp.
TATCCGGCAACAAACGGGGCGTTGGCATAGAAGACAGAACAAGTTTGGGAAGTTGTGGGAACAGACTAAAGTCACCGCTCGGCTAGCGCTCGGCTACTTCAACTGGATTTGGCAACACAGCCGCGAGAAAACTACCGCTGCCCAACGAGCAAGTTTGACGTGCGATCGCTGGTCATGGCAAGACTTCGCAACTTATCCCACTTTTTGCTGACGCACGACCATGGAGCGCTTGCTCAGAATAGTTACTTTTAAGTAAGAGGGTTTGCAGCTTTGTCTCATCATTCTTTTCACTGATGTTTTCGCTCGCAATAGTTTCTCTTGCAACAGTTTCTTTTGCGGTAAGTCCCGCCTGTTCAGACGTCCACATAAATGTCCATAAGCTGGTGCCCACACTCATCGGCTCCAGCGTGGCGTGTAGCACCGACATACTCCTGGTGTATTGCCCCAACAGCTGCGTGAGCGTCATGTCAGGCTCGGTAAACTGAGTGCCGCCAGCTTGAGTTTCGCGAATGAGCGTCACGTACTTTATTGAGCTGGTGCCGTCGCTGCCGCTGTCGTACATGACGACGAACCGAACTCGTCTGTCGCCCACCTTCATCGAAATTTCGGCCCCAAACTGGCCAAACGCTGCCCACTGGGAAGAGCCCTGGGAGAAAGCGCCACTCTCGAAGAAATAAACGTAGGGAGCCGGGCCGGGCGCAAAGAATTCTCGCTGGGTAATGTCTTTACTGCCGCTTGCAGGCGATCGCTCCAGCGTCAGCTGCATTTTTTCACCCGGTTCGATCTCTTCTAGCGTCAATACGCTAGGCGTGTCTTTTACCTGATCACCCTCAGGAGAAAATTGCGTAAAAGAACCGTGCCAGGTTCCAATATTTTGCTGAATACACCGCCATTGAGAAATCATGTAGAAACCGCCGTCACGTTCGCTGCCCCTAAAGGCGGACGCAAAGAAAGATAAAAAACGACCCCTAGCAGTGGAACCAGCGTAGCAACCCAAAAAAGTGTCGAATTATGAAGGTCGCGCCTAGCCATATCGTCTTTCACCAGCGGCGAAACAATTAGGCACAGCGTACAAAAGTCAAGACTCATCACATGAATAAACTGGCTAGTCTGCCACTGCTGAGCAAAGTCGCTCCAGTCACCATAAATCAGTCCGTAGCCTAATAAAACAAGACTGCCAAGGGCTAAAGCCCGCCCCGTCCAAGGTGAATCGACGATGCTGAGCAGCTTAGTTTTAGACCCCTTAAAAGTAGGATTGCTAACCTCCTTCGGAGGGGCTTCGCGATCGCGCAAGGCCAAATAAGGCAAAATAGCAAACGCACCCACCGCAAAAGACACGGCTACAAAAGGCCAGGCCGGAACCTTTTGATCCATGCCATCAATCAGGGCTAGGCAGGCGTACACCATGGGCCAAATGCCCATCAGGTTAAATAAAGCAATAATGGCAGGATTAATGCCGTCCCACTGCCCCGAAGAAAGCCTGACGATCAGATCCAGGGTATCCGGCTGAGAAGGGGGCGCTAAGGTAAAGGCATAAACGCTGAAGCCCAACCACAGTAGGGAAAATCCAATTTTTTGAGTCATCTTATTTTTTTGAGTCATAAAGCTTGAGTTGCAGGTCTTAATTCACATAAAGGGGCGCTTAAGGTGAGAGCCGATAGGGAAATTATTAAAATATGTAGGATCTTCTTTAAGTTTTTAGTGGCTATGTGGGGTTGTCGAATCATTTGCCCATTCTGGACTAGTTACCTACTACTTTAGTTAGTAAGGAAGACTTCCTTTATGCCACTTAGACCTTGTTTGACTATCTTTTTTAACTTTTTGATTGTGAAATCAAAAACTGAGAAGTCAAAAAAGGGTGCGGTCAGTCAGGGACTCTGACTCATTCTAAAACCTTGTCCTTATAGACTTTTTCTAGAATTACTGAGCTTAAATTAGGCTACCTTATGCAATCCCAAGATATCCTACGCCTTTATGAAGAAGGCTATCGAGATTTCAAAGGCCTTCAGTTGGCAGGAGCCGACTTTTCGGGCCAAATTTTCGTGGGGGTAAACTTCGCGGGCAGTAACCTCAGCGGCGCAGACTTTAGCCGCACTTTTTTAACTAAGGTTAACTTTGCCAACGCAAATCTGAGCGGGGCGAACCTGATGTACGCCAAAATGAGCGACAGCCGGTTTACTCAGGCCACGCTGATTAAGGCCAACCTTCAGGGCGCATTCGGCGTCAGAGCTAACTTTGCCCGCGCCCTGGTTAGTGGCGCACAGCTCTCGCACATTAACTTACGAGCGGCGCAGCTCACCGAGGCTAACTTTAGCGGCGCAAACTTAACCGGGGCAAACTTGCGCAATGCTCAGCTAGCGGGCGCAGACTTTGCCTGGGCTAATTTGAGTGGGGCCAAGCTGATTGGCAGCGCGATCGCCCAAACCCGATTCAATGGAGCTACCTTCGACCGCGCGTTCCTCAGCGGCCTTAACTTCAGCGGCCTAGACTTAAGCGGCGTCAGCTTTAAAGAGGCCCGGCTAAAGGGCGCAGGCTTTCAAGAAGCAGACCTGACTGCTGCCAACTTAAGTGAAGCCAGGCTGCAAAACAGCGATTTTCAAGATGCTCAGCTAGCGGGTGCAAACTTAGATGGAGCGCACCTTCACCGGGCCAAGTTTAACCGTGCCGACCTACGCCGGATTGACGCGACCAACGTGGACTGGTCAGACGCTGATTTAACCGGGGCCTGCTTTGACGAATCCGCTGAGATGGAGGCCGAGGTAGATGCCATGGCATCGGCGCTACCCTGATATTTTGCGGACATGAGGCTTTATAGAACAGCCAACGAACAGAATAGCCACCGACGAGAGCTAGAATTTTTCAGCGGCTAAGGTTTTAGGATCGTACTTATAGCGGCGGCTGTGATCGGTAACACCGTACAAGTTAAAGGAAATGGTGGATTCATCTTTGGCTTGTATCCACTCTCGAATCCTAAGGGCTGAATCATCGCAGTATTGGGAATGAAATAACTCAGGTTCTCTCGATCGAGAAAGGCGTTGAGCTTACGGTTTAGCAAGCCTACCACCTGATCGTGGGGGCCTGTCGGCTGCATTTTAACAATCACCCCATCGTGTAGCTCATAGCGTCCGGCTTCTGGCTTCCAGTCCAGAGATTCCTGAAAAGTCACTAATTTTGGCTGAGCCTGAACCATCGTGAAACTCGCGGGTGACGCTTTTGATTATAAACCGTGCTCAAGCTCTACACTCAAAACGCTACTCAAAACCGTAGCTACTTCACCGTCATAGCGCTACCGCCGCCTCTGCGAAGCGGTTCTGCTGCCGCTGTTATCTGGCCCTCTGGACTGACTACAATGCCGGTAGCGGCTCCAATTTCATCCGTTGGTTTTAGCTGGTGCCCATAGGCTGAAAGGGCTTGGCCGATTTCCGTATTTTCAAAGCCTTGATCTACTTCGGTAGTGCCGTTGTTGCGCTGGGAGAGCCGGGGGGCGGCGATCGCACTCCCCAAATCCATGCCAAAATCCACCATATTCACCGCAATATTCAACACGGTCGTAATGATGGTAGAACCGCCAGGAGAACCAAAAGCTATCAGGCTGCTATCGGGCGCGATCACAATCGTTGGCGCGATGCTGCTACGGGGTCGCTTACCCGGCTCTGGCACATTTGGGTGAGGAACTTCTACATCAAAATCCGTCAGCTCGTTGTTTAAAATAAAGCCATAGCCGGGGACAACCATGCCGCTACCGCCCGTAGACTCGATCGTAAGCGTGTAAGAAACAATCATGCCGTCGCCGTCAACTACCGTCAGATGGCTCGTAGAAAGGCCTTCTCTGGCTTTTGAAACGGCGGCTACGGGTGCTGTGGTTAGGCTGGGGCTAGGATCTTTTTGGTAGGGCAAAGGATTTCCAGCAGCAGCTCGATAGTCAGACTCATTGGCAGGGACTCGATCTGGCAGAGACTTGGCGCGATCGCCCGCATACCCCTTGCTCAAAAGCCCAGGCAAAGGCACATCCACATATTCTGGATCGCCTAAGTACGCATTGCGATCTGCAAAAGCTAGCCGTTCTGCTTCGATCAGATAGTGTAACGCTTGGTCACGCTCTAGAGCGCCTAAGTCGTAGCCTTCCAGCAAGTTCAGCGTTTCAGCTACTGTGGTTCCGCCGCTGCTGGGCAGGCCCATGCCATAGAAATGATAGCCCCGGTAGGTGCTTTCTGTCGCCGGTCGAACCCGCACTTCGTAGCGATCTAAGTCGGCGAGGGTCATTTGGCCGGGCCACACTTTAAAGGGAGGTTGGGCAACGACGGGCGGATTTTGCACGGTTTGGGCGATCGCGCCTGCAATCTCACCTCGATAAAAAGCGTTAACGCCTTTCGCGGCCAGCAGCCGGTAGGTTTTGGCTAGATCCGGGTTGCGGATTTTGCTGCCGACGACGGGGGGTTGGCTGTTGGGTAGGTAGAGCGATCGCGTGCTGGAAAAGGCTGAAAAGCGGCTCTGATTTTTCTGTACCTGGCTGTTAAAGGTTTCGTCTACGGTGAAGCCGGTTTCGGCAAGTGCGATCGCCGGTTGCAGCAAGTCCGCCAAAGGCTTGGTTCCATATCGCTCAGCAGCGGTTGCCCAGTTTAAAAGCGTGCCCGGAACGCCTACTGCCAGGCCGCTGCTAACGCGATTAGGGAAAAAAGGTAAAGGCTCTCCCGTCGCACTCTCTGGATCTCGGAAAAGATCAGGCGTAACCGCAGCAGGCGCTTCTTCCCGACCATCCAAGGTGACAACCGTTGCATTTTCCGCTGCGTTTTCTGACAAGCCTTTGGGTCGATAAATTACCATAAACCCACCGCCGCCAATGCCTGCCGAAAAAGGCTCGGTAACGCCCAAAGCAGCGGCAGTCGCAACGGCAGCATCCACCGCGTTACCGCCATTTCTAAGGGTGTCAATGCCGATTTGTGTGGCCAGAGCATCTACACTGGCTACCGCGCCGCCAGTTCCTTGGGCTATACGCTCAACGGTTTCAACGGCTGAGCTGCTAGGCTGAGCGCCGCTAGATTGGGAGCTGCTAGGCTGGGCTAATAGCAAAGCCATCGTGACGGCAAAGCAGAACGCAAGACAGACAACAAACAGTCGGCGCATTAAGAAGCTTCCTCAAACTTGCAGACAGTAATATGCTACTGGCTGATGGGCGCTTAAATATCGCCGAGAGGTTGCCAAATCAATCGCCTTACTCAAGCAGCAAAGCGCTAGCCTGCGGTAGAGCCTGCCGTCGTCGCCACCTGCCTTTCAACGGTCTCAATTTCTGCATTGGTGGCGGCCAAACGACCTTCTAAAAAGTCGCGAATGGCTTTGAGCCGCTCTAGCTTGAACTGTTGATAGTCTTGATAGGAAGGCTGATGATGAGGCCCGCAAAAGAAAGGAAAAAGCATTGTAAAACAATCCAAACAACGTTATCTCTACGGTAGCGAGAGATTTAAATTGTCGCAACGCGCTGTAGATAGAAAAATAGATAGAAAAAGCAGACCCTTATGGCCTCTCTTCAAAAGTTTCTTGACGACCTTCACAGCCGCTATCACTCGTTAAACGACGGCAGCCTTGCCAGCTACATTCCAGAACTCACAAAGGCCGACCCTGACTGGTTTGGCATTAGCGTTGTCACCGCCGATGGGCAAACTTTCGAAGCTGGAGACACGCACCAAAATTTCACCATTCAGTCGATTTCCAAAGTGTTCGCCTACGGCTTAGCGCTCGAAGATCACGGTCGCGAGGAGCTGTTAGAAAAAGTGGGTGTAGAGCCTACGGGCGATCCGTTTAATTCGCTGATTCGGCTAGATGAAGATTCTAAGCGGCCCTTTAATCCGATGATTAATGCGGGGGCGATCGCCACCTCTAGCCTGATCAAAGGCACCAATCCTACCGACAAGCTCAACCGACTGCTCGCCATGTTCGAGCGCTACTTGAACCATGAAGTCGTGATCGATATGCCCACCTTTATGTCCGAGCGTTCTACCGGCCATCGCAATCGGGCGATGGCTCACCTCATGCTCAACTTCGACATGATTAGCCATAATATCGACTCAGCCCTCGACCTTTACTTTCAGCAGTGTTCAGTCATGGTGAACTGCCAGGATTTAGCCATGATGGCCGCGACGCTTGCCAATCGAGGAAAGCAGCCGGTCAGCCGAGCGCAGGCCTTAAGTGCCGACTATGCGAAAGATTTGCTGAGCGTGATGTATACCTGCGGTATGTACAACCGGGCTGGCGAATGGGCCTATCGGGTAGGCATTCCGGCTAAGAGCGGCGTCTCGGGCGGCATTATTGCTGTAGTGCCGGGCGTTGCCGGTATTGCCACCTTCTCTCCATTAATTGATAAAAACGGCAACAGCGTCAGAGGGCTGCATGTATTTGAAGCACTCTCTCAGCAGTATGGTCTCCACCTGTTTGATCTTTCAATGGGTCGCTGTGTGTTTGCTGATGCGCTGTAAAGCAGAAACCAGCAGAGCAAAAATCAGGAAGCAGACATCAGGAAACAGAATCGCGGCTGTTTTTCCACAGCCGATAGACCAGCCAAACAACAAACACCACGACAACGACAGCAATTAATCCTGTGCTGATTGGCCCAACGAAGCTGGCAACCGCTTCGTAGTTATCCCGCAGCAAAAAGCCCGCTAGGGTGAGGAGTGAAATCCATCCTAGCGATCCCAATGTTGAATAGAACAAAAATGCGCCCAGCGGCATTTGGGTCACGCCTGCGGGCACAGAGATATAGGTGCGAATGCCGGGAACCAGTCGGCCTAGTCCTATCGCCCAGTAGCCGCCTTGCTTAGCAAACCACTGCTGAACGGTGATAATTTCTTGGCTAGAGATGCCTAGCCACTTTCCTCGACGGTCGGCCAGCCGACAGATTCTCTCGAACCCAAGCGATCGCCCAATGTAGTACCAAACCAGGGCACCGAGCACTGATCCTACGGTACCGGCAGCGATCGCGCCCGCCAAATTCATTTCTCCCCGAGCCGCTGCAAACCCTGCCAACGGCATAATCAGCTCCGAAGGAATCGGCGGGATCACGTTTTCTAATAGCATCAGGGCCGCAATGCCCCAGTAGCCAAAGACCGCAACCGCATCTGTAATTCGATCCAGGATGTCCAAGGAAGTTTTAAGCCGTAATAGTTCAGCCTAATAATAGTGTACTCACCCGCTAGTCCGCTAATACCTTTCTGCCGAGCGAACCGTCTGAGGAATAACACGGTACAAAATGCCGTACACAACAGCAGCCGTAGCAATCCCATTAACAGGGCCAATGCCAATATTTGCATTCCCCGTGATAAAAGCGACCAGAGACCCGGCGATATAAGCCAGCACACCCGCCCAGTTGAAAGCAGGTAGCCGAGAAGATAGCGTGGGGAAGCGCCCGCCATAACGCAGCCAAAAGTCCACCATAATAATGCCGCCAACCGGCGGAATGATGGTGCCCAGGAAAATTAAATAGGTCGGTAAAAGATCGTAGATGCCTGAGAGCGTCAGGATGAGCGCAAGGGTAGCACCGCCCAGCACAAAGGCGTGTCGCTTGTGGGTGCGAAACATATTTGCGCCCGCCACCGAAAAGGAATAAATGGTATTGTCTTGCGTTGTCCACACGTTCAAAATGAGTAAAATCACGCCGCCCGCTAAAATGCCTTGCGTGCCCATGGCCTTGATTAAATCTTCTGAGCCATACACCATAGAGCAGAAGGCTCCGGCGAACACCAAAAGGCCGTTGACAAACAAAAAGGCGCTCAGCGTCGCCCAAATGGCGCTTTTCCCAGAGTCGGCAAAGCGACTCCAGTTAGTCGCTTGGGTGCCACCCGAAATAAAAGAGCCGATGACGATCGCGATCGCCCCGCCTACGCCTAACTCTCCGGTGGGGGCTGCGATCGTCGCACTGCCATAATCTCCTACCGCCAGGAAAAGGCTAATCGCGACCAACAGCAGCATCGCTGGAACGGCAATCCGGCTCAGCCAGTCCATCGCTCGGTAGCCGATGTAGGCCGTCGCACAAAAAGCATAGTTGAAGAAAAATATCAGCAGCACCGACAGCCAGCCAGCGGTCGGCGCGCCAAAAATTTCTAGCAAAACTTGAACAATCACGGCAGTTGTAAAGGCATACCAGCCAATTTGGGTAAATCCTAAGATGAAATCCACCCAGCGAGAGCCCACATTGCCGAAGCTAAAGCGAGCCATCAGCACCGTTGTAAGTCCGCTTTTGGCCGCGATGTAGCCCAGCGCCGCGCAGTACACCCCTAAGATTAGGTTGCCAAATACAATCACCCCCATCAGCGCCGGGAAGCTGAATGAAGGCCCAATGGCTCCACCGGCGAAAAGCGTAGTCGAGGTTAGGGCGAACCCCATGAGCAGCAGAGAAAGTGACCAAAAAGGCTTGCGCTCAGAGAGCGGTACCGCACTGAGCGGGTAGTCTTCAGTGGCAGCTTTTTCTATGATGGGTCGTCTCTGAGGCGTTTTAAGAGGCGTTTGGGTAGGTAGGGACATATTCTCACTTGGTAGAATTCAGGCAGCTTTTATTGCAAGCAATTTTCATATTGGCTTAACCTAATTTGTAAGGTCTTTTACAGTGAAAAATAGTATCTTTAGCTACGCTCAAAGCTGTTTAAGTAAGCCTGGGCCATTCGATGTCTGATACTCACGCCACCTCCGTGCCGCCCGCGAGCCCGATTACTCAAGATTTTTGGGAAGTTCCCTCACTGCTACCCAATGCTGAAAAACGGCTGCACGGACTGATGGCTGCGCTCTACGCCGACTTAGAAATTGTCAGCTATCCCGGTCGTACCTGGGACTATAGCCGGGAAGCTAACATTTTAGAGGTTGCCATTTTAGGGGCTGGACAGGTCGGCAAGTCGGCGGCTTTTGGGCTACGGCAGCAGGGGATTAGCCGGGTTCGCATTTTTGATCGTCGCCCGGCGAGTCACGAAGGCGTGTGGCGAAAGTTTGCTCGAAATGCGCTGCTGCGATCGCCCAAAAAAGTGACTGGCGGCCTCGACTGGGGCGTGCCCAATCTCAGCTTTCGCCGCTGGTGTGAGGCCTGCTACGGCGCTGACTACTGGCAAAAAATCAGCTACATTCCCCGCCCGCTGTGGGCCAGCTATTTAGACTGGTACGGCAAAGTTTTAGACCTACCGATTCAAAACGACACTCACATTCATGATATTACCTGGCATGAGTCAGAGCAGTGCTTTTGGCTACATGCTCAGCACCAGGGCAAGCCAGATATTTACAAGGCCCGATTTATCGTTTTTGCAACGGGAATGGAGTGTGCGGGCGGTAAGAATATTCCTAACATTGTTCAAGAGAGCTTGCCTGATCGCTGCTACCACCACACGATGGATGATATTGATTTTCCTAGCTTTGCAGATAAGAGAGTGATGATTGTGGGCGGCGGCGCGAGTGCGTTTGACAATGCCCTCTTACTGCTAAAAGCAGGCGCAAAATCGGTAGATCTCACTATTCGTCGTTCGCATTTACCCAACCTCAACCGGATTCGCTGGAGCGAATGGAACGGCTACCATCGCCACTATATAGACCTGCCCGATGAAATGAAGTGGGCTTACA
This sequence comes from Phormidesmis sp., assembly GCA_041746795.1. Lineage (GTDB taxonomy): Bacteria > Cyanobacteriota > Cyanobacteriia > Phormidesmidales > Phormidesmidaceae > Phormidesmis. The sequence continues at coordinate 9,589 of JBGTGK010000407.1, forward strand.
GTCTCTCAGAACTTCGACTAGGACAGTTGCCCCCTGCCCATACCTATCATCAAGCGATTGGCGATCCTCGCTTTAAGCTTCACACCAACGCCCCGATTAAAAGCATCAGCTATAAGAATAATGAGATTGTTGGATCGTATGGTGAGAACTCTCGCTTATTTCAGCATGACGCGCTGATCTGTGGGACTGGATTTGTGACGAACATTGACCGACAAGGGGAGCTGCGATCGCTCTCTCCCCACATCGCCCGCTGGCAAGACTATTTTACCCCTGCTCCCGGTGATGAACACGCAGAAATGTCCCACTATCCTTACTTAGGCAAAAGTCTCGAATTCATCCCAAAGTCTGCTGATCACGACTACCTCAGGCGCTGCTACTATCCCGCTTGTGGCGCGGCCTTACTCAGCGGCTTTCGCGCAAATTTAACCGATCTACAGTTTGCCCTACCCCGAATTACCTATGATATTGGTCGACGTTTGTTTATTGAGCATAAAGACGAAATTAAAGCTGACTTTGAGGCTTATGACAAGTGGGAGTATTGAGGCTAGTGAACCCACCGCTACTAAAATTAAGTATAAACTTGTGTACTTTGATTAGGAAGCTTAAGATTCTTCTGTAAAGCGATCATAGATCTTCTGAAGCATCCAAGCCCTAACTGCATCACCAAACTCTGGGTTGTTGAAGATCTTTGTAGAAATATCTTGATCGTCTTCCATGCGCTCGATCAATGTATTCAAGAAGATGTCTTCAAAGCCATATTTGAAGTTTTGAATTGAGTTGCTTTTGGCCTGTTGAGAAAACGCTTCATTCTGAATGAGTTCTTCTTCGATCTGGCTGAAGAAGTATTTGTCAGCGTCGGTAAAGTCAGTGTTAAAGCGCTTAGGGAGTCGCTCATAAATAAAGTACCAAATATGCAAATCTGAAACCGAGGCCTGAGCGTAGTCGAAGGCCGGATGGACTGGTACTTTATTTAAACGCACATCCCTTATTAAGAACATGAATGATTTCTGAAAGCTTTGCCTGGGTAGTATGGTTCAAAAAAGGCCGATTTTAGGTAACTCTCTCAGCACAAAATAGACCATCGTTATCAATGGCCCAGCCTGCTGATTGAGTCAACCTTTAGGCTCTCTGGAACCGCTTAAAGCCCAATAGCTCCAACCAGTGCGGATGGGGCTGGCCAGTGAGCAATTCTACGGGACTTTT
>JBGTGK010000408.1:0-6912 GCA_041746795.1 Phormidesmis sp.
AGAAAAATTCATGGCACGCGCAAAATTTGAAAGAAGCAAACCCCACGTTAACATTGGCACAATTGGCCACGTTGACCATGGCAAAACAACGTTGACAGCAGCTATTACCATGACCCTGGCGGCTGGTGGTAGCGGTAAAGCTCAGCGCTACGATGAAATCGATGCGGCTCCCGAGGAAAAAGCACGCGGTATTACTATCAACACCGCTCACGTAGAGTATGAGACTGACGCTCGTCACTACGCTCACGTTGACTGCCCTGGCCACGCTGACTATGTGAAAAACATGATCACGGGTGCGGCGCAAATGGACGGTGCGATCCTGGTAGTATCTGCGGCTGATGGCCCTATGCCCCAAACCCGCGAGCATATTTTGCTAGCAGGTCAGGTTGGCGTACCTAACATCGTTGTGTTCTTGAACAAGCAAGATCAGGTAGATGACGAAGAGCTGCTTGAGCTAGTCGAGCTAGAGGTACGCGAGCTGCTTAGCTCCTATGATTTCCCTGGCGATGATATTCCGATCACAGCCGGTTCTGCGCTAAAAGCGGTTGAAAAACTTGCTGCTGAGCCGACGACTGCTCGCGGCGCTGACGAGTGGGTCGATAAAATCCACGCGCTGATGGACGAGGTTGACGCCTACATCCCGACGCCTGAGCGTGAAGTCGATAAGCCTTTCTTGATGGCAGTTGAGGACGTGTTCTCGATTACGGGTCGTGGAACAGTGGCGACCGGTCGGATTGAGCGCGGCGTCGTTAAAGTCGGTGAGACGGTTGAGCTGGTTGGCATTCGCGACACTCGCAGCACCACAGTTACCGGCGTAGAGATGTTCCAGAAGACTCTGGACTCGGGTATGGCTGGCGATAACGTGGGCGTATTGCTTCGTGGTCTTCAAAAGGAAGACATTGAGCGCGGTATGGTGCTAGCTAAGCCTAAGAGCATCACCCCTCACACCGAGTTTGAGTCTGAGGTATATGTGCTCAATAAAGAGGAAGGAGGTCGTCACACACCTTTCTTTCCTGGCTACAAGCCTCAGTTCTACGTGCGTACTACTGATGTAACTGGCTCAATTGAAAGCTTTACTGCCGACGATGGTAGCGAGGCTGAAATGGTGATGCCGGGCGATCGCATCAAAATGAACGTTAAGCTCATCAACCCGATCGCGATTGAGCAAGGTATGCGCTTTGCAATCCGTGAAGGTGGCCGCACTGTAGGTGCAGGCGTTGTTTCTAAGATCACTAAATAGATGATCGGCGGATAGCGCGATAACCCGTAGGGGCGCAAGACCTTGCGCCCCTACAAAAATCCAGACTACTGAAAATTAAGAATTCAAGGCTATTAGGCCAGACTCACCGAACCTAGAAAACTAAACACCAGCGCACTATAGGGCGCTCATATACCTGATGGCTACCACCGTTCAACAGCAGAAGATTCGCATTCGCCTCAAGGCTTTCGATCGCCGCTTGCTTGATACTTCCTGTGAAAAAATTGTCGACACGGCTAACCGCACCAATGCAACCGCCGTTGGCCCGATTCCGTTACCGACTCGTCGCAAAATTTACTGCGTGCTGCGATCACCTCACGTAGACAAAGATTCGCGTGAGCATTTTGAGACGCGTACGCACCGCCGCATCATAGATATTTACCAGCCTTCTTCTAAAACCATTGATGCCCTGATGAAATTGGACTTGCCTGCGGGCGTCGATATTGAGGTGAAGCTGTAGGGGCTCCCCGTGCGAATGCCCCGACGATAGAACCTGTGCGCTAGAATACAGCCAGCACCGCGAACTCGTTATCTCCGAGTCGGTGCCTTGGCTTTATTCTGGACATAATGGACTTCTCCTCCTCGGTTGCTGTTCGCGAACTGCCGCTTTTTCCCCTTCCTGAGCTAGTGCTCTTTCCGGGTCGGCAGCTACCCCTACATATTTTCGAGCTTCGCTACCGAATGCTAATGAATACGGTTCTTCAGGGCGATCGCCGCTTTGGCGTACTTATGATCGATCCAACCTCGGGCGAAATTTCCAAAGTTGGCTGCTGCGCAGAGATCATTCACTATCAGCGAATGCCTGACGACCGGATGAAAATCATGACGCTAGGCCAGCAGCGTTTTCGCGTCTTGGACTACGTGCGCCAGACGCCTTACCGGGTAGGTTTGGTCGAGTGGATTGAAGATGAACCCGTGGAAGAAGACCTCAAGCCGCTGGCCGCAGAGGTAGATCGGCTGCTGCGAGACGTCGTGCGCCTGTCAGGCAAACTTACTAGCCAGGATATTGAGTTTCCTGATAATATTCCCGACTTACCTTTGCAGCTCTCTTATTGGGTAGCCAGTACGCTTTATGGCGTCTCGCACGAGCAGCAGTCGCTGTTAGAAATGCAAAATACTTTGAGCCGCCTGAAGCGCGAGGCTGAAATTTTAACTTCTACTCGCAACAATTTAGCGGCTCGCACTGCTTTAAAAGATGTTTTAGAGTAAGATTCTGGGCTTCGCTGGTGCTTCCCTGAGATCCTTATAGTGGCCTCTACAGGATCCGTTTTATGGTCGTTAAATTATAGCTGCCAAAAATCTTCAGCTTGGCTGTATGCATTTTTAGCAGCTCTAAGGCAGTTTGAGTTGTCCTATTCTCAGCGCTTGCCTCAATATCTACGAAGAAAATATAGTCGCCCAGCAGCCGCTTAGTGGGCCTTGATTCGATGCGGCTCATATTAATATTGAGCGCAGAAAATAGCTGCAAGGGTTTAAGCAAGGCTCCCGGTTCGTTGCTCAGCAGGCTAAAGGCTAAAGAAGTATATTGGCCGCTAGCAGCCAGCGCCTGACCAAGCACCCAAAACCGGGTGTAGTTGTCTGCGTAGTCATTGATCGGATGGGCCATGATGGGCAAGTCGTAGATTTTGGCACCCCAGCTTGAGGCGATCGCGCCTGCTGCCAAATTTTCATTCACATGGGGCAAGGGTTCTGCTGTCGAGCTAGCCCCTACCAAATTCACACCGGGTAAATTATCCTCTAACCACTTTCCGCACTGCGACAAAGCCTGCGGATGAGAGTAGACCGTCTTAATATCTTCGAGACGCTTAGCTCTGGAAATTAGGGCATGCTGTACGGGTAGCGTAAAAGCCTGCTGAATTTGTAAGGTTTCGATTTCCCATAGCGTATCGAGTGTAAAGGTGACGCCACCGCCGATCGAGTTTTCTACCGGCACTACGCAAAAGTCAGCTTCCTTTTGAGCTGTCGCATTGATAGCTTGAGCGATCGTGGGATATGCTTTGAGTTCTGTTGCCTGAGCGCCAAGACTATCTGCGCCCAGACTGTCTGCGTAGGTAGCGGCGGCAAATTCTGAAAATGTCCCTTTAGGGCCGAGATGAGCAATTGAAACCGGCATAGGAGAAGAAGCTCGTCAATGCTATAGAGTGTTAGGCTTAGCTTATTCGCTTTTCATTTCATTTTGTTCGGCCCTTTATGCTCCGCTTCAGCGCCTCCCAATCGGTAACCATTTCGGTGCCGCCTCAGCCATTGCCTATCAAAGCATATCTGAGCGAAGTCGATCGTTTGGTATATGCGCTGATAGACGAGCGGCAGGTCGAAATGCTTGATCCCAACTTATTTCGGGTAAAAGTACGACCCATTCGGTTCATTGGGCTATCGCTACAGCCCGTGTGCGACATCAAAGTTTGGCTAGAAGACAGCACGGTTCGACTGAGTTCTAATCGCTGCTATCTTGAAGGGCACGAGTCTTTCAATCAGAAATTTTCAATGAACATGCAGGGCTATTTAGTCGTTCAGCCAACTTCAGAGGGCCAGCGACTGCGCGGTCAGGCCAACTTAGGCGTGAGCGTAGATTTGCCACAGGCAATGCGCTTTACGCCTAGGCCCTTGCTAGAGAGAACGGGTAATAGCCTACTCAACGGTATTTTGATTACGCTAAAGCAGCGAATGATGCGACAGCTGATCAAAAACTACTGCGTTTGGGCGTCAGTTCATCCCTCTGCCAAAGTTTCTAGCCTGCTTTAGGGGTCGGATCGCTTAAATATTTAAGCGATCCGATCCAAGCCATTCCCAGGCATCTGACAGCTCCGAAAAGACTTGCGGTGCTGTCGGCAAATGCCCAGACTAGCGATACCTGCTCGATGCTTGGCACTGCCGTAGCCTTTATTAGAAGATAGATCGTAGCCGGGATAGCGGCGCTCTAGTCGGACGATCAGCTCATCGCGCCATACCTTGGCAACGATGCTGGCAGCTGCGATCGCCAGCTCGCGCTGATCTCCTTTAACCATTGTCTGCTGTGCCATGGGTAGCTTCGGCACCCGCTGATTTCCGTCTATTAAACACAGCTGAGGCAAAGGTGAGAGCTGAAGGATCGCGCGACGCATTGCCAGCAAAGAGGCCTGAAGGATGTTGATCCGATCAATTTCGTAGACAGAAGCCACGCCTACCGCGCAGTGAGCAGTTTGTCGGATTTGAGCTGACAGCTGCTTTCGTTTTGCAGGCGATAGCTTTTTGCTATCGGTGACGCCTGCTGTGGTGAGAGGGTCGATCGCGCCTGCTGGCAAAATGACCGCCGCTGCCACAACAGGCCCAAACAAAGCTCCTCGACCGACCTCATCTACGCCCGCCGTGATCAAAGCTGTGATCAAAACTATTCGCTTGCCGAAGAGCGACGACGACGACGGCGAACAACCTGCGTTTTTTCATCAGGCTCCTCCACTGCCATGTCATTTTCTACATTGCTGGTCATGTTACTAGTCGTGGTATCGGCCATATCATTGGTCAATATTGCCGGTACAGGTGCCGGTGAAGGCGTAATGATGGGCTTCTCTACAGACTTCTCTACAGACGGTTTATCCGCCGCTATCATTTCGGGAGACACCGCAGTCCCTACAGAATGAGCACCGTTTACCTCCAAAGATGGGTTGCTAGAGCGCCTGCGCTTCCTTACAGGTGTAGATTTACCCACTGGCTTGTCATCAGCAGTATCTTCAAAGACAACCTCTGTGCTAACCTCATCATCAAGATCTGCGGTGGACTCGTCAGTCGTTTCCCTAGCCGCTGTTTCCTTAGCCTTAGTGGGCTCTGCATGGACAGGTGTTGGAATAATTCGCTTATTGGCGATCGCCGCTTCTGCCTCCGCCTTAGCGGTTGCTACAAAGTCAGCCGCCTCACCCGGCAGCACTACAGAAACCAGGGTATTTTGAGGATTCTCAACCGTTTGCTCACTGTAAACCAGCGGAGAAATTCCCATTACGGCATAGACACATTGCTCTTCTAGCGGCATTTCAACGGCAATGATCTCGGGCGGCTCCTCTGACTTCCTGCGACCATTGCGAGTACGCTTCTGACGAGCTGCAGGCTCTGCACCTGTAGGAGATTTTTGGTCAGAAGGCTCGTTAATTGGGCTCTGCCTTTCTTCGTTGATATCGGCTCTGTCAGCTCCATCAGCCCCATCAGCTCTGCTGCGATGCCGGTTGTTGCTATTATTAGACTCGTCCGTTTCTCTCACGGCTGGCACGGGACTTGCTGGCGCTGAACGTGAACTGCTCCGCACAGGGACTTTTTCCGAACCGCGACGGCGGCGGCGACGGCTGCCACGCCCATTTTTATCCTGATAGTTAGGATGGTTGAGCAAATCCAGCTCTTGCAGTTCTGACTGTGGCTCTATGCTAACGGCCCGCTCCTCCTTTGCTGATGGGCGCTGGGAGAAGCTTTGAGCAGGAGAACTATATCCCTGCGGACGCGAAGAGACGACCGAAACTTGCTCGGTATGGCCGGGTGCTTCGCTAGGTAAATGCGCCAAATAGCCCAATCCACCGCAGGTTGGGCAAGTTCTGCCGAACAGCTCATAGATGTTTTGTCCCTGCCTTTTACGAGTCAGCTCTACTAGACCAAGCTCAGAAAGCTGAGAAATTTGCGGACGTGATTTGTCTGGACGCAAAGAAGTGCCAAACTGCTCTAGCACCTGCATCTGGTCTCGGCGGGACTCCATATCAATGAAATCAACGACGATCACCCCAGCAATGTTGCGTAGCTTTAGCTGCCTAGCAATTTCAACGGCGGCCTCGCAGTTAGTCCACAGCACCGTTTCCCTGGCCGTAGCCGAACGAGTAAAAGATCCCGAGTTGACGTCAATAACGGTTAGCGCTTCGGTCGGCTCAATGATAATGTATCCACCCGACGGCAGGTCTACTCTGGGCTTGAGCGCTTCGTGAATTGCGGCGTTAACCCGGAAGTACTCAAGAATATGAGTGGGCTCGCGATGGTAGTCAATTAAAATCCCTGGGGGAATGCGACCGTCACTCCAGCTTGCTAGGTGCTGTTTTGTTCTTTCAAAACCGCCTTCTGTATCGGTAACAATGCGGTTAACATCGTCGCTGTATACATCGCGCAGTACACGCTGAATAAAGTCGTCGTCCCGATTCAGCAGCGATGGCGGGCGAGTAGCCATCGCCTCTTGCTGAATGTCTTCCCAGCGGTGCTGCAAGGCTTCAAGGTCTTCAATGATGGCTTCTTCAGAAACGCCTTCAGCTTCAGTTCTAACTAGCAGTCCTGTACCGGACGGCTTAATCAAAATGCCTAGCGCCCTGAGGCGGTTTCGCTCTGTCTCGTTGCGAATTCGGCGCGATAGGTTAACGCCTTTGCCATAGGGCATCAATACTAAATATCGACCGGGAAAGGTTACTTTGCCGGTGAGCCTAGGGCCTTTATTGCCGGTGGGCTCCTTCATAATTTGGACTAGCACTTTTTGCCGGGGTGCAAGTAGCTCAGTGATAGAACCGGCCATGCGTTTAAGCTTTAGCGGCCCCAGGTCGGAGACGTGCATAAAGCCATTTTTGTCGCTATCACCAATGTTTACAAAGCAGGCGTCAATGCCTGGCAAAATATTTTCTACCGTGCCGAGATAGATATCTCCGACCTGGTGGCTACCAGTG
>JBGTGK010000409.1:0-4534 GCA_041746795.1 Phormidesmis sp.
TCCTTGCAGCCTGAGCAGAGACGAGAAGACTAGGGTTCATACAAGATGAGCTATTCCAATGAAACTGCCAAAGCCATCAGAGCGGCGTTTTTTCTAACCTTGCTAGGTGCTGCGATCTCATGGCCAGCCGAGACAACCCTAACTGGTGCAAGAGGAAAAGATACAACGACTACAAGTTTAGCTCAGCCAATTTCAGCAGCGAGCCGGAGCAGAATGGCAGCGGGCTGAGGCAGCAGACCAGCGGGCGGAGCGTTTGGCGGTGTATTTGCGAACTGACAAGTCAGCGCTTGCGCGATCGCTCGGCATTGCTCTATCTAAAAGCAACTGCTGTACTTTTTCTAAGCGGCGATCACAATAAACACGATAGTATGAGTGCTGTAGCAGTCAAATGGCCAACTAACCATAGGCTGTTTTGGAGCGCGCCATGCAGATTCTTCACGGTACCTGGATTCCTAACCCTGATGCTGAGTTTATCCAAGCAGGGCGTTTTTACCTGTGGATAGAGACGACAGCGCGGCAGCCTGAGCTAGAAGAGCAGGGTCGCTATCCGCTTCAGCTCACCGGTGATGAGCTGGCCCGCACTTTGGCCGACAAATTTAAGCTTCAGTCCCCAGACAACACACCGCTAGAAAACTGGATTGAACCCTGCTATTTTTTGCTTCCCACCGTTGACTGCGCTCCCTTACCGTCTCTGGAGCTATCCCGATATTTGGAGATAGCGCTCCCCGAAACGTTTGAATTTGAATATTGGGAAGTAGATGGCTACCCGATTGACTGCGCCCCGCCTACAGACAGCAGCTCGAAGGCAATGGGCATCGTCCCGCTGCTAAATGAGCTGCATTTTTTGACACTGCACAGCCTCAGCGAGCTACAGCTTGGTAGCGACCTACTCTTTTGGTTTCACTTCACCCAAGCCCTGAAGCGGAGCATTTTCAAAGATCACTACATTCCGGCCCTGAAGTATCGCCCCCTGGCACCGCACAAATCGACCGCTAAAAAAGCCTCTTTAGGGCGCTCATCTGGTCGCAAAAAAACAACAGGTTCTCAATCCTCAGAACAGTTCACGCTATATTCAGGTTGGGAATTTATCGGCGACGAATATGAAACCCTCCTAGAACAATATGTTGAGTATATGCCGCTGCTATGCGCAGCCGGGTTTGCTGTGCCCCACGAAGACCCTCAACTTTACAATCAGCTGACGCTGCTGCGTCACTTTTCTGAATGCTTACTGGCTGAGGTTGTGACTCATACCCCTTTTACCAAAGCGTTTGAAAAGACTGTTACAGACTCGGTGCTAGGCGACTGTTTGAACTTACACATTTGGGTGCAACAGACGGGACTAGAACAATATCAGCAGTGGCAGACCTGGCGAGATCGCATTGTGCGCACCCAAACCGATCAGCCCTTCTACCTGTACTTTCATCTTCTAGACCCGGTTAATCCAGATGACCCCTGGCAGCTCCAGTTTGAAGTTGCCCCCAAAGACGACCCCTCCCTAAAGCTCTCTTTAGACGACTATTGGAGGATGGGCACGCCGCCGCAGAAAAAGCTTAAAAGCCGTCTCGGTTCAGACTTTGAGCAGACCCTCTTGCTTAATCTGGGCTACGCCTCCCGCATTTATCCGGCGCTGTGGCAGGGGCTAGAGACCGATCAGCCCGTAGGCGTTCAGCTGGCGCTAGGCGAGGCTTTTACCTTCCTCAAAGAATCTGCCTGGGTTTTGGAAAATGCAGGCTATAAGGTGCTGGTTCCGGCCTGGTGGACGCCCCAGGGACGGCGGCGGGCTAAGGTTCGGCTCAAGGCCAAGGGAAAATCTCTGTCTGGCGGCAAAGACAAATCCAAAAGCTATTTCTCTCTGGATCGTCTGGTGGAATACCAATATGAGCTAGCCATTGGAGATGAACCGGTCAGCGAACAAGAGTGGCACCAGCTAGTCAATGCCAAAACCCCGCTGGTGCAGTTTCGCGGTCAGTGGATTGAGCTAGACCAGGACAAGATGCAGCAAATGCTGGAATTCTGGAAAACCCATCAGGTCGAAAATCCAGAGCTGTCTCTGCTGGACTTTTTGAAGCTGACGGTTAAAGGTGATGACGGCGAGCTGGAGGTGGTGTGCGATCGCCAAGACATGCTCGCCGAAATGCTGGGTAAACTCAGCGACAAAACCCAGCTTCAGCCCGTAGATGACCCCGCTCACTTTGCTGGTCAGCTGCGAGCGTATCAAAAGCGCGGCGTGTCATGGTTGCAATATTTAGAAGATCTGGGGCTTAACGGCTGCCTAGCCGACGATATGGGCCTGGGCAAAACCGTCCAGGTGATTGCTAGGTTAGTGCAGGAGCGAGAGCCTAAAGATCCCGAATCTAGCCGTGCATCTGACCTGCTACCCCCAACCCTGCTGATCGCGCCCACTTCTGTTGTGGGCAACTGGCGACGAGAGATTCACAAGTTTGCGCCGCATATTACTGCCGCTGTGCATCATGGGAGCGATCGCATAAAAGAGGCCAAAGCCTTCAAACGGGCCTGTCGCAACCACGACATTATCATCACCTCCTTTGCCTTAGCCCGCAAAGATGCAAAATTGTTCAACCGGGTTGAGTGGCACCGCATCGTGCTAGACGAAGCCCAAAATATCAAGAATCCCAAAGCCGCGCTAACTAAAGCCATCTGTAAATTTTCCGCGCCCCATCGACTCGCCCTAACAGGCACCCCCATTGAAAATCGGCTGCTAGATCTATGGTCTATTTTTCACTTTTTAAATCCGGGATACTTAGGCAACCAAACCCAATTTCGTAAAAGTTTTGAAGTGCCGATCCAGAAAAACAACAATCTCCGCCAGTCAGCCACCCTTAAAAAACTGATTGAACCCTTTATCCTACGGCGGGTCAAAACCGACCAGTCGATCATCAAAGATCTGCCGGATAAAGTCGAACAAAAACTGTTCTGTAACCTGACAAAAGAACAGGCATCTTTGTACGAAGCGGTGGTCAAAGACGTTGAGCAGCAGTTAGAAAATGCAGAAGAGGGCATTCAGCGAAAGGGCCTGATTTTAGCCACCCTCACCAAGCTCAAGCAGGTTTGCAATCATCCCCGGCAGTTTTTACAGGATGACAGCGAGTTTACGGCAGTCAGATCCCATAAGCTCACGCGCCTCACCGAAATGATTGAAGAAGCCAGGGCAGAACAAGACAGCCTGCTGGTTTTTACCCAATTTACCGAACTCGGCCACGCCCTAGAGAAATACATCCGCCAAACCCTCCACTGCAACACCTACTACCTACATGGCGGCACCGCCCAAAAAAAGCGCGAGGCCATGATTGCCGAATTTCAACACCCTGAGACAGAGCCGTCGGTCTTCGTGTTGTCTCTAAAGGCAGGCGGCGTTGGCATTACCCTCACCAAGGCCAACCACGTCTTTCACTTTGATCGCTGGTGGAATCCGTCAGTCGAAAACCAGGCCACCGATCGCGCCTTTCGCATTGGCCAAAAAAAGAATGTGTTTATTCACAAGTTTGTTGCCATTGGCACCTTAGAAGAGCGTATTGACGAAATGATTGAGGACAAAAAGAAACTGGCAGGCGCTATCGTCGGCGCTGACGAGTCTTGGCTAACGGAGCTGGATGATAACGCTTTCAGGCAGCTCATTTCACTCAACAAGAGCGCAATCATAGAATTAGGAGAGCAGCACCGTGAGCCAATTTAGCCGCAGCTGGTGGGGGCAAAAATTTATCACCGCCATTGAGAATCTGACTGATTCGGGTCGCCTCAGCCGAGGGCGATCCTACGCCCGAGGCCGCAAGGTCAAATCCTTTGACCTTGACGGCAATCTTGTGACTGCCCAGGTGCGCGGCTCGATCAATCCCTACTTTGGCGTCCACAAAGAGCCGCTTTACCACATCACCATCGAATTTCAGTCCTTGAGTGCGGCCAAATGGTCAGCAGCTGTGGCTGAAATGGCTTCAAAGGCTAGCGTTATTTCTCGGCTATTGCTCAACGAAATCCCAGACGATATCGAGAAGACTTTTCAGTCGCTGAACTTGAACCTGCTGCCGGGCAGCCAAAAAGACTTTAAGACGAGCTGTTCTTGTCCAGACTGGAGCAATCCCTGCAAGCACATTGCCGGGGTGTATTACCTCGTCGCCGCCGAACTCGACCAAGACCCGTTTTTACTGTTTGAACTGCGGGGCCTGTCCCGAGAGAACCTGATAAAAGAACTGTCCAAGTCTCCCCTAGGGCAGGCACTTTCAGCAGAGCTACAGTCAGCGCAGAGCACTCCACAGCCCGCTGCCGCCTACTACGCGCCGCCAGAAACGCTGCCTGCACAGGGCGAAACTAACCTACGAGAATTTTGGCAGGGCAAAAAACAGCTCCCGCAAACGATGGAAACCCTCTCTGAAAAGTCGGTATCGGCGATTCAGGTCAAAAAGCAGGGCGATTTTCCTGCCTTCTGGCATCGAGATAACTCGTTTATCGAAGCGATGGAAACGCTCTATGAACAAGTCAAATCAAAGGGGCAATTATAGTCCTGGGTCTCGCCTAGCTA
>JBGTGK010000410.1:0-20460 GCA_041746795.1 Phormidesmis sp.
AAGATCAGCATTTTGGGCAATCATACCGGCGCTTTTATTGCGGGGGAAGTGGCGGCAGCTTATGGCGATCGCGTCAACAAGCTCATCCTTTCCAACACTCCCGGCTTTGGAGAAATGGGAAAGAATAGACTCTTTGAGCTATTTGAAAAAGGCTTCAAAGTCAAAGCAGACGGTTCTCACTTAATGGAAAGATGGCAGGCGCGATTGCGATATGTGGGCTCTGCTTCGCTCAACCACCGCTGGGTGTTAGACGACTTGAAATGTTTTGATTATCCCCTGTATGCGGTGTGGGCGGTGGGCAACTACTGTATGAGCGCGGCAGAAAGACTGCGCCTGATCGAGTGTCCTACCCTGATACTGTGGGGCATGGATGACGTGCGAGAGTTTGAGCGGCTGGGCCTGGCAAAGGCAGAAGATCGCCATTTTGTCTCGGAAGTGATTCCTCACGGCGAAGTGGTTGAATTTGAAACCGGCACCATCTGCATGATGAATCAAATACCAGAGGAAGTCTCGGCGGCAGTGATGGACTTCCTGAACAGTTGAGAACAGCGCCGTTCTTAGCCTTCCTACAATCTTCTTTTAACTTTCTCCTAACCCTCACCTAATCTTCTAGGACTGCTGTAACACTTAATTTCTACGATCAGCCCTGCTGTGGATAGGCCGGTGACGCTAACGCCTGTCCAGGTTGGATATTGCCGTGTAAAATAGCGATTCTTAACCTCAATAAACAGCGGCAGATCAAGAATTGTCAGCGGCGAGTCCGAGCCGTTAGATTCAGAATTAGCCTCGGTAACATGGTAAGTAACCATCTCGACTACCTCATTGAAAGTAGCGCCTGCGGCCAACAGCACCTTTTTTACATTCTCAAAGGCCTGAACAAACTGTGCCTCTGTTCCCTCTACAATCTGCAAATTCTCGTCTCGCCCCACCTGTCCAGAAATATACAGCATGTTGCCAACTTTAATCCCTGGGCAGTAGTGATATTTTTCATACAACACTTCCATCCCTTCCGGCACGATGACTTCTCGGGTATTCTTCACCGGTGTATTTCTCTTACAGATTTGACCCCATAAATTATATAGCAAGCGGCAGCTACGCAAGCGAGCCCGCGCCTTTTCAAGTCAGAATGGTAGGTGATTTAGGTGTTTTTTCAAGGGTCTAAGATGGCTTCAAAGTTTGTGAAAATCGTGGTTTTTGTTCCTGAGACTGATGCAGACAATGTTCGTGCAGCACTAGGGAAAGCGGGCGCAGGAAAAACTGAAAAATATAGCAACTGCTCTTTTTCCTCTAAGGGTATAGGACAGTTTCAGCCTGAACAGGGCGCCAACCCTCACATTGGGACGATAGGCCAGCTTGAAGCAGTAGCGGAGGAACGCATAGAGACAATTTGCGATCGCGCTAAGCTCGCTGCTGTTATCGCCGCCATGAAAGCTGCACATCCCTATGAAGAAGTTGCTTACGATGTCTATGCACTAGAGAATGAAATGTACTAGAGAACGAAATCTCACGAAAGAGCAGGCTACTTGTGACCCAGGTAGTCCTGCAATGCTTTTACAGTTATCTCGCTTTCCTTGAGCGATTGAATAGCGGCTAGGGTGGCTTTGGCACCCGCAATGGTGGTGACAATTGGAATCTTATACTCTAGGGCGCTGCGACGAATGATGCGATCGTCTTCCTGGGCGGCTACGCCGATAGGAGAGTTGATCACGAGCTGAATTTCCTGGTTTTTTAGGGCATCGCCCACATGAGGACGGCCTTCGTGAATTTTGAGCACAAGGGCCACCGGAATTCCCTTATCGGTGAGGGCCTGATGGGTGCCGCCAGTGGCGATCAGCTTAAAGCCAAGGTCGGTGAAGCCTTTGGCAATGGGTACGACATCGGCTTTATCGCGATCGTTTACGGAGATAAAGACGGTGCCCGACTGGGGAAGGATCTGTGAGGCACCGAGTTCGGCTTTGGCGTAGGCCAGGCCAAAGCTGGTGCCTATGCCCATGACTTCACCCGTAGAGCGCATTTCGGGGCCGAGAAGAATGTCGGTGCCGGGAAACTTGTTGAAGGGAAAAACGGCTTCTTTTACAGAGGTATATGCTGGGATCATTTCCTCGGTGACGCCGAGTTCTGCGAGCGTTTTGCCAGACATAACGCGGACGGCAACCTGGGCAAGCGGGATGCCGGTGGCTTTGGAGACGAAGGGGACGGTGCGAGAGGCGCGGGGGTTGGCTTCGATAATGAAGATCTGATCGCCCTGAATGGCGTACTGAATATTCATCAGGCCAATGACTTTTAGGCGCTTGGCGAGCTTGAATGTCCAGTCGCGGATAGTGGTGAGGGCGGCGTCTGAAAGGGTGATGGTGGGGAGGGAGCAGGCGGAGTCGCCGGAGTGAATACCGGCTTGCTCAATGTGTTCCATAATGCCGCCAATGACGGTGTGGCCGGTGTGGTCGCAGATGGCGTCTACGTCTACTTCGACGGCGTTTTCGAGGAATTTGTCAATCAGGATGGGGTGGTCGGGCTCTACTTGGACGGCGGTGGTCATGTAGCGCTCAAGGTCGGCGTCGGAGTAGACGATTTCCATGGCGCGACCGCCGAGGACGTAGCTCGGGCGAACGACGACGGGATAGTCGATTTTTTGGGCGATCGCCAGCGCCTCATCGTAGCTGCGGGCCAGGCCGTTGGGCGGCTGACGAATGTCTAGCTCGCGGAGGATTTGCTCGAAGCGCTCGCGGTCTTCGGCGGCGTCAATGGCGTCGGGAGAGGTGCCCCAGATTTTGGTTTTGAGCTGAGGTTTTTTTGGATCGGCTTTGACGCCCTCTAAATAGGCTTGCAGCGGAACGGCGAGTTTTAAAGGGGTTTGGCCACCGAACTGGATAATGACGCCGTCGGGGTTTTCGGCTTCGATGATGTTGAGGACGTCTTCTTTGGTGAGGGGTTCGAAATAGAGGCGATCGCTCGTATCGTAGTCGGTCGAAACGGTTTCGGGGTTGGAGTTGACCATGATGGTTTCATAGTCGTCGTCTTGCAGGGCGAAGGAGGCGTGGCAGCAGCAGTAGTCGAACTCGATGCCCTGGCCAATGCGGTTGGGGCCACCGCCTAAGATCATGACTTTGCGGCGCTCGGACGGCAGCACTTCACTTTCTGTTTCGTAGGTAGAGTAGTAGTAAGGGGTGAGCGATTCAAATTCGGCGGCGCAGGTGTCTACCATTTTGTACACGGGAATGACGCCAAGAGACTTGCGGTAGTCGCGCACGATGTCTTCGGTGGTTTTGGCGGCAAAGGCAATTTGCTTGTCGCTGAAGCCTTCTTGCTTAACGGCGAGCATTTGAGCCTTGCTGATGTCGGGTAGGGGGGTGCGCTTAATGAACTTTTCGACGGTGAGCAGCGTTTTGAGCTTGTCGAGAAACCAGGGGTCAATGCCGGTGAGTTCGTAGATTTCTTCGACGTCGAGGCCGAGCTGCATGGCGTGGCGGATGGCGAAAATGCGCTCGGGGTGGGGGCGGCGCAGGTTGGCGCGAACTTGCGAGAGGGTGGGGAGCTTTTCGGGGCCGTCGCAACCCCAGCCAGCGCGCCCGGTTTCTAGCGATCGCAACGCCTTTTGAAAAGACTCGTTAAAGCTGCGGCCAATCGCCATGGCTTCACCCACTGACTTCATTTGGGTGGTGAGGGTAGAAGAAGCGCCGGGAAACTTCTCGAAGGCAAAGCGGGGAATTTTGGTGACAACGTAGTCGATAGTGGGCTCAAAGCTGGCGGGCGTTTTTTTCGTGATGTCGTTGGAGATTTCGTTAAGGCGGTAGCCAACGGCGAGCTTGGCGGCGAATTTGGCAATGGGAAAGCCGGTTGCTTTGGAGGCCAAGGCCGAGCTGCGAGAGACCCGAGGGTTCATTTCAATGACGACGACATCGCCATTGTCGGGGTTAACGGAGAATTGAATGTTCGACCCGCCTGTTTCTACGCCAATTTCGCGGATGATTTTAATCGAGGCATCGCGCAAACGCTGGTATTCCTTGTCGGTGAGGGTTTGAGCGGGGGCCACGGTGATGGAATCGCCGGTATGGACGCCCATGGGGTCAATGTTTTCAATGGAGCAGATGATCACCACGTTATCCGCAAGGTCTCGCATCACCTCTAGCTCGTACTCTTTCCAGCCGATTAGAGACTGCTCGATTAAAATTTGTGAGACGGGGCTGGCTTCTAGACCGGTGCGAATGATGGTCTCAAATTCTTCCTGGTTGTACGCAATGCCGCCGCCGCTGCCGCCCATGGTGAAGGCGGGGCGAATGATCAGCGGATAGCTGCCAATTTCTTTACCAATAACTTTGGCTTCGTCGAAGGTTTCAGCGAGGCCAGAGGGGCAAACCCCGACGCCGATTTTGATCATGGCCTCCTTAAATAGCTTGCGATCTTCGGCTTTTTCAATTGCTTCTAGCTTGGCACCGATCAGCTCTACGCCGTACTTTTCGAGCACGCCGCTTTTGGCTAATTCTACGGCTAAGTTCAGCGCCGTTTGACCGCCCATGGTCGGCAACAGCGCGTCGGGTTTTTCCTGAGCGATGATTTTTTCTAACAGCGGCGCGGTGAGGGGCTCAATGTAGGTGCGGTCAGCGGTTTCTGGATCGGTCATAATCGTGGCCGGGTTGGAGTTCACCAGCACGACTTCGTAGCCTTCTTCCCGCAGGGCTTTACATGCTTGAGTGCCGGAATAGTCAAACTCGCAGGCCTGACCAATCACGATGGGGCCGGAGCCGATCAGCATTATCTTTTTGAGGTCGCTTCGACGAGGCATAGAACACCAGCTCAATAAATCCAAATCATTTTAGAGGGTTTTTGGAAAAATTTAGGTTTATAGATAGCTAAACCAAAGCAGGCAATCAAAATTTCTAATGGAACCCTGTTGGGAAAAGGGGCGGGGCGCACTAAACTAAAAAGGTTCTTAGTGGTAATTGTTGTCAACAACGGCTTGGCAAGATTCGTGAAAATATGAAGATGACTAGACGGCGGCTTTGGGGTTTAGCGGTTTTCCTATCGGTAGGGATCGCGGCCTGTCAGGGGAATACGGGCCAAAGCAGTCAAAGCAGCCAGAGCAGTTCAGAGCAGGCGGCAGGAAAAGAAGAACCGGTGGTGAATCTATATTCGGCTCGTCACTATGATATTGATGAAACGCTGTATGAGACATTCAAAAAAGAGACGGGCATTCAGGTGAATGTGCTGGAAGGTCAGCCGGATGAGCTGATTGAGCGGATTAAGAATGAGGGCGAGCAGAGCCCAGCGGATGTGTTTGTGGCGGTGGATGCAGGCCGACTGTGGCGGGCTCAAGAGGCGGGTATTTTTCAGCCGGTGACGACTTCGGAGGTGCTTAATAGCAAGGTGCCTGAGAACTTACGGGAGCCAAACGGAGAGTGGTTTGGCCTAACGACGCGGGCGCGGGTGCTGGTGTACAACAAAGACAAGGTAAAGCCAAGTGAGCTTTCTACCTATGAGGCGCTGGCCGATCCGAAGTGGAAGGGGCGGGTGTGCGTGCGTAGCTCTGGCAATGTGTACAACCAGTCGCTGGTGGGCTCAATGGTGGAGACTGACGGGGCTGAGGCGACGGAAAAATGGGCTAAGGGACTGGTGGCGAATTTTGCGCGGCAGCCTGAGGGCGGTGATGTTGACCAGATCAAGGCGGTGGCGGCGGGGCAGTGTGACGTGGCGATCGCCAACCACTACTACTGGGCGCGGCTAGCCAAGTCTGACGATGCCGGGGATAAGTCTGCGGTTGAGAAGACGGCTGTATTTTTCCCGAATCAAGCGGATCGAGGGACGCATATCAACATTAGCGGGATTGGGCTGGTGAAGGGTGCGCCGCATCGGGAGAATGCGATCACGTTTATGGAATTTCTGGTCAGCCCCGAAGCGCAGAAGGTATTTGCTGAAGGCAATAACGAGTATCCGGTGGTGGCAGGCGTGAAGCTAGATCCAATCGTGTCTGAGCTAGGCGACTTTAAGGTAGACACGGTGAATGTGGCGTCCTATGGGCGAAACAATCCAGAAGTCAACGAGATTGTCGATCGGGTGGGGTGGAAATGATTTTTACAGTTCCAGACCTGCTATCGCCGCAGGAAGTAGCCAAAATGCTCGCGCAGCTAGAAACGGCGGAAATGGTAGATGGCAAGGTAACGGCTGGCTGGCACGCGAAAGCGGTCAAGCAAAACCAGCAGTTAGACGCTAAGCATTCTACGGCAGAGCCCTTAGTAGAACAGGTACGGCAGGCGGCTTTGAAGCATCCTTTATTTCAGGCGGCTGCTCGTCCGCGAAATATTCACACTCTTCGCTTCAATCGCTATGCAGACGGTATGTCTTATGGTCGGCATACGGATAATGCGCTGATGTTTGGGTTCAGGACGGATCTCTCTTTTACGCTGTTTTTGTCTGATCCTGGCAGCTATGAAGGCGGAGAACTGGTGGTAGAAGGGATGGACGCTGAGCGATCGCACAAGCTAAAGGCAGGCTCAATGCTGGTGTATCCATCGTCTAGCCTGCATCGGGTAGATCCGGTGACCAGCGGGGTGCGATGGGCGGCGGTAGGCTGGGTGCAAAGCCAAATTCGCGACCACGGACAGCGAGAGATTTTGTTTGAGCTAGATACGGTGAGGCGATCGCTCTTTGCCCAGCAGGGTAAAACCAACGAGTTTGATCTCATTTCTAAAAGTCTGAGCAATTTGCTCAGACTATGGGTTGAGTAGGTTTAAGCACATAACTCTCTCGCTTAATGGGAATAAATCTAGAGTAGAATAGCCTATCAGCAACCCCTAAAATCTATGGCGTCCTCGGTTCCGATTCTCTCCTGTCGAAATATTACAAAGCACTTTGGTAAGGCGGTGACGCCAGCGGTGGATCGGGTAGGTTTTGATCTGTATGAGGGCGACCTGCTAGGCCTGCTGGGGCCTTCGGGCTGTGGAAAAACGACGCTGCTGCGGCTGATGGCGGGGTTTGAAGCGCCAGATTTGGATGGGCCGCTAGGTGAAATTGAGCTGTCAGGGCAGATGGTGTATGGCAAGGGCCAGCACCTGCCGCCGGAGCGTCGGCAGGTGGGCGTGGTTTTTCAGGACTATGCGCTGTTTCCCCACCTGTGCGTGATTGAAAATGTGAAGTTCGGCCTTAAGCAGCTGTGTCGGAGAGGAAAGCTACCGAAGCCGCAGATTCAGGTGCTAGCGGCTGAGGCGATTAGCTTGGTGGGGCTCTCAGGGATGGAGCGGCGGTATCCTCATGAGCTGTCGGGCGGGCAGCAGCAGCGGGTGGCGCTGGCTAGGGCGTTGGCTCCGCGTCCACCGCTAATTTTATTAGACGAGCCGTTTAGCAATTTGGATGTGCAGGTGCGGCTGCGGCTACGCCAAGAGGTGCGCGATATTTTAAAAAACGTGGGGGCGTCGGGAATTTTTGTGACGCACGATCAGGAGGAGGCACTGGCGATCGCGGACAAAGTAGCCGTGATGAATCAGGGGCGACTGGTGCAGCTCGATACGCCTGAGATAATCTATCAGCGTCCGGCGTCGCGGTTTGTGGCTGAGTTTGTGACGCAGGCGAATTTTGTGGCGGCGGTGCGGCGCGGGGATGGCTGGAAGACGGGATTAGGGCTGCTGAAGCTGGCGGGTGAGGTGGCAGACCAGGGCGATTTAATGATTGCTCAGGAGGATTTGGAGATTGTTGCAGATGAAAAGGGTGAGCTGCTGGTGCAGGGACGGCAGTTTTTAGGGCGGGTATATCAGTATTCGCTGTTGATGAGATCGGGGGAGGTTTTGCAGGTACGAACTGGAGCGGGTCAGCGGCTGTCGGTGGGGACACGGGTAAGGGCGATTGTTAATTGTGAAAGGGTTAGAGTTTTCCCGACAGCCGGAGAGCGGGTGATAGTGAATAAAAAGAGAGAAATATCAACGGTTTGATTTTGTAGAGCGGACACGGAATTGGTGACATATGACACTGTGCAAATACGCTAAAAGGAAGGTAAATCCAGCTACGATGCAGCTAAATCTCATATGCTTATGAAGCGGCTTCGTAAGCTTGAGCCACTTTAGATGTCCTCACAGGAGATGTCCTAGCAGGTAAGTTGAATGAAGCGAGTACGGCAATTTACAGCCATCATGGAGCGCGAAGATGACGGATATGTTTCCCTATGCCCAGAGTTAGACCTTGCAAGCCAAGGAGATACCGTTGAGCAAGCTAGAAAGAATTTGACTGAAGCACTGGAACTATTCTTTGAGACAGCGGCTCCTTCTGAGGTCACAAATCGATTGCGTAGTGAGATTTTTGTGACCAGTTTGGAGATAGCCGTTGGGTTAATCTGCGAGTTTTGTCAGCACAGGAAGTATGTAAAATTTTAGAGAGTCAAGGTTTTACCCTCGTTCGGTAGCGTGGTAGTCACATCATCATCATGCAGAAACAGACTGAAGATTCAATAATTACTGTACCTATACCAAATCATTAGGATTATTGGTAATGAAACGGGATTGAGATAATCGAAGAGTTGGGTAGTAGTGATTAGATCAAAGAAGGTGTCATTAAGAGGGCTATGCTTGCTGGTAAATTATGCTTGTAAACCATGCTTGTCAGTAGCTGAGAAAGTTTGCCAGTCATTGATGCGGTTTTGTTGGAGGATGGTTTGTGCAGATTGAAGCTGAATTTCAGCAGGCATAGCTTTCTCCTAAAAAGTCTTGTTTACACATGCAAGATTCTCTCCCAGGAGATTTCCTAATGGTTGTCTCCTGGGAGGTGCCGCACTGCTATGTTGGAGTGTTTTCTAGTAACCTTCATCTCTCTGTAGGGATAACCGGCGGATTAGTAGCAGGGCTGATTTTGCTGGCTGGCTGATGGTGAGTGTGCCAGTGGCGGGCAATCTCTACACGGCGACAAATCCAGACTTTTTCGTGGGCTTGTACGTAGTCTAGAAATCTTGCTAGGGCGGCGGTTCTACCGGGGCGTCCGGCTAAGCGGCAGTGCAGGCCTACGCTCATCATTTTTGGGGTAGTTTCGCCTTCGGTATAAAGGGTGTCGAAGGCGTCTTTTAAGTAGGTGAAGAACTGATCGCCTGAGTTGAAGCCCTGGGCGGTGGCGAAGCGCATGTCGTTGTTGTCGAGGGTGTAGGGGATGACGAGGTGGGGTTTGCCGTAGTCGTGGTTCCAGTAGGGGAGATCGTCGGCGTAGCTGTCGGCGTCGTATAGGAAGCCGCCTGCTGCAACGATGAGGCGACGGGTGTTGGGGCTGTTGCGGCCCTGGTAGATGCCAAGAGGGCGATCACCGGTCATTTTGGTGTGGATTTCGATGGCTTTTTGAATGTGCGATCGCTCTACATCTTCACCCACGTACTGATAGTCAATCCAGCGATAGCCATGGCTGGCGACTTCCCACTTGGCTTCAACCATGGCGGCGGCAGCTTCTGGATTGCGCTCTAGTGCCATGGCGACAGCGTATACGGTGAGCGGAATATCGCGCTGGGTGAACAGTCTGTGTAGCCGCCAGAACCCGGCCCGGCTGCCGTATTCGTACATTGACTCCATGTTCATGTTGCGATCGCCTAGCAGCGGAGAGGCTCCGATAATTTCTGACAAAAAGGCTTCTGAGGCGGCGTCGCCGTGCAAAATACAGTTTTCGCTGCCTTCTTCGTAGTTAATTACAAACTGGAGAGCTAGCTGTGCATTGTCGGGCCAGTGAGGATGGGGTGGGTTTTGACCGTAGCCAATCAGGTCGCGAGGATAGTTTGAAACCATGAAGCCGTTTGATTTAACCTTTTATTAGCGTTTAAAAAGCATATTATCTGAAATATTGCCCTCAATCATCTCTCTAGTCGTGAGAGGCTCACTGATGACGCCCTATCGTATTACAACAATGACTCGCCGTGAATTTGGTCTGGCTGTTGACTGGGCAGCGGCAGAAGGATGGAATCCGGGACTACATGACGCAAAGTGTTTTTATGCGACTGACCCGAGCGGCTTTTTGATGGGCTTGGTGGAGGATGAGCCAGTGGCTGTGCTTTCGGCGGTAAAGTATGGTGAAACGTTCGGATTTCTAGGCTTCTATATTGTAAAACCGGCATTTCGAGGTAGGGGCTATGGTCTGCGGATTTGGCAGGCAGGACTTGACTGCTTAAAAGGGAGAAATATTGGGCTAGATGGCGTCGTTGAGCAGCAGGATAACTACGTTAGGTCTGGGTTTAAGCTAGCTCATCGTAACGTTCGCTATGAAGGGAAAGGTGAGCTTGTTTCTCTGCCTGTTTTTCTGCCTGTTTCTTTGCCTATTTCTATGTCGGTGGTCAGCGACAACATTGTGCCGCTGTCGTCTATCCCGATCGAGAAGGTGATTGAGTATGATAGGTGCTTTTTTCCAGGCGATCGCGCTACTTTTTTGAAAGCCTGGTTGGTGCAGCCTGATAGCAGCGCGGTTGGATATATGCATGGTCAAGCGCTAGCGGGCTATGGCGTGATTCGTGCCTGTCGAAACGGGTATAAAATTGGCCCGCTGTTTGCAGATAGTGCTCAAGTGGCAGAAGATATTTTGGTAGCGCTTAAATCATCTGTTGAACCGGGCAGCGCTTTTTATCTTGATGTGCCTGAGGTGAATTTTCAGGCAGTTGCTTTGGCTGAAAGGCACGGCATGAAGCGTGTTTTTGAAACGGCCAGAATGTATACTCAGCAGGCTCCTAACCTGCCGTTAGATCGTATCTTTGGAGTCACGACATTGGAACTGGGATGATAGCCTAACTATAGTCAATCCGACTGGTATATCTGGCTTGGCTATAAAACGATAGATACGTCTCTGGAATGCCTATCAATAAGCTTTCTGCGCCATCGTCCTGGTAGATTCTGGTTTCTACTTCTACTTTCTACTTCTACATAGTATTAAGGCGGCAAATTTTCTTCTATGGCATTAGCGATCGCTACGATTAGCCGACTGTGATATCGTCTGAATGATTTTCTAGAACCTCAACAAAATATATCCAGCCGAAACCAGTAGCTGTAAACCCATCGTAGGTATGCCGTATTTTAGAAACTTAGCAAATGAGATTCGTTTACCATGTTCTTCAGCAATGCCAGCGGCCACAATGTTTGAAGAGGCACCTACCAGGGTGCCATTGCCGCCGAGCGTAGCACCGAGCATCATGGCATAGAACAAAGGCAATACCTCGGGTAGAAATTCTCCGATTTCTGCGGCAATGGTTGGAATTAAGGAAGCTAATAGCATCACGGTAGTGGCATTAGGCAACACTGCACAAATAGGTGTGGTGATGGCTACAATGCCCAGCATAAGACGCTTGCCCTGACCTTTTGCCATCACCACCATTTGGGTGGCCAGATAGTCGAACACTTTGGTTGGCTCAAAGGCTCGCACTAACACCATGACCCCAATCATAATTGGCACATCCAGCCGGATTAGCTGCTGTGCTACTGCCAAGGGCATAATCAGGGCAGATAGCCCAAGAATTAACAGCACGTTACAAATATTGCTGCCTACAACGTTGCCGAGGGCGATATCTGGCTGGTTAGACAGACCCGCCTGCAAACATCACCACCAGCTCAGGTGCGCTCGTCCCAAATGCGACAACCGTTAGCCCAATCACAAGCGGCGAAATACCCGCTGTAGCCGCTAGATTAGAAGCGCTTTTCACTAGAGCTTCCGCGCCACCAACCAATAAAACAAGTCCGAATACTAAAGCAGCCACAGTCCAAATGGTCATGGGTTTACGGGTGATACTATTCAAAAACCTACAGATACTTATAGCACTAAAAAATAGTGCGGTCTCGCTTTAAATGAAAAATTCTTTTGGTTGGCCCTCAAACACCCTTCGCAAAGCTGAGGTGGCGCGGGTCTCTAAGCTTTTGAAAAAAGATGGCGATCTGGTCGTGACTGGGGTTCCAGGTATTGGGCGACGAACATTGATTCGCGATGCTGCTAACCAGGCGGACATTCGGCATTTAGAGGTTGACTGCCTGTGCTGCCGCAGTGCCGGACAGTTCATTCGTTTGCTAGCTGATAGGATTAACAGTGCGTTTAGCGAACCGGATGAATCTATTAAAATCCATCAGTGGAGTTTGGATCAAGCCCTTGGGCTTAATCACTCTCTGCTCGATCAGGCTCGTCTGGTGTGGTCAACAGCGCCTGGAAAAGAATGGCCGCTGTTTGAGCGTCTTTTGTCACTGCCCCAGTATTTAGCGGAATCTCTGGCTTGTCGCATCGTCATTGTCTTTCATAATTTTGCTCACATCCGCTCCTGGGATCGTCATCGAAAGTGGGAGACTCGTCTTTTGCAGGAGATTCAGCAACAGTCTCAGGTGAGCTATGTGCTGGTGGCTATTGTCTCAGAGCCATGGATGGATGCGATGGGTCTGCCGGTTATTTTTTTAGGGCCGCTGAGCGATCGCGATATGCAAACTTGGGTGATTAGCAAAATGGCCGCCGCAGGACTCAGCTTTGACCCGGATGATCAGAGCTTAGCGGTGTTTTTGAGCTACGTACAGGGCCATATCAAAGATGCGATCAGCTTGGCCAAGCGCATTCAGCTAGCGTGTTATGCCGTCTCATCTCAGACGTCTACGGAGGCGATTTGCGCCGATCATGTTCACAGCAGTATGCTCGCTTTGGTCAAAGATATTGAAGTGACTTTTGAAGCACTGTTACTGTTGCTACCTCCTACTCAAGCGAAGCTGATAGAAAGCCTCTCTCTTGATCCAACAGAGCGTCCTCAGTCTAACGCCTACATTAAAAAACACTATCTTTCTCGGGGCGGTAGCTTGCAGGGCGCACTTAGTAGCCTAGAACAGAAGGGCTTGATCTATGGGCCTCAGCTTGGATATAGAGTATCTCTGCCGCTGTTCGACTTTTGGATCAAGCACAGCCAGTGCCTGTAAAGGAAAGCAAGAAGGTATAGGAGTATAGGAGAGCATAGAAACTCGTTCTTTATCCTTTCAAACTCGCGCCATCAGCTCCGTTATAGAGCGCAAATATAGAGCACAAAATAGAGCGTAAATGCACTACTATCTCGGCTTCTAATGTCCGTTGATTAGCACTTTTCCTAAGCAAGCTATATTCCAAGCGTCACATCCTAGTTGTAACGATGATTTCAGCCTTGTATCCCATTTTCTGCAATGTGGGGTCATAGACCTCACTAGTTTCTCAACTTGTCGCTATTCTCATATTGAGTCTTTGTGTTTTACTTGTGGGACTATAAGTAATATAAATAAGTCTCAGAGTGATACTCACCTGGCAGATGGCTAAGAGCATCTAGCAAAAGTGCTAGTCATATTAGATTCAACTAAGATATAGTTGTGCACTGTGGTATGCTGGTATTTAGACCTGATGTTGCAGTTGTTGATCGAGGCGAGCTTATTAAGGAGCCGCTTTGATCCGGATTGAGAAGTATCCAGATGGGTACTTCTTTGTGAGAAGTTTTGATTTACCTTGGATGAGTCCATCTTTTGCCTTCATGAGTGAACTTGAGATGATGAATGACGATTCTTTGAGGAAAGACATTGCCAGCGCATGACTCTTATGCCCAAAAAATTGCAGTGACGCTGAGCGAGGCATTGCGCGATCATCAGGTTGTTGCTGAGGTAAGCACTCGTAAGTATGAGGGTTTGCTATATGTGGTGCTGCAGCTTGCAGATACAAACGGCGCTGCTGCTGGCCTTACAGAGGCTCGCCTTTTGCTAGGAAGGCTGCATCAGGTGCTGGTGCGCTCTAAGGCTAGTTTGTCGCTGGGCTGGGTAAAGCTGGTTGCAGTCAGTGGACAGCTAGCCGACGAAGCGGTGCCTCTGTGGCAAGAAGACCTGCTGCTGAGTAAGCTAAAGCCTACGCCCACTGGTCGGTACAGGACTAAAAGTACAGGCAATGTGAACAGCCAGATGGTGGTTGGGCAGAGCGATCAGCTTTATAGCTATACCTATGATATCGAGCTTGGCGGCACACTTAATGTGACTGTCGCTCCGACTATTCGCCTCAGACCTGTGCCTCTGTCCATTAAGCCACAGCCTTTTGTTGATTTGTTAGATAGGGAGAGCGTCGTGCCGGTGATTCGCGAAGCGCTAAAGCTGAGCCTGCCGGTTGAAGTATATGCGATCGCTGGGTTTGGTAAAACGGTGCTGATGAGACATTTAGCGAATGAAGCTGATGTTGTGAATGGCTTTGCTGATGGCATCGTATATTTACCTGCGAATAAACAGCCTGCTGCTGATTTGTTGCAGGCGCTTTATGACGCTTTTTATGAGGCGGTGCCCTTATTTAAGCCTAGTTATGATCAGGTGCAACAATCTCTAAAAACTCGGCAGGCGCTGGTGATTTTAACCGGCCTGACGCTGAACAAGGCAGATATGGAGTGGCTAATGGCGGCGCTGCCTGAATGTGCTTTCTGGCTGATGAGTGAGGAGCGGCTTTACGGACTAGAGGGGATTGCGATCGCGCTAAAAGGGCTCCCTTTACCTGATTCTATGGCACTGATCCAAACAGATTTGGATCGCCCGCTATCCGAGCTGGAACGGAGGGCGGCGCAAAGGCTGTGGATGGCGCTGTCGGGAAGTCCGCTACAGCTGCGGCGGGTGGCTGCTCAGGTGAGAGACAAGGATGAATCGCTGGCGGACTGGGTGGCGTTTTTGCAGACTGACTCAAAGAACAAAGTGGGGCAAGCGTTAGGGCCATTGCTGTTTCGTAAGGTGGCGCTGACGCTCTCTTCTAATCAGCAAAAGGTGCTGGCGCTGATGGGCGCGATGGGCGGCGTGGCGCTTGGCGTAGAGCAGGTTCAGGCTATTTCTCAGGTGCCTGAAACCGCCGGGGTTTTGGGCGAACTGGTGGGTATGCAGCTGGTGGAGACCAATCCGGGGGGCGGCTTTCGGCTGTGTGATGATTTGGCTGAAGCTGTCTCTGGTCACTTTGATCCGCAGCGCTGGTTAGTGGCTGCGACCGATTATTTCACTCGCTCTTTTACGCGTGGAGCGGGCATGAACAATCCTGATGCAGCGATGCGTTTGTTGGAATGGACGCAGCAAACAGGGCGATGGCAGGCGAGCTTGAGTTTGGCTCGCATTTTGGATCTATTCCTATCAATGAGCGGACGGTGGCAGCAGTGGCAGCAGGTGCTAACCCATAGCTTGCAGGCGGCTCAGCAAATGGGAGATGTGTCGGCGGAGGCGTGGGCGATGCATCAGTTGGGGACGCGATCGCTGGCAAGTGGTGAAGTCACTCAGGCAAGCGTTTGGCTTTCTCGGGCGGTGCGTCTGCGCGAACAGCTTAGGGATGGGAACGGGGCGGCTGTTTCTCGTCATAATTTAGGGCTGATTGTGCCGTCTTTGGGGATAAGTGAGAGACTGGTGGCCCAGCGCGCAGGCGCTTCGAGTGCTGCCAGATTTAGCCGAGCCAGGCTTTGGCGGACTTTAGCTGGATTAGTACTGGTAGGCGGCATAGTATGGCTTAGCACCCGACCTCAAAATCCTGTTCAAAGCTCATTTGGTAGAGTGGTTAGTGCAATTAAAGGTGCTGGGCATAAAGGCAATTCGAAGGCAGGCCCAGCGTCATCTAGCTTGAGTTTTAGCTCGCAGACAGTTGACTTCGGCGAGATTTCATCAAACTCTTCTTCAGAGAGTCGCAAAACCTTGATGACTAAAAACAATAGCAATGTAGCTTTGACCATCTACTCTTTATCAACAGAGCCTTTAGTAGCGGGGGATAGAATCGATTTTAAAATAGTCAATCAAACCTGTACGCCAGGTGATTTGCCTGCTAAAAAAAACTGTACGGTGCTGTTGTCATTTGAGCCGAGGCGAGCGGGCAAGCAGTCAGCGCAGCTAGTTGTTGATAGCAATGCTGGCAGTGCGAGTATTGCCCTAACTGGGGTAGGTGCAGAACCGAAAGAACAATCGCAGCCAGGTTTAACAGCGCCGCCTATAGTCTCCCTACCGAATCCAGATAGGCCTGCCCGTAATTCTCCAAATGGGAAGCTGCCCGCCAATCCAGCGCCAGTGGAAGGGAGTGCCCCAGGGCTGCCATCGGCTGAGAGCCAGTCGAATCAGCCGCCTGTGGTTAGAGATGTCTTTTTAGAGATTGAGCCAGGAAAGCCTGATTATACGTTTGACTTGTTGGCTTTGTCACAGGCTTATGATCCCGACTCTGGCGATACCTTGAGCCTCGCAGGGGTTACCAATAGTTCTGCAACTAGCGGACAGCTGCAAGACAATGGCGATGGCATGGTTACCTACTTTCCGGGAGAGAGCCCGCCTGTAGATGCGTCTGGTCAGTATACGGATAAGTTTGGCTTTATGGTGGCAGATAGCCAGGGCGGAACGGCCAGGGGTACCGTTTATTTTGCTGGGACTGCATCTAAGCCGCAGTAAGCCAGCATAGGTGTGTGTTAGCCGATGTCTTTTAGTCTCAAGTAGATTCTATTTACAGTTACAATAAGACTACTTATGATTTGATTGAGTCTCAACTTAAGACAATGAATTTAAAGAAGACCTGATACGGCAGCGCGTTTTCTGACAGCGCGATGTTTCAAAAGTCGATTTGATTATAAAAAAATGTGCATAAACTGACGGTATGGTGAGCGGTTGGAAGATACTGATGCAGTCAGCAGGTGTAGTTTGTCTATTTTGGGTTTGCTGACGAAGGCGTTTGATCAGTCGTTGGTAGGGGCTTATCTCTATGAAATCTAAGCAGCTTATTCTTTTGGGACTTCCTGGAATGGATGTGAGGGGGCAGGCGATCGCACTCTCACAGCGCTGGCGTGTTCCCTATGTTTCTGTAGATGAGCTTTTGGGTGAGGCGATCCGCCAGGAGAGTGACTTTACTGAGGTGATGAGGCTGCTGCGAAGGCGGGTTGAGCAGCCGGATATGTGGGATGGATGGGTTTTGGTGGGCTTTGGGCGATCGCTTGCTCAGGCTCAGGCCTTTGACGATCTGTTGTTGAAGTTTGAGCGGCCTGCGGTAGAAGTTGTTTATCTTAAAGTGACAACGGGGCTTTTGATCAATCGGCTGTCGGCTGAAAAAGGTGAGAGCGTTACGGCCATACGCCAGCGGTTGACGCGCGCTCAGGCAGAGATTGATCCTTTGCTTGACTATTATCAGCAACACGCTCGCTTAAAAACGATTAATGGCGATCGCTCTGCCGCTGAGGTGACTGGCGAATTATCTCTGCTAGGAGAGGAAGAAACGGGGGCGGCGCGGTTTATTCAAGGTACGGCGGAGCTTGATTCACTTTTAGCAAAGGCGTCTTTACTGGTGGTGTACTGTATGGCTTCCTGGTGTGGCTCTTGTAAGCAGGTGACGCCACTGATAGATCGACTGGCGGAGGAATATGATAATTCTGGGCTAGAAATCGTTAAGCTGGACTTCGATTCTGATAGAACGGTGGCTAAGCGGTTTGAGCTTAAGGGGATGCCTTCAGTGATGTTTTTTGCAAAGGGCAAATTAATAGAGACGCTAACAGGCCGAAAGGCTTACCAAGAATATAGCGCTGCGGTGGCACGCTTGCTATCGCTGTAATTGCTAAAGTAAGAAATCTGCTATGGTTGAGAGACGGCAGAATGAGAGATACGATCCTCAGTAGAAGAGGCTGATCTATGGTGAGTTTTGAGCAGCTTTATCCGCATATTGCTTCGTGGGTTCAAGATGGATGCTTAGAAATTGGCAGTATAAGCTATCACACTGACGCTTTTATTTGTGCGATGGATGAAGGCGGCGCGATCTGGGAAAGTCCTGCTGTATTTGAGACGTTGGATGAAGCTTTGGCAGCGGCGGATGCGGGTATTGCTGAATGGTACGGAACTGAAGCGCCTGAACTCGTTGAGGAAAAGAATGCGCTGTCTGCTTTTACGCCTAAGCAAGGGCAGTACCTTGCCTATATTTTCAACTACGCTCAAATTCACGGACGCCCACCGGCTCAAGCCGATCTCAAGTCGTTTTTTCGGGTAACGCCGCCAACGGTGCATCAAATGCTTTTGAAGCTGGAGGAGTTGGGATCGATTTCGCGGGTGGCTGGGGAGGCGCGATCGCTTTCTGTTCTTGTTCCGCCGGAGAGCCTGCCAGTTTTGACTCGCCCGTAAAGCATAATTTTGTAACGATCTGCTGCTTGAAACGTGGGATAAGTGGGTAGAGGGAGTGGAGAACCTGCCTGCATCATCCCAATCGGTAGAGATAAAGGCCTTTCGAGACAGGGCAGAGCATTGTTAGAGGTTGCCTCCGCGAGCGAGAAGTTTAACCTGTACGCCCAATAGGTTTGAGCGATCGCGACACCCAGACAGCTTTCCCTCAGTCATACGGTGATGCTTAGCGCACAGCCAAATCCCATTCCAAGTGCGATCGCTTCCGCCTCGCGCATAAGGAATAATATGAGCTGCTTCAACGGCTGAGCCATCGCAGTCTGACTTTTGAGCACCCGTAATTTGATCGTATTCACAGGCGCATAGCCCTAGGCGGGACAGCATCGCACGTCGAAGAGATGCATCACGTTTCCTCGGTGACTCCCACGGATAAAGACAGGAAAAGAGGTGCCAAGCCGCGTTAATCACTTCAGCAGCTCGCTTCGCCGCCATCTCGTCAGACTGGGCGAACTCAATCTGGTGGTAGTCAGCCAAAAAGAGACAGAAATCACTTCCTCTGATGGCGTCGCCAGTACCTGCTTTTCCCGCACTTGGAAGTTCAGGAAATAGGTCTTTAACAATGCCGTTTAGATCTGACTCAATCTCTCCTTTGAAGTCTTTCCACGTCGGTGACTCGATAACTCTAGCGGTATCTGCCCATCTTTTCGCTCCAGTTTGGCGACTCATCTTTCGGGAAGAAAAGTGCAGATAGTGATAATCCCTCAAATGAAGGCACCCTTCAGCGGCATTTATGATAGCTTCGGGACGCTGCTTTAGATTAGCTGTGAGAAGCTTTGCAGGTGTTCGAGAGTGAACGTTGTAAAAGCAAACATCCCCATTTCTTATCTGAATTCCGGATCTATATCCTCTGTTTGTGCTTCCGATACCTCGCTGGATTACAGCAAAGCATGGGTCGAAAACGTACCACTCTGACGGGTTGCTTTTGGCTACGCGAGTTGCAGCAGGTCGTCCCAACCGTTCAGCAAGAGCATCTTTGATGAAGGCTACTCCTCTAGGCTCTTCAACTTCTTCCACCTGGTACATCCTCTCAAGTAGCTCACAGAGTACCCCTAACTACACAGCCAGTATATAAATAGCTGTAACTCCTAAGGGTCAGTTATTTCAGCCTATTAAAGAAAGTAGTAAATGGTTGCCTGGGCTTTGCAACTACTTAGCCGTAAGGATTTCGCCAGTCAGTCAAAGCTAACAAGGAATTCTCAAGGCTTCTAGCTTGATTAGTTGCGTATACGGCAAACAATCGAGGACACAAGCTCCTTTAGTAGCAGCGTTTTTGGCAAACCCTAAACCATAGATGGCAGTCAATGGACTAATCATCGTCTACGATAAGAGCATCTATAGGTACGCCTTCATCATATGCCTGCTCAACTTTCTGTAGGATATCTTCAAAGGTCAAGCCATTGCTTTTTGCTATGGACGTCAGGCGCTGTAAGTTGACCGTTCCGCTAGAAATAGCATATTCATCTCGGTCGATAGGTTGTATATCTACCTTACTTGCCAATGAGCGTAAGTAATGACCGCTCGCAAACTGGGCAGATAAGTCATCAGGCACATTCATAAACCATTCGCCAACCCCTTCATATTGGCTCAATTCTTTATGCCCTAGTCTTTCTATCAAAGCTGCTGCGTTCTTATTCTGTACACAGATCTTACAAATGAGAGAAAGCTTATAGGGATTACCTGTTTGAATACTAGACAGTCGTTTAAATGGATCGCCTGCCATCCCTAACTTAAAGATATTTTGCTCAGCGTTACCGATTATATAAACAAACATTAGCTGTGAGTACCTAGAGTGCTATGAGCCGCTTTCCTAGCAGTTTAGGGCAGCATCGCCACCACGACTGCCGCCCAATTTTCAACCAGCGCGAAAACCAAATTGTTGGGTCTGTTTACGGCGCAGTGACATCACTACCGTTCCACCGTATAAACAGCTTGCATCCGGTACTCAGCCCCCGGCAATACCTCAATCACCTCATCGGCAGCATTAGCCGTTTCCACACAAATAAAATGCTGATAAGACTGGTCGGCTAGGTCAGCCATCTTAACCGATATTTCCTTCCATGGATTCCAAACGATCGCAGTATGACTACCCGCCGTCAAAATCCGAATGCGACGTCCCAAAGCAGCATCGTCAATCACCAGCTCAGGCCCTACCTCCGTATAAATCCGATCAACCTCTCCCGAAATTGTCACGGCCCCATCCTGAGTTTTTTGCACGCCGCCATCAGCTTTATCAAGGTACGATGCACCCTCTAATCCCAGCACCCGAACGTTATTAATATCGCCAATCGTGAAGTAAGCATGGAAAGCCTGCGTAATTGAAAAAGCGCGATCGCCCGTATTTTGAGTAATCAAA
>JBGTGK010000411.1:0-2433 GCA_041746795.1 Phormidesmis sp.
CTTCTTTGATTTAATTGCCAGCCAGGTAACGCACGCGATCGCCGATGCGATTGACTATGAGGCCCAAAAAACGCTGCATGAGGTGCGCAAGGCTGCGACTGATAGCGAGCGTTCGTATGAGCTGTCGCTACAGCGGGCCGCAGAGGACGCTGCCGCCGAGACCCAGCAGCAGATCAGCATCGTTTTAGAAAGCATCACGGATGCTTTTATCGCGTTTAACCATGAGTGGCGCTACACCTACGTCAACGACAAGGCGACACAGCTTCTGCAAAAAAACCGCGAGGAACTCATTGGCAACCATGTGTGGGAAAACGTCTTCCCCGAAAGAATAGGCCTGCCCGTATACACCGAGCTTCAGCGCGTGATGAGCGAACAGCAGGCCGCTGTGTTTGAAATATTTGATCCGACCGTAGAAGTTTGGGTCGAAGCCCATGCTTATCCTTCACAGGAAGGGATTTCGGTGTATTTTCATGATATTAGTGATCGCAAAGAAAACGAATTTAAACGCTATCAGGCCGAAGCGCTGCTGCGAGAAGCCCATGTGCAGCTAGAGGCCGCGCTAGCAGCCGGTGAAGTTCATACCTGGCGATGGAACATAGAAACCGATCAGGTCGTTGTTAACGCATCTTTTGCCCACTTATTTGCCGTAGATGCCGATATCGCCACCACAGCAGGACTTCCCCTTGAGCACTTTACAAACTCCATACATGAAGCAGATCGGGCTTACGTGGCTGAGCGAATCGAACAGGCCATTTCCACAACAGGAGACTATGCCGCTGAGTATCGAGTCCAAACGGCCAGCGGCGAAGAAAGGTGGCTGACGGCCAGGGGGCAAGTTGTGTACGACTCGGCGGGCAAGCCGGTTTCTTTTCCCGGTGCCCTCGTCGATATTACTGAGCGCAAGCGTATAGAAGTTAGCCTCCGAGAAAAAGAACAGGCGTTTAGCGCCCTTTTTGACCAGGCTTTTCAGCAAATGGCGCAGCTCACGCCGCAGGGTATTGTGCTAAGCGTCAATCGGATTGCGCTACAGGTGGTCAACACTTCGAGCGCAGCAGTCTGCGGTCAATACCTTTGGGATACGCCCTGGTGGAATCATGACGCGGCGCTTCAGGCAAAGCTCAAGCGCTCTGTTGCCAGGGCCAGCCGGGGGGAATTTGTTCGCTATGAAGCTGATTTTCCGGGGGCAGATGGCACGACGTTATCAACAGATTTTTCGCTGAAGCCGGTGATGAATGACGCAGGCGAGGTGATGCTGCTGATTGCCGAGGGGCGCGACATTACCCAGCGCAAACAAGCTGAAGCAGAACGCGACAAGCTGCTCCAGGCCGCGCAGTTTGCTCGCGAGGTTGCTGAAACGGCCAACCGGGTCAAAGATGAGTTCCTAGCGGTGGTTTCTCATGAGCTGCGAACGCCGCTGAACCCGATTTTGGGCTGGTCGCAAATGCTGCGAAAGCGGCAGCTCAGCGCCGAAAAAACAGACTATGCCCTAGCTACGATTGAGCGCAACGCAAAGATACAGGCTCAGCTGATTAATGACTTACTTGATGTTTCTCGAATATTGAGAGGCAAGCTGAGCCTGGAGGCCGCCCCGGTTGATCTGGCCGCCGTTATTCGCATGGCCAAAGAAACGGTATGGCTAGCAGCAGAAGCCAAATCTATTGAGATAGAGACTGATTTAGACCCCACGGTCGGGCTGGTTTCAGGCGATGCCAGTCGGCTTCAGCAGGTGGTTTGGAACTTACTTTCTAACGCCATTAAGTTCACGCCTGACGGCGGGCGGGCCACGGTGCGCTTGGAGCAGTCAAAGAACCGGGCAATTGTTACGGTGAGCGACACGGGCAAAGGCATTGATCCCAGCTTTTTACCTCATGTGTTCGAGCGTTTCCATCAGGAAGACGCCGCCACCACCCGCAAATTTGGCGGACTTGGGCTCGGGCTAGCCATTGTCAGCTCTCTGGTAGAGCTGCATGGAGGCACTATTGAGGTGCAAAGTCGGGGTGAAAATCAAGGCGCTACTTTTACGGTCGCTTTGCCCTTAACGTCTCAGCTGGCTGAGATAGAGCCTGTGGTTGAATTGCCTGCTTTGCCTGAGAGCTTGGAAGGCGTTTGCATTTTAGTCGTAGAAGATGATGAAAATGCCCGTGAGGTGGTAACCTACCTGCTAGAAATGCACGGCGCTACGGTAGCCGCTACCGACTCAGCCGCCGCCGCGATCGCTACCCTCACCCAGACGGCTTCCACCAGCGCCAAGGTAGATATCATATTAAGCGATATCGGTATGCCCAGAGTGGACGGCTATATGTTTATGCGTCAGGTCAGAGCGCTACCGCCTGAACAAGGTGGCAACACCCCGGCGATCGCCCTCACCGCATACGCCAGCGAAGTCGACCATCGGCAGGCGGCTTTAGCAGGCTTTCAAAAGCATATTGCCAA
>JBGTGK010000412.1:0-2838 GCA_041746795.1 Phormidesmis sp.
ACGTGATTTTTATCTCAACTTGGAACGAGTTTGCTAGGTTTCAGCCATTCAAAGAGGTAAGTCAGATTTGACCATGACTTGAGACGAACGAGAAATCAAGGGGTTTGGGCGTACGTAGTCTGGAATTTGGAATTGCTGGCATTTTGACGAGCTGGTACAAAACGTAGCAGCTCAGCAGCAGGCAAACATTGGAGATAATCAGCCCTGCCCAAAAATAGTGGCCCCCGAGGAGATTTCCCAGCAGCCTCATCATCAAAGGATACAAGGGGAAAAAGGGAAAGTTAGTCTGATCTGGAAAGTCTGGCAGCTTGGTCGCTGTAGAATAGCCATTTTGGGCGATGTCCATGTACCATCGCGAGTCCCACACGCCCCACATGTCTAGCCATTTATACTGCGACCAGCTGGTTTGCTTACCGTATCCAGTGGGCAATAGTGCGTAAGCGGCTAGGCCAATTAAGGTCAGCACGATTCGCGTCGAAAGGAATAGACTCAAAATGTATCTTAGCTCTGGCGGAAGGCCCCTTAGCCACGCCCAAGTCGCCCGATTTTTTGGGTCTTCAGTCAGGGTATTTGTGGGTGCTATGGGCTCAAACCGCTCAGAAGTACGCTCAGAAGCAGGTCTAGAGACAGGACTGGAAAAAATCGGCTCAGCGCGAGACGTAGGCTGTAGGCTTTGCTGCGCATAGCCGGTTTCGCTGTCGTCTCGTTCAGATGTTTCATCCGGCGCTCCATGAAGCGCTTTATCGGGCTTGTCTTCCTCCACTGACTGACTACTGCCCCCCATTCTTTCGCCTACAAACTCTTTGACGTGCGCTCACTTTTCCTTCAAAGATAAACGGTCTTAGAAATGAGCGCACGCTTTTGTACTCTATAATTCCCGTTAGCAACCCATGAATCAGGAGCCTTTCTGGAGTGCTGTGTTAAAAAAGTTACGCTTTAAAAAGCTATATTCTCCTCACCAAACCTTTTATGGCCAAAGCTATTGGCATTCGCACTGCCCAAAATAATTCTGAGCGCCTGACGGGCCAAATTCACCTGTATGACGGGGAAGGGAAGGGAAAGTCGCAGGTGGCTTTGGGTGTGGTGCTACGCTCTATTGGCCTGGGCATTCATCAGGTGGTGGAGAGCCGGGTGCTGCTGCTGCGCTTCTTAAAGGGGCCGGGGCGTACCTATGATGAAGACGCGGCGATTGAAGCTTTGCAGCGCGGCTTTCCACACCTAATTGATCAGGTACGCACCGGGCGGGCGGAGTTTTTTGGCCCTCAGGAAATTACTAAGTTTGACAGGCAGGAAGCTCAGCGCGGCTGGGATGTGGCAAAGGGGGCGATCGCATCTGGCCTTTACTCAGTTATCGTCCTTGACGAAATCAACCCGGTGCTAGATCTTGACCTGCTTTCTATAGAAGATGTGATCAGATCGCTAAAAAACAAGCCTGACCACTTAGAAGTAATTGCCACAGGCCGGGGGGCACCCCTTGAGCTGATTGAAATTGCAGACCTGCACTCGGAGATGAAGCCGCAGATTCACCCGACTGCCATTGAAATGGGCATCGAAGGCATTGAAATCTATACCGGCGATGGCAAAGGTAAGTCTACCAGTGCTTTGGGTAAGGCGTTACAGGCGATCGGTAAGGGCATTAGCCAGGATAAGTCTCATCGGGTGATGGTGATGCAGTGGCTTAAGGGCGGCCAGGGCTATACCGAAGATGCAGCGATCGCGGCCCTGCGCAAAAGCTATCCACACCTGGTAGACCATCAGCGCTGTGGTCGTGATGCGATTGTATGGCGCGGCCAGCAGCAGCCGATTGACTATATAGAAGCCGAACGGGGCTGGGAAATTGCGAGTACGGCGATCGCCTCAGGCCTCTACAAAACTATCATTCTCGACGAGCTAAATCCGACGGTGGATCTAGAACTCATCCCCGAAGAACCGATCATCCAAACCCTGCTGCGTAAGCCCAAAGATACCGAAGTGATCATCACGGGTCGCTGTAAAAATCAGCCCGCCTACTTCCAGCTTGCCAGCACTCACTCAGAAGTGTTTTGCCATAAGCACTATGCCGAGCGCGGGGTAGAGCTAAAGCGCGGCGTTGACTTTTAGGTTTCCAGCGGGGCTAAAGTTCACCGTTACTTCAAACTAGGTCACAGTAAATTCAAGGGCTTCACCTGACGCAGCCCGCATTGTCAGCTAAGGTTAACTAAAGATTAACAAGTAACTAAGCATTGGTTAAGTAGTTTCCCTAACGACTAAGCGGATGCTTCTTCGTCTTAGCTTTCTGCACGTTGCATTAGCCATAGTTTATAAACAATGAGTGTCACCATCAACGTCAAGTCCCGTAAGCTGGTTCGGGGCTTTAGCTATTTCACAGTGGGCTTTTTGCTAGCAGGCATCTTCAGCTATATTTTGAAGTATAACTTTGGGCTAATGCCAGCCTTATTTCGCTGGTTTGATGTCGATGGCGAGAAGAATTTCCCAGCTGCGTTTTCATCTGCACTGCTGTTGCTGTGCGCCGCGCTTTTATTAACTATTGCGGTGGCAAAGCGGGCAAACAATGACCCCTTTACCCGCCACTGGGCCGGACTAGGCTGCATATTTGTCCTGCTAGGAACCGATGAATGGCTGAGTTTTCATGAGAAATTAGGCATACTTATGGAAGCTCATATGCCCACTAGCAACGCCTTTCATTTTGCCTGGATAATAAGTAGTCATGCAAAATTAATTACAAACTTATCACCGAAACCTACCAGCATTTCTTCGACGTGATTTCTGAGTGCTGACCAATTCTCATAAGCCTCGATATCAATCCACTCGTATTTCATGAACCGCCAGACAATCTCA
>JBGTGK010000413.1:0-9549 GCA_041746795.1 Phormidesmis sp.
TAGCAGGGGCCATTGGCTGAAGGAGTGACTGGACTGTTAGGGAAACACTTGTATACACCTTACGCCATCTCAGCAGAAGCAACAGGCGTCATTTCTTTTCGCTAAACAGGTATGTTCTTAAGTTGGAATTTGGAACTGCTATGGCAAAAGAGTTCTTCTAAGCTAGACATAATGAAGGACAGGGCTGGTTGATTTTGGTAATCTCAGCGTACCTGTCCTTCTTTTTTATCGCTATCCTTATCCCGAACTGACGTTAAACTACGCAATACATCTATCAGAACGATGATGGATGAGCTGGAATTGAAACCACAGTCTCATACCTAGCAGTCTCATGCCTAGCAAGAGGGTTTCTTTGAAGCTGAAAACAGAAGTCGCGGAAAGAGCAAAATCTTGCTGCGAATATTGCCGTTCCCAAGAAGCGTTTTCTCCAGATCCGTTCTTTGTCGATCACATTGTTCCTATTGCAAAAGCAGGCAAGCATGAGTCTTCCAACCTAGCCTTTTCTTGTCAGGGCTGCAACAACTGCAAATATGACAGCACTCATGCCCCCGATCCGGTTACTCAAGCCGTAGTTTTGCTTTATAATCCTCGCTATCATATTTGGGGCGAGCAATTTGCATGTAGCGATGACTGTAGCGAGATAGTAGGTTTAACCGCTACTGGACGGGCTACCGTCAAAAAGCTTCGGCTCAATCGATCCGGGCTTTTGAACTTCCGAAGAATTCTGTATAGCTCAGGTGAACATCCTCCGTCACTTTAAATCATTGCGCCCACCCTACACTATAGACTTTCAGGATACGCCTCAAGTCTCTCCTAAAGTTCACCCAAATACTTTGTACAAACCTGTCGAAAATCGTCGCCGCGCACTTCAAAATTGGCATATTGATCAAAGCTGGCGCAGGCGGGGGAGAGCAAGACGGTTTTGATCGGTTGCTCTTTGCTAATGTCGGCGCTACGGGAGACGGCGCGGTCGATGGTTTGGGCGTCTTCGTAGCTGTGGTAGTCAGACTCTTTTAGGCGCTGGGCGAAGAGGCCCGCCGCGTCGCCAAAGAGTAAAACGAAGGCGGCTTTTTCTTTGATTTGCTTGATCCAGGCGGTGTCGTCGCCGTCTTTGGGGGCTCCGCCTGCGATTAGGATGGTGGGGCTAGCGACTGAACGAAGGCCGACTTCGGCGGCGTCGTAGTTGGTGGCTTTGCTGTCGTTAATGAAGTCTACGCCGCGCCAGGTGCAGACATGTTCTAAGCGGTGGGAGACGCCAGGGAAGGTGGAGACGCCTCGCGCGATCGCCCCCGTCTCAATCCCTGCCAGCTTAGCTGCCGCCACCGCCATCAACAGATTTTGTAGATTGTGATCGCCCACCATATTCAAGGCTTTAGTTTCAACAATCTTTTCGCCTTTGTGAATCACCCAGCCGTCTTCGATGTAGGTATCTGGAGCAAGGGGTAGAATTGCGTCTTTTCCTTTCAGGCTAGTCCAGTGCGCATCGCTGGCCTGTTCAACAGACTTACGGCGCAAGCAGGGGTCGTCGCCGTTGATGATGGCAGACTGTGACCTGGCCAGCAGCGAGGCCTTGATGCGGTAGTAGTTTTCAACAGTTTGGTGGCGGTTGAGGTGGTCAGGGGTGAAGGTAGTCCACAGCCCAATCGTCGGGGCCAGGGAAGCTGCGGCTTCGATTTGGTAGCTACTGAGTTCGGCGATGATCCAGTCGGGCGGCTCGGTGAGGGCGAGTTCGCAGGCGGCATAGCCGATGTTGCCACAGGCGGGGGCGTTGAGTCCGGCGGCTTTGAAGATGGCGGCAACTAGGGCAGTCGTGGTGGTTTTACCGTTGGTGCCGGTGATGCCGAGCCAGGGGCGATCGCGCAAGCTGCGCCAAGCCAGCTCCATTTCGCCGATGGTTTCAATGCCTTGGGCACGCGCTTTGATTAAAGCAGGCGCATCCCACGGAACACCAGGGCTGACGACTAGCAGGTCAAGGTCGGGTTCTGGCGAAAAAGCGTGGTTGAGCTTGACCGTAATCCCTTCGTCGCTGAGCCTTTTGGCGTCGGACTGGTGGCGTTGAGCCGGGCCAAGATCGCTTAAGGTGACCTGCCATCCCTGTCGGGCGAGCACCCTGGCAGCAGCAATTCCAGATCGACCTAGACCAATCACATGGGCTGTTTTCATAAGCTCAGCGTTTTAAAAGAGATACTAAGCCGCGATTGTATCTAACTGTGGTCGATTTTGGTCACTCGATTTGACCGATAAGCGCAAGATTTAAAGCCGCTAGCTTTTTACAATTTCGCTAAAGTCGGCTAGCACGCGGGCATGGTTACGCAATAGCCCTAACAGGTTCAAACGATTCTTGCGAACAGCCGGATCTTCGGCCATGACCATGACGCTGGTTTCACCGTCGAAGAAGCTGGCGACGGTGGGCGCGATTTGCTCTAGTCCGGCGATCAGCTTGCTGTAGTCGCGTTCGGCTTGAGCCGATTGGGTCTGGGGAACGAGCCTGGCTAAGCTGTCGTAAAAGGCTTGTTCGGTGGGCTGCTCAAATAGGTCGGGGTTGACAATATCTGTAGGGTTGAGCGGTTTGGTTGGAAGATCACCTTGAGCGGCGAGTTTGGAGGCGCGGTTGACGGTTTCGTACACTTTGGCGAGGCGTCCGTCGTTGCGGATGGTTTGAAGGAAGGTGGCGCGATCGCGCACATCCAACAAATCAGCCAGCGCCCGAGCCTGATAGTCTGCATCTTCACCAAAGACCGCATTAATCAGGTCGTAATCTATACCCTGGCCGTCTTGCAAGAGCGTGCGAACTCTTTGAGAGAAAAAGTCTGTGAGCTGAGCGGTGAGTTCGGCTGCGCTCACTCGCCGCTGGTCTGCGGCGAAGGTTTGCACGACTTGGGTGACGATCTGCTGCAAGTTTAGGGCGAGTTCGGCGTCCCAAATAATGCTGACGATGGCGTTGGCGGCGCGGCGCAGGGCAAAGGGATCGGAGGAGCCTTTGGGCAGCTTGCCGATGCTGAAAATGCTCACTAAGGTGTCGAGCCTATCGGCAATGCCAACGACTTGACCCGCGATCAATTGGGGTAAGCGATCACCCGCCCCTTTAGGAAGATAGTGCTCGTAGATGGCGTCTGCTACAGCGTCGTCTTCGCCGCTAAGCCGGGCGTATTGCTGACCGATGTAGCCCTGTAGCTCTGGGAACTCTCCCACCATCTGAGTAACCAAATCAGCCTTACAGAGTTTGGCGGCACGAGCGGCCTGCTGCTTTTGCTGGGCGCTGAGGTTTAGGCGATCGCTCAGTAGCTCTGCAACTTTCACAACGCGGTTAACTTTGTCGAGCACCGATCCTAATTGAGCTTCGAAGGTAACGGTTTCTAATTTAGGTACGTAGTCTTCTAAGGGCTTTTTGCGATCGGCTTCAAAAAAGAACTTACCGTCGGCTAGTCGGGCGCGGATAACGCGCTCGTTGCCCTGAGTGATCAGGGCTGACTTAGCCGGGTCGCCATTGGAAACGGTAATGAAGTAGGGCAAGAGTTCGTCAGAATCAGCGGCAGGACGCACGGGAAAATAGCGCTGGTGGCTTTCCATTTCAGTGATAGTGACTTGCGCGGGCAGCTCTAAAAATTCTTCGTCGAATTTGCCGATGATAGCGGTGGGCCACTCAACCAGGTCAACGACTTCCGAGAGCAGGTTTGGATTGACAACGGCATGGCCTTTGACGGACTCGGCGACTTTAGCGACCTGCTGCAAAATGGTTTCGCGGCGGACGGCAGGATCGACTAAGACGTAGGCTTTTTCTAGGGTTGATACATAGTCTTCGGCGCGGCTGAAGCTGATGGGAGCGGGATGAAGGACGCGGTGGCCGTGGGAGGTGCGATCGCTCACACACACTTCAGATCCATTCTCAATCGTCACAGGCAGCAGCTCATCACCGAGCAGCGTCACCAGCCAGCGAATCGGGCGAGGAAACTTAAGATCGCCGTCTCCCCAGCGCATAAAGCGATTGCCTTCAAGGTTCAAAATCCAGCCGGGCACCATTTCTTGCAGCAGCTCAGCGGTAGGACGACCCGGAATTTTTTGCTGAACGAACACAAACTCGCCTTTGCCCGTATCGCGAATTTCAAGATCTTCTACGCTGACGCCCTTAGAGGCCGCAAAGCCCTCAGCAGCCTTGGTCGGTTTACCCGCTTTAAAGGCAGCTTTAGCGGGTGGGCCTTTTGCTTCTTCTTCGCGGTCGGGCTGACGGTCAGGGAGGCCGCTAACGACCACGGCCAAGCGGCGCGGGGTGCCGTAGAACTTGAGGCCGTCGTTTGTTAGAAAGTTTTCCATTAGCTCGGCGGGCAGCTTGGCTTGCCACTGGGCCAGGGCTTCGCTAACAAAGCTTGCCGGTAGTTCTTCAGTACCGACTTCTAGTAAAAACGTTGCCATAGGTTTGCTGCGCGTGAGCTGAGAAAAACCTCTTTATTATCGCAGAAGGTCGCTCAGACGGGATACTCGTTCGATGGCGGCACGCTGACGGACACGTCTATCCTCTAAAATCATTATTAACTTATCGCTATCTACAATTTACCGATGTCTGTCTTTGTGATTTTGTTTAATGCCCGTACCGACAACGAGGGAATGCACTCTTTGCGGGTGGGCGATCGCCATCAGGTACTCATGTTTGAGGTGGAGGACGATGCGATTCGCTTTAGCAATTTTTTAGAGGCGCAGGATTTTCCGCCTGCGACGGTAGAGGCGTTTGACCCAGAGGAGATTGAGGAGTTTTGTGAATCGGCAGGGTATGAGGCGCTCAAGGTGCCCGATGGGACGCTGCTGATGCCGCCAGAAACGATGGTAGAGGAAACGACCTGGGATCCTGATGCAGCGCCGGGAGATCTGCCCGATCCGTCTTCTAGAGGGGCTTCTAGAAAGGCCTCTAGAGAGGCAGGGGGAGGCAGCGTGCAGGATGCGTCTTCGGCTGAAATGGATCGAATTCGGGCGCAGTTGGAAAAATTACTATAAAGATTACGATGACTGACATGAAAGACCGAGGCCATTTGCTCACCGAGCAGAATAATTCAAATAGTCAGAATTTGGATGAGCTGTCTACGCTGGAGATGGTGGATGTTTTTAACCGAGAAGATCAGCGGACGGTGGATGCGATCGCCCATGCGAGAACCCACCTAGCCCAGGCTATCAACCTCGCAGCCGCTTCTATGCGCGAGGGCGGACGGCTCTTTTATGTGGGGGCGGGTACCAGCGGTCGGTTAGGTGTGTTAGACGCAGCCGAATGTCCGCCCACTTTCTGCACGCCGCCTGAGCTAGTGCAAGGCATTTTGGCAGGGGGGGCGGCGGCCTTACTGCGTAGCTCGGAAGCGCTAGAAGATGACGCAGAGACTGGCGGCGAAACGATTATTGACCATCGGGTGACAAAGCGAGACGTTGTTGTGGGGATTACAGCGGGGGGAACGACGCCGTTTGTGCATGGAGCCTTAAAGGCGGCGAAGCAGTGCGGCGCGGCGACCATTTTTAT
Organism: Phormidesmis sp.; assembly: GCA_041746795.1. Taxonomy (GTDB): domain Bacteria; phylum Cyanobacteriota; class Cyanobacteriia; order Phormidesmidales; family Phormidesmidaceae; genus Phormidesmis. The sequence goes on from JBGTGK010000413.1 coordinate 5,498, forward strand.
CGCCTGTGTCCCTGCCGAACAGGTGCCGGTGAATGTGGATGTGGATATTCGGCTGATTGTGGGGTCAGAAGTGCTAGCCGGTTCTACTCGGTTAAAGGCGGGAACGGTGACGAAGCTGGCTCTGAATATCCTTTCTACGGGGGTGATGGTGAAGCTAGGAAAGGTGTATGGCAATCGGATGGTGGATGTGGCGGTGACTAATAGCAAGTTGCGCGATCGCGCCATCCGCATCCTCTGCGACCTCACTGAGCTAGATCGTTCGGCAGCAGGCGAGCTACTAGATAAAAGCGATCTTCAAGTAAAGGTGGCTTTAGTAATGCATCTGGTGGGATTAGAGAAGTCTGAGGCTATGGCCGCATTAAATGAACAAGGTGGAAATTTGCGGGCGGCGCTGGCTCATTGATGTTAACGGTGTTTTCTAGGCTCTGAAACTTCGCAATACAAAAGGACATTAGAGATGAGTATTTTTCTTGCACCAATTCTGCACCAATTTACGTCAAAATTACAACTCATTACTACTGCTAGTACCTAGCTGGGCAACTCACGACCTTGAAGGAACAATGCTGAACTTACGCTTACCTTTGATACGGTATGTTTCAAAATCGTTATGGTCGATGGTGAAAATTACAGACAATGACTCCCGCTCTGCAAGATGAGCCAGCGTAGCATCTGCGAAATCCATTGGCCTATCAGCGTACTGCTTCATCAATCGCTCCAAGTCCGCTGAGTTGGAGTCTGTAATAGGTAGAACGTGAATAGCGCCTGAACGTAGCAGCTTCCATGCAGCATTCAAATTATTAGGATGCTCTCCCAGCAGGTGAAACAGCTCTGCAAGCACTGCGGCGGTCGTGGCCAGTGGGAGCCTGAGAGATGAGAAAGCGTCTACGCAGCGCTCATGCCAGCTATCGTCAGCATCCAACAGCGCCAAAATAGCGCCAGTGTCAATGAGTCCTCTGACTTGCAAGGCGATCCCTCAACTTTGATTTCATTCGCTGTCTGACTTCTTGAGCACGAGTCGGATCGCCGCCGTGAACTGTGCCAAAAGCTTGCGAGGCTGATTGATGGAGTGCTCGCTGAATTTCTTTTTCCCTGTCATCAGGCTTGGATCTTTGGGCAAGCCAGTCCAAAACAATGCGCTCTAGAAGCTGAGCCAAGCTGATCTTTTCAGCCTTGGCCGCTTCTTCGAGCGATCGCTTCAAATCGAACGCTACTGTCCATCTGTAAACTTCCGTCTTTTTCATAATCACATTGTCGTGCAAAACCTAAATGATGTTAGGTAAAGTCTACGCCTTATTAGCGCTGATCGCAGTCGTTTAAGCTATTAGAGAAATTGCGATAAGCTACCCTCAACCGTCTGGAAACTGTCGATGTCACCCATTTCTCTACTTACGCTGAAGATTTTAGGGCCAACGCTGGCAAAGGCGTTGCTGGCGTCTTTTAATATTCCGTCGAAGCTGACGAATGAGATTGCGGCAGCGGCGATAGATACGACCGCTGGCGAGCTATTGAAGCCTGCGGTGAGTAGTGCCACGCTGACTAAAAAGGTGGATGAGATGGCCGGGCGAATGGTGGAGGATATTCGTCCGCTGTTTGTAGGAGAGGGGCGAAGTGTCGATACAGGAAGCCAGAATGCGATTGTGCTGGGGCTTTCGGAGACGCTGCTGAAGGTGAGGCTGACGCAGGCAGGGCTAGCGGAGATGAACTTTGACCGTGAGGCGCTGACGCAGCATTTGCTGAAGGCGAATCCGAAGGTGGCTCGGGACTTTTCTGACGGCGAGAAGGCGCTGTACCGGCAGGCGGTAGGGATTGTGAGCGATCGCCTGATTGAGGCTGCCCCTAATGTGGAAGGGTTTGCGCTGAGTACGGCGTTTGAGACACTGCGACGGCTGGAGGATATTGCGAAACAGCTAGGGTTGGAGCGCGATCGCGAGATTCAGGCGGCGGATGAGTTTGTAGGGCGCTATCGCCGGGTAGTGCAGGATGAGCTGAATGCGCTGGAGATATTTGGACATGCCCGGACGGATGACCTGACCAGCCAGCAAAGCCTGAGCATGGCCTATATTACGCTGTCGGTGATGAGAGAGGCGGAAGAAGAGGAAGAGGAAGAAGAAGAATCAGCTAGGTTTGGACGAGGTAAGTTTGGCCGACCGACTGCTGAGCCAAAGCAACTATTGAGCCGGGTGGATGGTGCACTGTGCGACTGTCGGCGAGTGGTGATTCGCGGCGGTGCCGGGGCGGGAAAGAGTACGCTGATGCAGTGGCTAGCGGTGAAGGCGGCGAAGCAAAGCTTTGAAGGAAAGCTAGCGGATTGGAATAGCAAGATTCCCTTTTTTATTTGGTTGAGGAACTTGGTCGGGGGGCGGTTTCCAACGCCGGAGAAGTTTCCGGTCATGGTTGCGCCTAATTTTGCGGCGGTGATGCCGGAAGGATGGGTACATAAGTATTTAAATCGCGGGCAGGCGTTGGTTTTGATCGATGGGGTCGATGAGCTGCCCAGACAGGAGCGGGGAGACTTTTTGAAAGCGCTGAAGGCGCTAGTGCGCGATTTTCCAAATGCGACATATGTGGTGACTTCAAGGCCATCTGGGCTAAAGAGTATGCAGAACGCGGTATGGAATGCCTGGGAAGATTGGGTTTCGACACAGGATTTTGTGACGCTGACGTTGGAGCCGATGAACGCCGCGAATGTAGAAGAATTTGTGACCAGATGGCATAGCGCGTTGCCCCCAGGCGATCCAGCTAGCAGGCTGGATAAAAACCCAGCGCAGTCTGCACAGAATCTAAATCGTCAGCTTCGGCAGCGGCCCGAATTGCAGCGGCTGGCTGCTACGCCGCTGCTGTGTTCGATGATTTGCGCGTTGCATAGAGAGCGATTGGAAACACTGCCTAGCTCCCGATTAACGCTGTACAGCGAATGTATTGATGTGCTGCTAAATAGACGAGATGGCAATGAGGGGCGAGCGATTCCTTTGGATGAAACTTATCCGATTGGCCTAAATGAAGACCAAAAGATTGAGCTTCTTCAGAGTTTGGCCTGGAAGCTAATGCAATTGAATCTTTCTAGCCTGAAAACTAACCGGGTGAATAGTCATTTTGATCGGGAGCTAAAGCAAACAAGCCTGCCCACAGCAATCACCGGAAAACAAATTCGAGAACTCTTTGTCGATAGGGCAGCGCTACTACGTGAGCCCATTGTTGGACAGGTTGATTTTGCTCATCGGACGTTTCAGGAGTATTTGGCGGCGCAAGCGATACTGGATGGCGACAGCCTTGAAGTGCTAATAGATAAGGCCGCAGACGATCAGTGGCGAGAGGTGATTATTGCGGCTGTGGGATTAGCGCGTCCGAAAGAACGGGAGAGATTGTTGAATTCGTTGGTTGAGCGGGGCAACTGTGAGACAGAAAATCAAAAGTACCTGCATCTGTTGGCAGTAGCCTGTTTGGAGACGGCGACGAAGGTTAGGCCAGAGATTCGCGAGTATGTATTGGCTTGTGCGAAAGCGTTGATGCCGCCGAAAGATGAAGACGATGTGGCTATGGTGGTAAGAGCAGGAAATGCAGTTGTTCCTCTCCTGGTACGTGAAGCGAGCTATTCTGCTGAGGAAGCTAGCAAATGTATTGACGCGCTGGTAGGCGTGGGCACGAGTGCTGCGATGGAAGTCATTGTAGATTATGCAAAAGCAGCCTTTGAATCAGACCTAGAGAATGAGGTAAGTCGGGCGATAGGAAAGGGTTGGGATGTCTTTGATCGAGCTATTTATTTAGATAAAGTATTCTCGCAGCTTAAGTCCTTGTCTTTAGACCAAACGCAGGTGAGTGATGTCTCGCCGTTGAGCGTCCTCTCGCAGCTCAAGTCCTTGTCTTTAGACCAAACGCAGGTGAGTGATGTCTCGCCATTGAGCCTCCTCTCGCAGCTCAAGTCCTTGTCTTTATCCCAAACACAGGTGAGTGATGTCTCGCCGTTGAGCGTCCTCTCGCAGCTTCAGGACTTGTTTTTAGGCCAAACGCAGGTGAGTGATGTCTCGCCGTTGAGCGCCCTCTCGCAGCTTCAG
>JBGTGK010000414.1:0-3039 GCA_041746795.1 Phormidesmis sp.
CCTTTAGGCAAAGCAACGGTAATCATATCTAAACAAACCATTAAGTTTTAGTAAGACGCACCTGCCAAAATCGCGATCTGAAGCGTTCATTAGAGGCATTGCTAGCTGACTATAGTACCAACTTAAAAGCGCCAGAGAAAGTGCCGGAGAAAGCGCCGGAGAAACCCATCTGCCGAGGCTTTCTAGTTTTCTTTAAAGCGGCTGTGAACTGATTGTATTGCTTAGATAAAGCGCCACCCAGGCAAAGTTTTAAGCATTACACGGAGACAACGCCCGTGAGCGCGATCACATCTAATACCCCTATACCTCCGTAATATCTATTAGTAGAGTTCCTGAATGTTCGGGCGGTTTTACCCTTGCAACCTTATACGGCGTTGTGCATCAGCTATGGATATTAGAGCAGGCGAAATATTGAAGTCCCATCAGGGTCACTACTACCGCAGCAATTCCAAATTCCAACTTACAGACGTCCATTTTGCCTCAACGAGGAACGAAGTTACTGGGTTGCAGCCGTTCAGACCTGCTAGTCGAGTTTGACCATGATCAGAAGCGAACGGTAGATCAAGGGTTTTAAGTGTCCGTAGTCTGGAATTTGGAATTGCTGGACTCAAAGTTTTCGTAGACCATATTTCCTGTTAAGGTCGTCTGTTGAACACCAGCACCCTCTAGGGTAAAGGTAATTGCTGCCATAGCCGGACTAGCAGACAACGCAGCAAGGCCTACACCGATTGCTGCTACACCCAACTTAGCTGGTAGCTTCACCATGAATTTCTGTCCTAATAAAATACAATAAAAAAATTGATCGCTCAACCAACAACACTTTGCTTATCAGGAAAAGACCAAGAACAGTCGTCCGTCCCGTCGACCGACTCCAACAGGCTAATCGAGACTCGCTCGGCCAGGCAATGGGACAGCGCTATCTTTACGGGGGCTTCGATTAGCTCCTAAGCAATCAGAAGAATTACTGAGAGTTGTCTTTGTTGTTCTTTTTAATTGCTCTGTCGTCTCAGTGTTTTTCGGTATATTTAGCTGTTTCTTAACTATCTAGGCTCCCAAAACTAAGTAGTCTTACTGAGTGATCGCTCTCTCGTCCGTCCATTTCAAGACATTGCAGTCGTTATACTCTCAGTGCATCTACTGAAATGTTCTCAGGAGGGCAAGTCTCAGGAGGGCAAGTTGTCGTCGTACGTTCTGGGGCATCTACCGAAGGGTGGCATGAACGAAAGCAACGCTGCGATGCCACGTCACGGTTTGATTGACTAGCTGATGAGTAAAGTGCTGACGAATGTGCTTGATTTCTTGCAAGTTCAAACCCTGTGCCATCATCAGCTGATGGTATTTTCCAGTGCTTCCCAGCCATCGCTCTAGCAAAGTGGGTGCGATCGCTACCTGCGTTTGAAAAATCACTGTTTCAATCTCGCAGTTCAACTTTGCTAAATTGAAATACTGCTGCAAATCAAAGACATCCCAATTCACCATAGGATCTTTTGGATTGCTATATAAAGTCTCTTCGGCTTCGCTGAGCCGCTGATAGAGGCACGGGTCAATCTGCGCGGAATCTAGCAGATGCGATAGTCGCTGTCCTCTAGCAGGCACAGATTCTGCTAGGACAATCTTACCGAGAGGCGCTAGCAGCTTGTGCATACGCTCAACAGCTATTTGCTTATCGGGAAGTGCCATCAGAGCATTGCGCCCGATGATGCCATCGAAAACAGCAGCAGGAAGGACAGCTTTTGTATGGCTTTTATTATTCGTGTAGCGTTTTAGCGCCACTGGCCACTTCACTGGTTCCTTCACTGGCCAATCAGGTTCATTCACCACAACAGGTCTAATTAGCTCGTCAAGCATTTCAGATTGTTCGACTAAGGCGCTGAGATCTTTTTTGCTGTAGGTGAGAGCAGTGACGCCACCTTCAGGAACGCGGCGGACGGCCTCCCAAGTGAGCAAGCCTGTGCTGGCGTTCAAGTCTAGCAAGGTGTGGTGGCGCTGGGGGTTTAGGGTGCTGAAGATGCGATCGCGCACAGCCCCCAGCTGCTCTCCTAACACCCCCGTCGCTCGCTGCAACCACTTATCTTGCTGCGCATCCGCTGGCCCATACGTTAATGCTTCTGGCAGCGATCGCTCCGAATTACTTTCCACCAGCGCCGCCAGCTGAGCCTCCCGCCGCCGCGCCACCTGCTTTTGAATGCCCCCCTCATATCCCTGGCTCGAAGGCTGATAAAATACTTGGCCCTGCAAGCTTCCGGGCAAATACTGCTGCGCCACCCAGTGATCGCGGTAGGCGTGGGGGTACAAATACCCCGCGCCGTGCCCAAAGCCTTTTTTATCTCGGGACGCATCGCGCATCGCATTCGGCACTTCGCCCTCCTGATCATCCTTCACTGTCGCCAGCGCATCAAAAAACGCCATCACGCTATTGCTCTTCGGCGCTGTCGCCAAATACAGCGTCGCCTGGGCCAGTGGATAGCGCCCTTCCGGCATTCCCACCCGGTCGAACGCCGCCGCACAGCCTGTTACCACGACCACCGCATTCGGGTCGGCCATGCCCACATCCTCCCCCGCTAAAATCACCAGCCGCCGAAAAATATAACGAGGATCTTCACCGGCATATACCATCCGCGCCAGCCAATAGAGTGCCGCATCCGGATCTGAGCCTCGCACGCTTTTAATAAAGGCGCTGATGATGTCAAAGTGAGCATCACCTTCCTTGTCATATAGCACCGCTCGCTGCTGAATAGAGTCTTCAGCTATGAGCAGTGTGATATGAATATCCCCTTTACTATCAGGTGGCGTTGTTTCTACCGCCAGCTCCAACGCATTTAGCAGCGATCGCGCATCTCCATTGGCCACCTTAATCAAATGCTCGCTGGCCTCAGGATCTAGCTGAATGCTCTGGTTACCATAGCCTCGCTCCCGATCACTCAACACCTGCTGAAGAATACCTTTAAGGTCTTTAGCCTCCAGCGACTTTAGCTGAAAGATTCGAGACCGGCTCACCAGCGCCTTGTTCACTTCAAAAAAAGGATTCTCGGTAGTCGC
>JBGTGK010000415.1:0-13749 GCA_041746795.1 Phormidesmis sp.
CCTTTAGGCAAAGCAACGGTAATCATATCTAAACAAACCATTAAGTTTTAGTAAGACGCACCTGCCAAAATCGCGATCTGAAGCGTTCATTAGAGGCATTGCTAGCTGACTATAGTACCAACTTAAAAGCGCCAGAGAAAGCGCTAGAGAAAGCGCCGGAGAAACCCATCTGCCGAGGCTTTCTAGTTTTCTTTAAAGCGGCTGTGAACTGATTGTATTACTCAGATAAAGCACCACCCAGGCAAAGTTTTAAACATTACACGGAGACAACGCCCGTGAGCGCGATCACATCTAATACCCCTATATCTCCGTAATATCTATTAGTAGAGTTCCTGAATGTTCGTGCGGTTTTACCCTTGCAACCTTATACGGCGTTGTGTATCAGCTATGGATATTAGAGCAGGCGAAATATTGAAGTCCCACCAGGGTCACTACTACCGGGTATTAGAGTCTAACCAGTTTAGCGTTTCGCTGATGCGGGTAAATGGTCAGACCATATTTGCCTGTCGGCCAGAGTACATCGAACTCAATTTTTCTATGCCTACGCCCGAGGCAGTTTAGGCTGCCGGTTCATGATTAGTCATTACCAATAGTCACGGAGGTCTTTGATTTTATGTCGTTATATTTCAAAAGAAAGAGTTCTACTTTTTGAGTAGGGCTCTTTTTTAATGTTTGCCTGCTAGAGGCCTATCAGCTGAGCCCACAGCGGCGGCGGCAGCTTCTAGGGCGATCGCCATATGCGTCCAATGCGTGCCCCCTTGGCAGTACACCACATAGGGATCTCGCAAAGGCCCATCCGCCGACAGCTCCGACGTGCTGCCATCAATAAAAGACCCGCCTGCCATGACTAACTCTGAGTCATATCCCGGCATCGGCGCAGGAATTGGGCTCACGTAAGACTCTACCGGCGAATGCTTTTGCACGGCCTGACAAAATGCGACTAGCTTTTCAGGTGAGCCTAGCTTAATGGCTTGAATGACTTCACGCTGCTGGGCGATCGCAGGCGGATTTACCTCATAGCCAAGCTGCTCAAAAGTCACCGCCGCCAAATAGTTGCCTTTCATGGCTTCACCCACCATCTGCGGCGCTAGGAAAAGCCCCTGAAACATCAGCCTGCTCTGGTCTAGCGTTGCACCGCCGCTGCTGCCAATACCCGGCGCTGTGAGCCGACAGGCGGCGGCTTCTACTAGGTCAGCGCGTCCGGCAACGTAGCCTCCCGTTGTCGCAATTGTTCCGCCCGGATTCTTAATCAAAGAGCCCGCCATTAGGTCAGCGCCAACCGCCGTTGGCTCTAGTTCCTCAGTGAATTCTCCGTAGCAGTTATCAACAAAACAGATTGTGTTTGGGTTTTGTTGCTTAACTAATTGTATAATTTTGTTAATATTATGAATGCTAAGGCTAGGACGCCAGCTATACCCGCAGGAGCGCTGAAGGAGAACGAGCTTTGTTTTTTCGGTAACCGAAGAGGCGATCGCGTCATAATCAACTTGGCCATCTTGTGCGAGCGGCAGCTCTCTGTATTGAATCCCAAATTCTTTGAGCGAGCCCTGTCCGCTTCCTCGCGTGCCAATGACCTCCTCTAAAGTGTCGTAGGGAGGGCCTGTGATCGCCAGCATTTCATCCCCCGGTCTTAGCACCCCAAACAGCGCACAGGCGATCGCATGGGTTCCTGAGACTAACTGCACTCTTACAGCAGCGGCTTCGGCTCCCATCACCTGTGCAAACACTCTATCCAAAGTTTCTCTGCCCAGGTCATCGTGCCCGTAGCCCGACACGCTAGCGAAGTGATGCGTTCCTACCCGATGGGCTTTAAACGCCTCTAGCACCTTAGCCAAGTTTTTTTTGACTTGAGTGTCAATCTGATAAAAAATTTGGAGTGACGATTGCTCTATTGCGTCCAATTGATCCATCTGTTCTATTTCAACGGCCTATCAAACGCTGCTTTAGCTATCGTGATAAGCCCTAACATTTTGCGCCAAGATTTAGCTGAGATTATTAAATGACTATTGCACAAACAACCGACCGTTCGCTCAACTGGCCCGTTATTACGTTTATGGTAGCCATTCACTTTGGCGCACTGTTTGCGCTAATGCCCGCTAACTTTAGCTGGGGAGCCGTGGGTATTGCTTTCCTACTCTACTGGGTTACTGGCTGCCTGGGCATTACCCTAGGCTGGCACCGGCTGATTTCTCACCGCAGCTTCCAAGTGCCTCAATGGCTAGAGTACTTCTTTTTACTGTGCGGCTCGCTCTCCTGCCAGAGTGGCGCAATCGAATGGATTGGCCTGCACCGTCACCACCACGCCTTTTCCGACCAAGCCGAAGATCACCACAACTCACACCGTGGATTTTGGTGGAGCCACATGGGCTGGCTGCTGCACGAAGTCCCTGCCAAGGCTGAAATTCGTCGCTTTACGCAGGATATCAACAACGACCCCGTGTACGTTTTTGTAGATAAGTACTACCTAATTTTTCAAATTGCCTTGGGCGCATTGCTCTATGCGCTGGGCGGCTGGTCATTTGTGATATGGGGCATCTTTGTTCGCCTGGTAGTGGTCTATCACTTTACCTGGTTCGTCAATAGCGCTACGCATAAGTTCGGCTACCGCACCTTCGACTCAGACGACTGTTCTAAAAACTGTTGGTGGGTCGCCCTTTGTACCTTTGGCGAAGGCTGGCATAACAACCACCATGCCTATCAGTACTCGGCGCGCCATGGCTTGCAGTGGTGGGAACTCGATGTCACCTGGGCGATTATCCGCTCACTTCAGGCCGTCGGTTTAGCTGACAAAGTGAAGCTAGCCAAGGCTCCAGCGCCAAATCAGGCGTAAGCACGCTCGTTAAATTGACTTGAAGCCTCACTTTTTATTCAGTGAGGCTTTTTTTAGTATTTTAATCTCGGCTTAGTAGCCGTGAAAAACGCGCTGATGCGCCTGCATCACTGCCATACCGATCAGGCCGCTACCGATGCCTTTATGATCTGAAGCACCCAAGGAAATTTCGCTGGTTTGTCTGGCGTTGCGGATGAATTGGGGTGAGGCGTTAATGTAAATCGCAGCGCTGCGACAGCTGCTAATAAATTTGCGGCTGTCGCTGTAGTCAGCGGTCGCTAGGCTATCGGCATGGCCGCTGCTGTACGCGTTGATCCAGCGGATGGCAGCGTCGCTGTTTTTTACCTGACGAAAGGCAACGGTTCGCTTCAGGTAGGCAGTGCTCCATTCTTCGTCTGCGGCGGCTTCTAGCTTGTCATCCTTGTCATTGTGGAGCGTGCCCGGAATTCTCCAGCCTCGCATGGCCTCGTTCGCTCGAATTTTGAATCCGTTTTCCTGTAGCCGATTCCAGAGCCGCGTCACCACGTTCTCACTGTGGGCTTCGTGAACCAGTACCTTTTCAATTCGATTGACCGCGTCGGGGGTGCCAGCATGGCTCTGGGCAATCATTTGATATACCTGCTCTAAGCTTCCACTCGCTGACCAGTACAAGTAGCAGTTGCCCATCCTAGACGGGATGACGGGGACACTGGCCTGCTTGACGATCTGGTCTACTAGGCTGGGCCGTCCGTGCGGAATAATCAGATCGAGGCTTGAGCACTGCGCAATGTCTAGCCGGGATACTTCAGGCGATTCAATTGGAAAAATCAGCTCAGGCGGTAGGCCGATGTCTACCAAGGTGCGCTGTAAAAGACTCGTAATAATTTGATTGGTACGGCTGGCTTCACTGCCGCCTTTGAGGACGAGTGCATTGCCGGTACGAATGCATAAAGCCGCCGCGATCGCCCCCAAGTCGGGAAAGGCTTCGTAAATAAATCCCACAATGCCAACGGGCATAGCATGGTGTGAGCTGGTGCTCCCTTCTGTATCGGTTGAGGGCAGCGTAGCCCCTACCAGCGCTAGCCGCTGAAAAATAGTAGCGACCGTCTGTACCCGCTCTGGCGTGAGCTTCAGCCAGTCTACGACCAGATCGGGCATTGCCATGTCACGGCTAATTTCTAAGTCCAGCGTATTGGCTTCTAAAATGTCATCCTGGTGCTTAGCGATCGCTAAACCCATCGCTTTGAGCGCCTTTGAGCGTTGATCTGCTGAGTGGTCAGCGGCGTTTAGCTGCTCAGTAGCCTGCCGCACCGACACAAGCGCTGCTGTAAGATCAAACGAAGATGAGGCCATGGTTTAGCGCTGTCGTAACACCCAAAACATTACTACCAAAAGTAGGATCAATGCGAGGATTCCGACGAAGAAGAATCCGGGTACGGCAATTCGGCTCAGCCCAAACCATAGCAAGCCTACCAAAAGCGTCACAATGACCACAGAGCTAAAGGTCTCTGGCTTGGCGAGCTTGCTACCAGCCACCCACTGCTTGCCATTCCACCGCCAGGTGCGCTGACGGTGGTAGGGCGTCGCTAGTTTTCCTACCGTGTGTGGGTCGTCTCGCTGCTCAAAAATTTGCTTGCAGCGATCGCACCCCCAAGCCTCTGTTAGCGTAATGGGCACCAGTGTGCCCTGCCTGCAAGAAGGGCAAGGATAGGTTTTGTCGAAATCTAACGGCGGATCTTCTTTAGGGTACACAGGTAGTTCCACCCGATAGATGACGGGTTTGGCTAAAAAACAAAACAGGGTAGAAATAAGCGACGCCTATCCGACGGCTATCTCTATTTTTACTTTAAAAGAATTAAACGCCACTGCCCAAGCAATAGCGTTTAATTATCTGGCCCCAATAATTATTAGCACCTAATTTTCAAAAGCGGATGAAGAGATTCGAACTCTCGACATCGACCTTGGCAAGGTCGCGCTCTACCACTGAGCTACATCCGCATTACTTTTCGACTTTTAATTTTTCGACTTTTGTAAGTTTCTCAAGTTAATGGCTCTTTGTCAATACTTTTTATTTGCCCCCTTATTCGACCGATACAGGCAGAGCTGCTGTGTGGCTACCGACAATGCCGTTATTGGCCGCCATTGCTTCACCGCTAAGCACCTGTGGCATGAGGCTAGCCATTTCCAAAGCGCTCATCGCGTAGTTCCAGCCCAGGTTGCTCTTAATGCCTGCGCGTTCTAGCGCCTGCTGCATAGAATCGGTTGTGAGCACGCCAAATACAACCGGTACCCCGGTTTGAAAGCTAGTAGCCGCAATGCCCTTAGCTACTTCTCCAGCAACATAGTCAAAGTGCGGTGTTTGCCCGCGAATCACGGCTCCCAAGCAAATAATTGCGCTGTAGCGACCGCTGAGCGCCAGCTGTCGGGCAACCATCGGCACCTCAAAGCTGCCCGGCACCCAGGCATAATCTACCTGATTGCCCGTTGGGTCAACGTCAACGCCATGGCGCTTAAGGCAGTCTTGCGCGCCCGTCAGCAGCTTATTGGTCACTAGGTCATTAAACCTGCCAATCACGAAGACAAACTTCATGGAGCCTGTTTGCGTAAAATTGCCTTCAAAAACTGTCATATAAAATCAATAGTTTGCTGAGAGAAACAGGCGGTGAGATCCTAGTGTATCGCAGGGACGTAAGGCCTTGCGCCCCTGCGCAGATGGTTAAACAACCAGGAAGTTAAAGCCGCCGACAACGACGACTAATACGCCCCAAATGGCCGAACCCAAAAGGATGAGCTTTTTAGTCTGCTCTGAGTTGCCAGGCGAAGCGTAGGCTACAGGGACGCCTATGATCATCACAAAAGACCACAATACTAGAACAAACAGAAGTAGCTGAAAAATAACAGACATGATCTTCGTACTCTCAAAACACTATTTAATCTAAAGTGGCCCATCAAAAATTGCCCGACAGAAATGACAGATAATAGCTGTGAGTAGCTGTGAGCAACGAATGATGATCCTAATATAAGTACGCTATCAAAAATCAGTGCCCTTGCCAAAGAGCTTTAGCAAAGATCACAACTAATTTTCTGGCAATTTCGGTATTCAAGTTTGATCTCTATAGCTTCCTAGACTTACCGATCGCCCCTTACTCTGGCTCTATGGATTTAGTGATATGTCATACAACGGCTGATTTTGACACGCTGGGGGCAGCGGCAGGAGCGGCGTTGCTGCGTCCGGGGAGTCGGATTGTCCTGGCGGGCAATGCCCACCCGAGTGTCCAAAGCTTTTTGGCAATCTGGCGAGATGAGTATCCGCTAATCGATCGGCGCGCGGTTGATTTTGATCAGGTGCGATCGCTCACCCTAGTAGATGCGAGCAGTCGCGATCGCTTCTCACCGCTGAGCGATTGGTTCGATCAGGCCGAGCAAGCAGGTACCCCAATCGTCATATACGATCACCATATGCCTGATGGCGACAGGAGCGAAGAACCCACCATCCACGATTTTCCAACGGCTGAGGTGCATATAGAAGCCGTCGGTGCGGCGACTACGCTGATCGTCGAGGCGCTACAGCACAGGGCCATTGTGCCAACGCCCTGGGAAGCGACCGTGATGGCCTTGGGCATCCACAGTGATACCGGTTCGCTGACTTTCGAGCAGGCTACTCCTCGCGACGCGCAGGCGCTTGCTTGGCTGATGGCTCAGGGTGCCAATCAGCAGGCGATCGCTGACAACAAGGCACCTGGGCTGTCTCCCCAGCTTCAAGATTTGTTAGGCCAAGCGTTAGAAACCATTCAAACGGAAACGGTGAGAGGGCATCAGCTAGGCTGGGTCATTTTAGAGACGCAGGGCTTTGTGCCAGGCCTTTCTGGGCTAGCAGGTCAGCTCATCACAGTGCTGGGGCTGGACACGCTGCTGCTGGGCGCTCAGTATCAGACGCCCAAACATCAGACCAAGGCTGTGATTATTGGGCGATCGCACGCCAATTCCCTACTGCCCAACAGCCAGGTAGACCTTCGCCTCGTGCTTGAGCCTTTGGGCGGCGGCGGGCACGCTCAAGCGGCATCGGCTGCGCTCAAAGAAGAATCGCTGACAGAGGGCTTGGCGGTGGTTTTTGATCGGGCTTTGGGGGCTGTGCGATCGCAAATTCCCGCCCCTTTGACCGCCAGATTGCTCATGTCCTCGCCCGTGCGCACTATTTTGCCAAAGACCTCTGTCGATGAAGCCCAGCGTATTCTGCTGCGCTATGGTCACACGGGCCTGTGTGTTGTCAATGGCCAGGCTGAACTCGTCGGCATCATTTCCCGCCGCGATATTGACATTACCCTGCGTCACGGCCTCGGTCACGCACCTGTCAAAGGCTGCATGAGCAGACAAATCAAAAGCATCGAGCCAGAAACCCCCATCACTCAAATCCAAGAATTGATGGTGACCTATGACATTGGCAGGCTACCCGTATTGCAGGCTGGAAAGCTCGTCGGTATCGTCACCCGTACAGACTTACTGCGCCAGCTTCATCAAACGCAGAAGGCCCAACAGCAGCCAGCCAGTCCAGAAACCAAGCCAGCCCAGACGCCATCTTTAACGATTCACCCGCCTACGGCAGAGACACTTTACCAGCAGCTCAAAACTCGGATCTCAGAAATTTGGCCAGCGCTGATGCTGATAGCAGAGGTAGCCGACCAAAAAGGCTGGGCGCTTTATTTAGTGGGCGGAGCGGTACGCGATCTTTTGCTCACTCAGCTACCAGAGCCCAATAAGCAGTCCCATCTGCTCACCGATATTGACCTGGTTGTGGATGGTGCCGAAGCAGGTGCAGGCGTTTCCCTCGCAGAGGCGATTAAGTCCCAGTACGGTCAGGTGTCTGTGCAGGTTCACGGTCAGTTTCAAACGGCTGCACTGGTATGGCATTCGGCAGACTCTTCAGATCTGTCTTCAGATCGGCTCTCAAAGCGGCCTTCAGATCCGCTGCTCATTGATATTGCCACTGCGCGAACGGAGTTTTATCCTTACCCTGCGGCTAACCCTGAAGTAGAAGCCAGCACGATTCGCCAGGATCTTTACCGCCGCGATTTCACCATCAATGCGATGGCCATCCGACTCAACGGCAGCCGTGAAAAGGAAATAAATACCGCAGGCGATGCCATTCCAGGACAGCTGCTGGACTATTTTGGCGGCTGGATAGATTTACAGCAGGGCCATGTGCGCGTGCTACACGCCAATAGCTTTATTGAAGATCCTACCCGAATTTTTCGAGCAGTGCGGTTTGCGGTGCGGCTAGGCTTCACCATTGAGCCGCAGACGGAGCAGTTCATTCGCTATGCCATTAGCAGCGGCATCTATGCCCAAATGCAGGCCAGTGGAGATAAAACGCCTGCGCTACAAACCCGACTCAAAGCAGAGCTAAAGTACCTGCTGTCGAGCGATCAGTGGCAGGCCTCTTTGACCAAAATTTCTCGGCTGGGCGCACTGGCCTGTCTGCACAGCACGCTGGAAATGACTCCAGCACTGTGGCGGCAGCTAGGTCGAATGAATCGCTGGCTCAATAAGTTTGATGACAAGTATCTGGGCAGCGTCCAGCCTCGCTGGCTAATGTTGCTAGAGCTAATCATTGCCCAGCTAGATCCGCCCTTGCGAGATCGCGTCGCCACCCACCTCAGCTTAAGTGCCGAGAGCCAGCACCTACTGAAAAATCTTCACCTCTGGGAAGCAGATTTACTCAAGCGACTGCCCAGGGCTCAGCGGCCCAGCCAAATCTATGAAATGCTTCACCCGTACGGCTCTTCAGAATTACTGCTGATGGGCGATCGCTATCCCTATACGCTTGGCCCCCAAATTTGGCAGTACATCATTCAGCTCTCCAACCAGTCACCTCTGATCAACGGGGCAGCGCTCAAGCGACTCGGTTACAAGCCCGGCCCGCAGTTTGGAGACATCCTAAATACCGTCAACGCCCTTACGCTTAATGGCGAACTGATTACTGCTCAAGCGGCAGAGTCTTACGTCCTATCCCACTATCCTCTATAAATACTAATAAACGTCTACTTTCACAACGTAGCCCAGCGTTATAAACCGCATGTCTTTATCACCCTTTAAGTCCCCCAGCCAGCTTTCTAACCGACCCAAAAATGCCCCCTTGAGGCTTTCACAAGCGCTTTTAATTACAGCAGGGCTCGCTGGCTTAGTAGGCCTCTTTAGCGGCATCATTATTCGATTCTCCCTCTCCCATTCATCTTCATCAAGCGCTCGCTTCTTGAGCCCCTTACAAACGTTTCCTGAGCTGCCTAATTGGACTCCCGATCTCCCTGACAGAGGAACTGCCGCCTCTCCCTCTTTGCCCCCTTCTTCGCCAGATGGCACTGATGCGCAGCGTGCAAATAATGGTGCTGAGGCAAATGGCACTGAGGCAAATGGCACTGAGGCACAAAGCAGTGGAACACAGAGCGATCGCAGTTATGCAGCACCTGAATCCTTACCGACGACTCCGCCGGATCCTTTCATAGAACAAAACCAAAATAATGACCTTTCCACACAGCCTTCTTCTTCAGCAGAAGCCAGCGTCTATCCTGAAGCCTCCCATCCTGAAGACAGCTCCGCCGCCGCGCCATCCGCCGAGGACGAATACCCACAGAACTACCCTACGATAGAAGCGCCCGCCAACGGAGAAACGCCATCCTACGGAGGAGGTCAGCAGTAAATCTGCCAGAACTGACTAAAGGGTGTTTATAATTACAGATGTGAGCCGTGTAAAATTTTATGAGTAATCCAATGCTGCAAGCTTTTTTTGTTGGACGAGCGTTGGCAGCGGCTGTAAGCGAAAGAGCCGGACATGTGGTCAGTGATGGCCTCAGCCAGCTGGGCAAATTTGACGCTGAACAGCGAGAAAATTTGCGCCAGTTCACGGAAGAAGTCATGGCCAGAGCTGAGCAAGAGAAGGCCAGAGCTGAAGAAAATGGCGCTGGCAGTGGTTATGCAGGTGCCTCTTCCGTAGCCTCACCGCGATCGCCGGGGGGTACTTCTGATACAGAAGACCTACAGGCCACTATAGATAATCTAAGAGCTGAAATAGCTCAGGTCAGAGCTGCCATTCAGCAACACCGTCAAGCCCCTTAAGGCATTTTAAGCATTTTATTTACAGGAAGTCTGAGTGTCTGCCGTCTCTAAAGAAAGTGAATCCTCTCCCCTGTCCGATTCACCGGTAGATTCGACAGCGGGCGCGCTACCCTCTGACGTGCCCTCTGTTGACATCTCCGTGCATCTAGACAGCCAGCAGAACATCCATAACGATGCGCCTCACGGTCGTAACGGTCATAGCCGTAGTGATCGCCTTAATGATGCTCGCAGTCGTAACGGCAGTCACAGCGACATACCTCGCCACAACATGCCGATAGCTTACGATCCGTCGCAGGATTATCTACACGAGCGGATATTAGACGAGCGGATATTAGACGAGCAGCCGCTAGAGGGGGCAGGCCATCGGGCAAGCGTTGAGCCAGTTCCTCCTGCTGAACCATTTCCTCACGAAGGCCGCACCAAAGAGCCATTGAATGAGGAACGAGTAAACAAACGCGTTTCAGGTGCTGATTTAGTCGAAAAGGATAGAGCTACAGACACTGCCGTTTCTATCTCAGCGCAGCCCTCATACAGCGGCAATTCGTATCGCGATGGTGACTACCGATGGAACCGAGGCACCTATTCACGACCTCAGCGATTCATCGACATTTGGTCGTTTGTGCTCAAGCTACTCGCCAAGCGATGGCTTTACAACAAAGCCTGGAGCTATGGCGGCACGATCACGCCTGAAAAGAAAACAAAGCGCCGTGAGGAAATTGCGGTTTGGATCAGAGAAACCTGTTTGAGCCTGGGGCCAACTTTTATCAAAATAGGTCAGCTCTTTTCTACCCGTGCCGATCTGTTTCCTATCGAATATGTCAACGAGCTGGCTAAGCTGCAAGATCGGGTGCCCGCCTTTAGCTACGAAAAAGCTAAAGAAATTATTGAAGGCGATTTTGGTCGCCCGCTATCAGAGCTTTATAACAGCTTTGATCCAGTTCCCATAGCAGCCGCTAGCTTAGGCCAGGTTCACCTAGCCCGACTGTACTCAGGAGAAGAAGTCGTTGTCAAAATTCAGCGGCCTGGGCTCTCTAGGCTTTTTGCAATTGATCTTTCTATCCTCAAAGGCATTGCCCAGTACTTTCAAAACCATCCCGACTGGGGCAAGGGTCGCGACTGGATGGGCATTTACGACGAATGCTGCCGTCTCTTGTGGCTAGAAATTGATTTCCTGCACGAAGGTCGCAACGGCGATAAGTTCAGACGCAATTTCCGAGGCGTTGACTGGGTAATGGTGCCGCGCATTTACTGGCGCTACACCACGCCTCGGGTGTTGACGATGGAGTACATGCCTGGCATTAAAATTAGCCACTATGAGGCCTTAGAATCGGCTGGATTGGATCGCAAGCGGCTAGCCAGATTGGGCGCAGAAGCCTATTTGCGCCAGCTACTGACAGATGGCTTTTTCCATGCGGATCCTCATCCTGGCAATATTGCGGTAAATCCAGCCGATGGGGCGCTGATCTTCTATGATTTTGGCATGATGGGCCAGATTCCGGCGGTGACTCGCTCTCGGCTGATGGATACGTTTGTCGGCATTGCCCAGCGGAATGCCACGCAGGTGATGACCTCTCTGGTCGCGCTGGGGGCGCTGGCGGAAATTGACGATATGGGGCCGGTGCGGCGCTCGATTCAGTATATTTTAGATAATCTGATGGACAAGCCGTTTGAGGAGCAGTCGGTAGCCTCTATCAGCGATGACCTCTACGCGGTTGCCTACGACCAGCCCTTTCGTTTTCCGGCAACGTTTACTTTTGTAATGCGCGCTTTTTCTACCCTGGAGGGGGTTGGAAAAGGCCTCGATCCCGAGTTTAACTTTATGGAAGCAGCCAAACCTTACGCGAGCGAGCTTATGACAAACGGTGGCCCTGGTGAGTCTAATGGTTTATTAGGTGAGATTAGTCGGCAGGCGGCGCAGGTTGGCTCTTCTGCCTTGAGCCTGCCCCGACGAATTGAAGATACGCTAGATCGGCTAGATCGGGGCGATATTCGAGTGCGGGTGCGTTCTATCGAGAGCGATCGCATTATGCGGCGTAACAGCGATCTGTCGTTGGCTAACAGCTACGCACTATTAGTAGGCACCTTCACCCTTTCAGCAACGCTATTAGCCATATTTTACGAAGCGCTCACTCTTTTGCCCGCTGTTATTATGGGCATACTGGCCGCTCTGACAGGCATTACCTTAATTCGCCTGCTGATGAAAATTGCCAAAGCGGATAGAATGCCGTAGTTCTGTTGGCCTTAGCTATGGGTGGGTGCGGATCGAAACTATGAGCCATTCACTGATGGGTTTAAGCTTCGCTGGCCTAACGGATGTCGGGCTACATCGCGCTGAAAATCAGGATAGCTACCATCTATCACCTGCGGGTGATTTGTTCATTGTGGCTGATGGCATGGGAGGCCATGCAGGCGGACAAGAGGCGAGCCAGCTAGCAACTGACGCTATTGAAAAATATGTAGCTGCTCACAAAGCCAGTGATATGACTGCCTCAGCCCTATTAGAAGGGGCGATACTCTCGGCTAATGACGCCATTTTGACCGATCAGCAGGCTCATCCTGAGCGATTCGACATGGGCACTACCGCTGTCATTGTCATGCTTAGGGAAGGCCAGTTCTGGTGCGGGCATGTCGGCGATTCGCGGCTTTACCTGCTCAGAGAAAGTGGCTTCTTTCAGCTCACGCAGGATCATACCTGGGTTGCCCAAGCGGTTAAAGCCGGTGAGCTGATGCCCGACCAGTGACACCACCATCCGTGGAAGCACGTTCTATCCCAGTGTGTGGGCCGTGAAGACTTGCTGACGGTTGACACTCAGCAGCTTCAAATTGAGTCAGGCGATCGGCTTTTGCTGTGCAGCGATGGACTCACCGAAGAACTTTCCAACGAGGCCATTGTTGCCTGCTTGCAGTCTGCCAAAACCTGTCAGGAAGCAGTGGCTGCGCTAGTAGAGGCCGCCAAAGCCCAAGGCGGTCGGGATAATATTACAGCGATCGCACTTTCCATCCTAGGTGCTATTCCAGAGGCCACCCCAAAGCCACCCCAACCCCTAACGCCGATCTTTTAAAGGGATGATACTGTTGAAATACACATAGCAGCGTTATTCAATCAAGCAATTCACTCTAAGCCCCTTATACACAGTACTTATAGGTGCGATTTTATGTTTAAGCGTGTGCTCATTTGTACTGATTTTTCGGATAGCCTTCAGCGCTTAGCCGATTTTGTACCCGACTTGGCCAAAGGCGGCATGAGTCACATTGTGTTTTTTCACAACGTGCCCCTAATGACCTCCCGCGAAATTCCCTGTGTGGACGACGAAAAAGTCAACAAGGCCCGTCAGAGGCTAGCTGCCGCAGAATCTTCTGTGCCTGAAGGGACGACCGTTGAAATTGAAATCGCCTCTGGTCGCGCCAGCGAAAATATTATTAGAGCGGTTAAAAAGCACCGGCCCGACATCATTATTTCAGGAATGGCCACTCGCACTGCCCTGAACGAAAGGGTGTTTGGCAGTACTACTATGAGCCTGGTTGATAAAGTGAACGTGCCAATGCTGGTGCTCAGACCACAGCTAATCGCGACCTATCGTGAGGCTGAGCTGGCTCAACGCTGTCAGAACATGTTTGACTATTTGCTGGTGCCCTATGACGGCAGCCGCAGCGCTAAGTATTTGGTGAATGAAATTAAATCAATCATTCAGGCCGATCCAGACTGTGCGCTGAAAACCTGCCTGCTGTGTTGGGTGGTAGACGATAGTGGCCGAATTGCTAGAAAGGATCCCGTCGAGGTGGCCAAGGCCGAGCTAGAAAAAGCTAAGGCTGACTTGGATGGGTTGGGC
>JBGTGK010000416.1:0-4712 GCA_041746795.1 Phormidesmis sp.
GCGCTTTGCCTACGCTAGTCGGGGGCACTGGGGCATTGAGAACAAGCTACATTGGAGCTTAGATGGGGTCTTTCATGAGGATGACTCGCGCATTCGCAAAGGCCATGCCCCAGAGAATATGACCGTCATCAGAAAAATTGCTCTCAACTTGCTCGCTCAAGAAGCGTCCCAAGGCTCTAAGAAAGGCAAACGGCTCAAAGCGGGCTGGGACAATAACTTTCTTATTCGCGTTCTTCTCGCTTGAGTATGCGTTTGCCCTGCCCTCTAGTAGCCTACGGTTCGGCTACTAGAGCTAGGCGCTAACCTTACTCAAAACCCGATTCAGCTTTCCGCTTTTATAGCCTTCTAGATCCAAGGTCACATAGGTAAATCCAAATCCCAGAAAAGCTTCCACTAAAGTAGGCAAGTTAACTTTGCCAACAAATGCTTGAATTTCCTCTGGCAGCAGCTCAATCTTGGCGGTTTCTCCATCTGAGCGCACTCGCAAGTTGCGATAGCCCAAATCACGCATATAGCGCTCCGCCCGTCCAACTCGGTGCAGCTTTTCAGCGGTAATGAGCTCGCCGTAGGGAAAGCGGGAGCTGAGGCAAGGTTGAGACGGTTTGTCCCACCAGGGAAGGCCGAGGTGGTGGGAGATTTCGCGAACTTCTAGCTTGGTGATGCCGACTTCTGCGAGGGGCGATCGCACTCCTCTCTCTTTAGCCGCCATAATCCCTGGCCGATAGTCTAACAAATCATCCGCATTCAGCCCATCTACTACATACTCATAGCCCAGCTCATTGGCCAAGGGCCGCAGCGTATCGTGCAGCTCGCTTTTACAGAAATAGCAGCGATTTACCGGGTTTGAGGTGTAGTCCTCATTGTCCATTTCATGCGTTTCAACTACCTTGTGCGCAATGCCCATCTCGGCGGCCTGCATTTTGGCATCGGCAAAGTCTTCTGGCATCAGGGAAGGGGAATTGGCGGTGACGGCTAAGGCGCGACCGCCCAGCACATCCCAAGCTACCTTGGCCACCAGCGTGCTATCAATCCCACCTGAATAGGCGATTAGGGCGCGATCCATTTCACGAAAAATAGCTTGAAGCTGGGCCAGTTTGTCAGACATATTACGAAGAAGAAGCATTATAAAACCACGCTCTTCACTCTAGCGCTTCTGACTAAAATGCAGCACTTGCTTAAGTGCGAAGTCAGCGCAGAGTATCTAAAACTAGTGCTTAAAACTAATGCCTAAAACTGGCGTCGTTCAAATACGATGACCGTGATCGTCAGCAGCAGGGCAGTGTAAATTAGCCCATAGGCCGCGTTTTCTAATAGCCCGCCTCCACTCGGGGGTGCGACAAAGCCGTTGGCAATTTCATTCTTAAGATTCAGCCGCTCCAAGTCGGGCAGCACAAGGAAGAGGCCTTCTGCAATGCGGCGAAAGCTCTCACTTTCAGCAATTTTATCTAGCTCTAAAATGTTGCGGGTCTCATGGCCTACCGCGAAAGTGGCTAGCGTCATCAGCGTGGCTAGGACGGTGCTGGTAATGGTGCCAAACATCATGGCCGCTGCAATCAACAGCATCATTTCTATAAACATGAATAGCACGGCTAGCAGCATCAGGTTGAGCTGAAAGGGCACACCGCTGAAGGCTAGCAGGCTCAGCATCACGGCTGTTAAAGAGCCAATCAGCACCGCCATCACCAGGCTCAGCCCCAAGTGCTTGCCCAGGATGAACTCAAACCGGCTCACGGGTTTGGCAATTAGCACGAGTACTGTTTTTTTCTCAATCTCTTTGTTGATTAGCCCGGTGCCAATAAATACCACGACGAACAGCGATAGGAGATTGATTGCGGCTAGGCCAGTATCGAGAATGAGCTTGTTTTCGGTGCCAGCTGCGACTTCTGGCAGCATGGTAATGGCCATCACCATGACGATGGCGAAGACGCCAACGACGTAGAGAATGCGATCGCGGACAACTTCTAAAAACACGTTGCTGGCGATCGTCCAAATTCTAAAGAATGACCGCGAAAGCGATGACTTTACCGCTACGTCCATGTGCCTATCTCTTCCTATAAAAATTCGTTGATGTGAGGCTGACTATAAAAACCTACCCATTTGCGGGCAGAAATCACGCTTGACTTTTAGATTTATTATGAGTGCCCGCCCTACGATCCTGGCGATCCTGGCTCGACCCAACGGACGGTGGGAGGATCTTCGCCGCAGTTGACTACCGTTATCCTAGAAGTCTGGGGTGGGACGTTTTTGGCGGCGGGGGCTGAGGCGTCTGGGGATATGGCTGGAGATGGGTTAGGCGTGGGGCGAACTCTGTCTTCTGGCATAATTTTGCAGCTTTTTTCGACCTCTAAGCTTCTATTGTCGGCTACCGGCCCTAGCCAGTTAGCTAGCAGCGTCAGCAAGTAGCCCTCGCCTAATCGCCTGGGCTCGGGCACGGCCATCTGCCAAAAAATGCGTTCGTCTGGGGCGGCTAAATTGTTATTTACTCGCTGGGCGATCGCTTCGAGCCGATCTTTTCGGTCGTATAGCCAGCGCTCAGTTTGATACCAGGGCTGACCGTTCAAATCGTCAGTAATCGCGTCGGCGGTACTCTGGAGCAGCAGCACGCCTTGAACGTTGTTGAATTCGCGGGGCGGCGCTAAGTCGTATACAAAAGCGCTGCGGCTTAGGCTGCTCGCGAGCAGGCTGGGGTAATGGTTAATCCAATCCTGCACTCGAAAGTAAAATAGGATCCAGCTGGTCAGCAGCAGATTGACCAGTAAAATCATGATGAGCTGCTGCTGTTTGTCTCTTTTGGGCAAAGAAAACTTCAGCTCCCAGTTAACAAAGTCGGGCAGGGCGGCGATCGCTACCGAAATCAGCGGCCAGCTAGAAAGCGCCCAGCGAAAGCGGTCGGGCTCCCAAGGGCGAAAGGCAAACGTGCACAGCACCGCGCCGGTAATCCAGGGGCTAATTGAAAACCCCCAGGCTTTAACCTTGTTTTGGTCGAGCGCCCACCAAATCGCCGAGGTTAAAAACATCCAGCTCAGCGTCGTTAAAAAACTGACGATCGGCGTTTCTTTGTTTTCAATAGATTGGATGGCGATCGCCACCAGCCAAGAAAACAGGCTCAGCATTAACAGCGTTTGCCAGGCGAAATACTTATCCGGCCATATCAGCAATTTCACCTGAATAGCAAACTCTTTAACCGCGTTAATCACGCCTTGGATCACTATCTCCAGCCCTCCGCGAACGATCGCAGCAGCAGCAGCGCCACAATCGCCGTAAAGCTGGCCGCATTTGCCTGAATCACCGCATCTATAAAGCTATCAATCGCCTGCTGCGCGTCGCTACGGCCCTGCCGCGCATGAATATAGCGCTGCTCTCGCGACAGGCGCTCCAGCTTGTTAGGCACCCGCCAAGCGTCGTTGGCACGCAGCAGCAGCTCCAGTCCTTTTGCCTTAATAAAAAAGGTGGCAAAAAAAGCAGCCAGCCCAATCGCGAACAACATGCCGCCCGTCTGAGCCGTCCAGCCGTTGACGAGCAGCCGGTCAAACAGCACGTAGCTGATAATTTGCGCCTCGATCTGCGGGGGCGTCAGCGGCTCTATGATCAAAAAAACAATCCAGCCAGCCACAACCGCTGCTAAATTAACCACCGTTAATAGCTGCACGCTGGTTTTAAAGCCTAGCCGCAGCTTTTGTCGTAAAATACCTGCCTCTATGGAAACGGCCACCATTAAAAACATCACCTGAAAGGCGATCGCCCGCAGCGGCAAGATAGGTTCGTACTCCATGGCAACGCCACATTCGTTGGGTCATGAGCCATATTAAGGCATAAGGGGCAGCGGATTAGATCACCAGCCCATAGCCCGTACACCACAGTACCATCAGCGCTCCCTGCAACGAGCCCAAGCCAAACGTTAGCCATCGGTTCCAGCTCAGGTTAGCGCTTAGCATGGCCAGCACTATAAACAGTGGAAAAATGGTCAGCGTAAACCGAGGCATAGAAGCCACGCCCGCCGATAGAGGAATGAAAATTGAATACATTCCCAGCAGCCAGTAGGAAAAGCCGATTTTTTTGAAGAACACGCTGAGTAAGGCGAACGTTGCGATAAAAAAAGCACACTCCAGCAGCTTCTTAAAGCTAGGCTCACCAATGCCCTGGATAAGTGCCTGCCAAAAGGCCATCATTGGATTCGTGATTTCACGATTCCAGGCCGCCTGATTGGTCTTAAAAAAGAACAGGTCGCCGGTCACCTGGTAGTTGTATAAGCAAAAAGCAGCCAAACCCAACGGCACCACCAGCAAAAACAGGCTATTCAGTCGAACGCTTCTAGGCTTAAATTCAATGCTTTGCAAATACTCAAACAGCAGCGGCAGCGCAATCAGTACGCCCAGCGTTCGAGTCGCTGATAAAAGCGCACCGCAAAGGCCTGCGAGCCACCACTGACGGCGCTTCGCCAGGTAAAAGCAAAGCAGAGATAGCAACAGATACAGCGCCTCGGTGAAGACGCCCGAAAAGATAAAAGATACCGGGAATAAAAACAGATACTTCACAGATCGTAAAGCAAGCTTTGTGCCCCACTGCATTTTGACAGCAATTCCAAATTCCAACTTACAGACGTGATTTTTATCTCAACTTGGAACGAGTTTGCTAGGTTTCAGCCATTCAAAGAGGTAAGTCAGATTTGACCATGACTTGAGACGAACGAGAAATCAAGGGGTTTGGGCGTA
>JBGTGK010000417.1:0-4441 GCA_041746795.1 Phormidesmis sp.
GTCAGGAAGCCCTCATTAGAAAGCACGGATGTATGTGCTTGCCATGGGTTTTGGGGGTGGTCGTGGGTGGGAATATTTTGGCGACTTTAGGAAGGGCACTGGCGAGTTTGGCAAAAGTGCTAACAATCTTGGCGGCAAGGACTAACAAGTACCCTGCAACGATTGACGGGTACCTTGCAAGGACTAACGAGTACCCCGTAACGATTGACGGGCATCCTGCAACGACTAACGAGCAGCGTGCAAGGACTAACAAGTGCCCTGCAAGGGCTAACGAGTACCTTATAACGACCAACGAGCAGCCTGCAAGGACTAACGAGTTTTCGAAAAAGCACAGTCCAAGCTTGACGGTTAAATACAGAGCCAGCGTCTTCAAACGTCTGACGACCTTTCTGTATTTGAAACCTGCTAACCGGCACATCTACATGCCTATTACCAAAGAATAGCTAGAATAATTTGCTAGGAGGTTAACTGCTAGCGCATGGACTTTGTAACTAGGGAATTCAGAATATGTTGACTGATATCCCTTTGTGCCGATACCGTATTTTTCACGCAGCAGACAACCTTTTGACCTTAATGTCGCCTACGGTCTGCTCCGCTTGCCAGAGATCGTACTGCATTTGCTGGTTGAGCCAGCTTTCAGGAGAGGTATCAAAAGCCTTGCCTAGCCGAATAGCCATTTCTGGGCTAATGCCTGTCCTCCCGTTTAGGATTGCAGAAAGCGTTTTTCGGCTGACTCCTAAGGCTTCAGCCGTTTCAGTTACAGTCAGGTTTAATGGCTCAAGACAAAGCGCTTTGAGGACTTCACCCGGATGGGGGGGATTGTGCATTTTCATCAGTGGTAATCCTCAAGATTGACATTACACGCATCAACATCATCGAACATAAACGCTGACTATTCATTGAGTGCCTGCTGAATAGTTTTAAGCCAACTCATTGCCAATTGAGTCGTGGGATGGTCTGAGCCTAGGACTGAAAGATAGACTTCCAAGGCCTGCTGAATATGGGAGAGTGCTTGCTGATGCCGTTGAGTGTTGTGATAGAGCGCGGCAAGATTAAACAAACTATCAGCGGTGTCGGGATGGCGATCACCCAGTTCGGCTTTCCAGATTTTGAGGGCTTCGATATACAGCGGTTCGGCTTCGACATAGCGGCCCTGCGAACGATACAATAGTGCCAAGTTATTCAGACCGGCGGCGGTTGAGGGATGGCGATTGCCCAGTTCGGCTTTGCAGATTTCTAGCGCTTCGACATACAGCGGTTCGGCTTCTGCATAGCGGCCTTGCGATTTGTACAATCCTGCCAAGTTATTCAGACTGGCGGCGGTTGAGGGATGGTGGTCACCCAGTTCGGCTTTGGTGACTTCCAGCGCTTCGATCAGCAGCGGTTCGGCTTCGCTATAGCGCCCCTGTGAACGATACAGTTCTGCCAAATTATTCAGACTGGTGGCGGTTGAGGGATGGCGATCGCCCAGTTCCGCTTTCCAGATTTCAATCGCTTCGACAAGCAGCGGTTCGGCTTCGCCATAGTGTCCCTGCGACTCATACAGTCCTGCCAAGTTATTCAGACTGGTAGCGGTGGAGGGATGGCGATCGCCCAGTTCCGCTTTATAGATTTCCAGCGCTTCGACATACAGCGGTTCGGCTTCATCATAGCGGCCCTGCGACTGGTACAGTAGCGCCAAGTTATTCAGACTGGTGGCGGTGGAGGGATGGCGATCGCCCAGTTCTACTTTCCTTAGCTGAAGCGCTTGTAAACATAACGGCTCCGCTTCGCTATAGCGCCCCTGATCCCGGTACAGCTCCGCTAATCGGCTTATGCCAGTGGCTACTTCAGGAGATTTACTCAGCTTTAGTGAGCCCAGTAGCCCTTCAAACCGTAAGGTCAAATCTCGCAGTTCCTTTTGAGCACCGACATCTGCCAGAGCCTCTAATGCTGGAAGCAGGTAAGTCGTCAGCAACGCCATATCCTCAGCACCTGCCGCCTTAGCCGCAGCAAACTGAGCCAGCAAACCCTGGCTGCGCTGGCGAGCATCGTCTAAGCTACTGGCAGGGCCATCGGCATTGCCCGCCGACTTCACACCCAAAAGATTCGCCTGCCCTACCGCAGAACGAGCATTAAGGTGAGCCTTTTCTACCCGTTCACTCAGCCGCAGCTTCGGGCTAAACCATCCGTGCAAATCGGGCATTGCATGTAGCGACCTTTGCACCACCACAGGCGTCATCCACCACACCTGCCGTAGCGGAAAGGCAATCAAAGCCTCCCGGTTAAAGTTCACGATGCGCAAAGCATCTTCTAGCGGAACCTGAGACTCAAACGCTGTCGCAAAGCCTGTCACCAACACAACCCCGCTCGGCACTTGGGCTAGCTCGGTCAGCAAGTATTCCACTATCTCCGTAGCCGGACGGCGAGTAGGCAGTTCAACTGACGTAATTGCCACCCCCGCCGCTAGCAGCCCATCCCGCAAACGCTGCTCCACCCGCTGACGGGCAAACTCTGAAACATACTCCACCTGTGCCAAGCTGCCGCCGTCTCGTTTGGCCCACAGCAGTAGCCGCTCACTCACATCCCTAATGTTGCCCGCACCCGTTTGTCTCGCCTCTAGGCTGATGCGATCGCTAGAAGATAGACTAGAAAGTGCCACCGGCTGCTCCTGTGAGTAAATGCTTCTGCGCGGTCAAGATATCAACCACCAAAGGATGCACCCCGAACCATCGCTGTCCGTTAAACTCCTGCACAGCGCGAGCACTCAACAGAGAATAGAGGGCCGGGTTTGGCATTTGCGCCTCTTTGTCACCATTGTAAATTCTGACTAATAGCGCGGCCTTTTCCTCATAGTCAATCGTATCGGCATTAAACGGGCTCTGACCCAAACGGCGCTCATAGTCACTACGTAAATTCACAATCGCTGCATCGGCATCTGCTGAGCTTATAGTTACCGCGTCCCGAATAGAGGCCCCATCGGCAGCGTAGTTAATCATGCTGAAAAGATTACGCAGGTTTCCTCCAGAGGCTACAATCAAACGCATTAACTGACCGTGTTCAAATAGTCGTAGATCCATTCGAGCCGCCAGCGCCTTAGTCACCGCATCACGCCCTCTGTCATTCTTGATATGAGTCGCGTCGAACATGGGCGTATCTGGAATGACAAAGCTACAGTTGCCGGAGAAGGGTAGGCGAGGTGCCTTGTCAGAATAATAGAGGCTGATGGGGAGCGTGAAAATGAGGTGTGATCGCAAATCTTTAAAAATGCTGGACTGGTTAATGAATAGGTCTTCGATGCGATCGCTTGGAATCCCCGCCCGGTCAAAATCTTCACCGACAAACAGCCACTCTTTACCCGTTGTCCGCCGCAAAGCATCATTACACTCATCCAGCAGCCGGTTCACCACCTTAATCAATACATCTAATCGAGACAACCGATAAGTCACAATCTCCGTCTTCCGAGCCGACGCATACTTAATCTCTCCTTTTAGCGTGGCAAACAGTCCTAATACCTGATTCCAAAGAGAATCTTCCTTCACCCCAGCACCCACCTCCACTTTCACTGCCGCTTGTTGTGCTAGCTCACGCGTCTCCTTCTCCGTCGCAAACCATTCCCACACATCTTTCAGCCTAGCCTCAGAAAGACGATGCCCTGCTCCACCATTTTTAACCGGCTCAGCCGCCTTTTTAGCGACCTCCATCATCATCACCAGCAGCACATCCAGCGGCCTAAAGCTGCCCGGATCTAGCACCGATGTCGCGCTAAACCGAATCGGCTGAAACTGCTTTTCGGTCTGCGCCAGCAATCGAGAAATCTCCGTAGACTTGCCCACTCCCTGGTGCCCCATGATGCAGGCTTTAAAGTGCATTCGATTCTGATGAGCACGGCGCAATCCCAGCTTTAGCCGCTGCATTTTGTCGCCACCGCGCACCTCATTAATATCTGAAATGTAAAAAGCCGTTAGCTCCTCTGCGGTCACCAGCGGGTCGGGCTGTAGCGTCCGATAAACCTCGGTTAGCTGAGTAGCCGGAGCGGTTTGCAGCGTTCTACTTTCTACCATTCTCGTTGCAAGGAAAGGACTTCACTCGATAGTTTGCACTAACTAATAGTTATATCGCTTTACCGGCGTCGTAACAGATGGGTTAACTCGTCGGGATATTCAGCGGCAGTCATCGGATGCGTATTAGCCAACTGCAAAAAAAGAGGCACCCAACGGATGCCTCTCGTCTGAAGTCACTTTGAAGTCATTCTGAAGTCATGCAGAGCAACCAAAGTGCTCTGATTCAAAGTGCTCTAGTCTTCCTTTACTCTTCAACACCCGCCGCAGACTTAATCGCCGCTGCCTCATCAGGATGAATGCCCAACCGGGTCAGGTTAACTCGGCCACGGTTGTCAATTTCGCGCACCTTCACCAGCACTTCGTCGTCCACATTCACTTCGTCTTCTACCTTTTCAACC
>JBGTGK010000418.1:0-4178 GCA_041746795.1 Phormidesmis sp.
AGTGTGATGATTCAACCAGTCTCGAACATTCCTTGCCCTTTGGGAGAAAGGAATGTTCGTTGCTGTTAGCGATGGCTGACTGGCCAAGCTAGGCGATCGCATTTTACGAAAACTTAGAGAAAAACTTCGGACTGTCCAGTAGACCTGCATAGAAAGTTATTCAGTACGACTTCATGCAAGTAGTGGAGCAGTTATAAACCGACGCTCACGATCAGCGGCATACGCAATGCAGGTAAACTATTAAGTATGAGTGCTCAAAAAAGGTATATGACATGACACTAGCTGAAGTGCTACCAGTCGCACGACGACTCTCTGCAACGGAAAAACTCAAGCTAATCCGAATTCTAGCTGAGGATTTGGACATGCCTGAGGATATTTCGCCGTTAGAACCCTTGAAAACTTACGGCTTACCAACTCCATACAACAGCTTTGGGGCTGGTGCAGTTTTGATGGAAACCCTTGAACAGTCAAAGCTAAATCAGTCATAACATATGCGATTTGAGTATTCGACTAACAGCTCAACCCAAAACGAATTTGACAGCCTCCCAAGACTGCCAATATCGCTACATTGAGGAGGAAAACGAGTTGTTGATGTAGCAGCCTCCGATGCAGATCCGCTAGTTGGAATGAGTTTGCTACATGGTTTCAAGCTTCAGATTGAGGCAGTTGAAGGTGGCATGGTTACGATTGAAGCCCTAAATAAATCGCTTGCGTAACCAGGCTGAGCCTGCGTCAATTAAGCCGACCGAGATAATTAGAATAATCAAAATCGCGCAGACTTTGGTGTAGTCGAATGAGCGAAAGCTTTGGTAGAGTGAGACACCGATACCGCCCGCGCCCACAATGCCTAGCACGGTTGCAGAACGTACGTTAGACTCAAACCGATAGAGAATGTAAGAAATCCAAAGTGGAATCACCTGCGGAAT
This sequence comes from Phormidesmis sp., assembly GCA_041746795.1. GTDB lineage: Bacteria > Cyanobacteriota > Cyanobacteriia > Phormidesmidales > Phormidesmidaceae > Phormidesmis. The sequence continues at coordinate 927 of JBGTGK010000418.1, forward strand.
GACGCCAAACAGAATTTCTTGAAATTTACTTGCGCCTGTAGCTCTCACCCCTTCAATTTGGCCGACCTCAATATTTTCAATCGCCTCGGAAAAGAGCTTGCCTAAAATGCCGGTGGTGTGAACAAAAATAGCCAGCACGCCTGCAAATGGCCCTAAGCCAACAGCGACTACGAACACCAGCGCAAAAACAATCTCGTTGATCGCTCTCATCGCATCTAAAATTCGGCGGGTTGGCTGCACAATCCACACCGGGCAAAGATTTGCCGAAGCCAAAATAGAGAGTGGGGCGGCGACAATCACTGCTAGCAACGTTCCCCAAATGCCCATGCCGATGGTTTCAATAATGTCCGACAGATAGGAAGATCGGTCGGAAAAGTCGGGCGGGAAGTAGCGGCTAATGTATTCGCCCATAGTGCTGCCGCCTTCTACCAGCTCCACCAAGTCGATTTCGCTGACGATGGCTGAGCACCATAAGAGGGCGACCGCACCCAATCCAAACGCAACCCGCCACACAATTTGCTGACGAGTTAGGCGATCGTGCGACTGCATCTGCAACACTTCAGCCGAAACTAGCAGCGCATATTTTTCAGAAAGTTGCCCAGAAAGTTTCCTAGACATAGCCGCGATCGCCTCTATAAGTAATGAACAGAGAGTAATGAACAGAATCTACTTTACAGCTTCTAGCTCCTTGTTCAGCTCATCGAGCTTTTGCTGCTTGGCAGCGGCATCTAGAGTCGTATCGTTTTGCACTTCCAAAATGCTTTTACCCAGCTCTAGCTCACGCACCGTATTCCAAGTGGCGTCGTCTGCTTTATCGAAACCCTCCCACTCCAAGGGGCCTAGTATGGCCGCATCCTTGTACCCATAAAAGAAGTCTTTGATCTCGGTTTTTAAGCAGTCAGGTAAGTCTTTACGGTAGGCAATGGGGTCGCTCGGAATTTCGGGCGATGTCCAAATCACCTGAATGTCCTCAAAGGCAGTCGGATCGTTCTTTTCGATTTCGACCATAGACTCGCTGTTGTTGGTTGCAACATCAACTTGATTGTTGGCAACTGCTAGGGCGGTTGCCTCGTGACTACCCGCAAAAACCAGCTCTTTGAAAGCCTGATCAGGATTCACATTGTTCTTAGCAAAAACGTAATAGCTTGGTACTAGAAAGCCCGAAGTCGAGTTGGGGTCGTTAAAGGCAAAGGTGAGATTTGAGGCATTCTTCACCACGTACTGATCGCCGTTACCCGCCTTGACATCGATGTCTTTTAAGATGGGGTTATCTTTATTGGTGATGAGATAAGCGTAGTAGCCTTTAGTGCCGTCGCTGTTGACCGTTTGGGCAAAAGCCTCAGCGTCGGAGCGCTCGGCTGCTTCGATGTAAGATTTTCCACCAAACCAAGCCATTTGCAACTTGCCAGCGCCCATCGCTTCAATCACGCCCGCGTAGTCAGTCGCGTAAGAGGCTTTAACATCTCGGCCCAGCGCTTCCGACATGGCGGCGATGAACGGTTCCCATTTGGGTTTTTGATTGTCTTGCGATTCGGTGGAGATAATCCCAAACTCTAGCTCGGTTAGCTCAGGAGCACATTGTCCCCCCGCTTCAGTACTTGCTGTATCGGCACTTGCTGTGTCAGCACTAGGAGTTGCCCCGCCGCTACAGCTAGCTAATATTGTGCTGCTAAATAGGCTGAGCAGTAGCAACGCGGTCTGTTTTTTGAAAGACTTTCGTTTAGGCATTTGTCTTAACATTTGAGAATTCCTCAGGGGCATAAAGTAAGAGACTGGAAAAAGAAATTTAAGAACTTAAGAGATTTGTGGGTCTATATCTCTCCATGACCTCGCTGTACTAACTCTTCTGCGGCTGCGCCATAAATGCTGCTCAGCCGTTCGTCGTCCAAGGTAGCAGTGGGGCCATCAAAGAGCACAACGCCGTCGCGCAGTGCAATTGATCGCTCGCAGTAAAGCCGCACCATCTGTACCTGATGTAATGACACAATCACCGTCAGGCCGCGTTCCTGGTTCAAGTCGGTGAGTAGCGCCATCACCCGCCGCGCTGACTCAGGATCGAGGGAGGCGATGGGTTCGTCAGCTAAGATGATTTGAGCGCCCTGCATGAGGCAGCGGGCGATCGCTACCCTCTGCTGCTGCCCGCCCGACAACAAAGCCGCCCGTTTATAAGTCTGAGCTAAAATCCCAACCCGGTCTAACGCGGCTAGTGCCCTGGTCTTTTCAGCCTTCGTAAACAGCCGAAAGGCCGAACGAAAAGAAGAAGTCTGCGACAAATTGCCGAGCAAGACATTTTCTATCACGCTCAACCGATTGACTAAGTTAAACTGCTGAAAAATAAATCCCACCTGGCTGCGTAGCTGGCGAGCCTTAGAATGTAGCCTGCCATTGCTTTGCAGCGGCGTGTCAAAGATTTTCACCTCGCCACTTTCCGCTAGCTGCAAGCCGTTGAGCGTTCTTAGCAGAGTGGACTTACCCGAGCCTGACGCGCCGACTAACGCTACCATTTCCCCCTGTCGAACAGTCATGCTAACGCCCTTTAAAGCCGGGACGCCTTTAAAGGCTTTGCTCAGCTCAGCAACCGTAACCGCTGGCTGAGCCTGCAATTGAAGAGAGACCTCGTTTTTTTGCGCGACAGAAACCACGGCAGTCACTAGGCGTTGAACGACCTCTCTACTCAATCACACAAACTCATCAGGCAGCTTAAGTAAGCATGGTCAAAAGATTAAATGCAAGTAAACAGAGGGTTAAAAACAGTGTTTGATGACATGCTAATAGCGGCAACCCATCATCGCTCGCCCTCTGTTAGGCTCCGTCTGGAATAGAGTGTTTATGCCAAGCCGTCTGCTGCTGATAAAGAGGATTATAGACAAAGAGATGGAAATTTTACTGCTTTTGGTTTTGGGATTAGCGGTGGGCGTCATTAGCGGGCTTATTGGCATTGGCGGAGGCGTTTTGCTGGTACCGGCGCTGATTTACCTGTTGGGATATTCTCAGCTTGAGGCGCAAGGAACAACCTTGGCGCTATTAGTTCCGCCAATTGGTATTTTAGGCGTTTGGACTTATTATCAGCGCGGCTATGTGGATATAAAGGCGGCAGCGCTGATTTGTGTGGGCTTTATTTTGGGTGGTTTTTTTGGGGCAAAGTTCGCGATCGCCCCATCCCCAACCCTGCTAAAACGGGTATTCGGGCTCGCTACGCTAGGAATCTCTGTGCGAATGCTGTTCTTTTAAGCTTGCGGACTGGTTTGTATT
>JBGTGK010000419.1:0-6218 GCA_041746795.1 Phormidesmis sp.
AACTATAGCCAAAGGTCAGCCCGTGAAAATGTACTTTTCCACTGAAGCTGTAAGTAGGGCCGTCCGGCAGCAGCGCACCCGCATCGCGTCCAGGGGAAAGCGCCGTGAACTCTTGAAACCGAGCCATAGGCGCATAGCGACGAGCAAACATTTCAGCCAGATCGCAAATAGGATCAACCTCGGAATAGGCCATGCTAGCCACCGTAATAATCGTGATAAAGTGCCCGATAGAAATACTGCCGCTTACAGCCAGCCATAGCGTACTCACTAGCACCACAAACATACAGCTTTGCACCACCGTGCGCTGATAAGTACTGAGTATCGTATATCCCTTATGAATGCGGTAGTTAACCACTTTGAACTCACGGTCTAGCCGCTGAGTCTGACGCTGAAGCTCAGTCAGTTCATTGCCAAAGGCCTTTACCGTTTTGATATTAGAGATAATCTCTGAGTTGCGGCTGTCGGTATTTTCCATGTATTTATCCAACCGTTCTTCACGAGCAGCCAAATCCTTCAGTCCAAAAAGGCTGTAGAGCAAAATGCCCATCACCGAAAACAGCACAACAGCAGCAATCCGCCAGTCGATTAGGCCAATCACAACAAATATGCCAAAGACTCGCACCACTTTAGGAATTAGCTGAGCGGTGACAGTAGGATATGTCCAAGTGTAATTAGAGAGGCCTTTTGCGACTCTAGCGGCAATACGGCCAGGATTGTTTTCATCGTAAAACTCTAGCGGCAAAGTCAAGATTTTCTTCAGCGCTTTTTCCGCATGGTCGCGGCGGGCACGAAGGGCAATATTCCAGCTAAACCAACCGCCTAGCCAAGGCTGAATTGGGGCGCGGCCTACCGTCACCAGGCCAATGAGAGCAACCAACACAATCAGAGAAAACTGCTGTGTAACCGGCTGACCCAGCGTTTTAGCGATATAGTTAATCACCTGCTGAAGCTGGGCATCCACGGTTTTCTGTGAAATAAGGTTGAGAATTTGTCCGGTAGCATAGGGTACAAAGAGATCTATCACCTCAAATAGACTCATCATTGCAGCGCTAAAAAGAGTGATTCTCCAGTAGCGCTGGAAATAGCCCAGAATAGTCAAAAACTTACGCATGGGTTCTGCAAGGAGAAATTGTTTAACATTTGTTCAAAAGATGTTCAGAGAAGCTTCAGTCAGCATTAAGAAGAAAGTATCTACAAGCAGAATTTCTTTAACAGAATTTCTTTAACAAAAGAGCAACTAAAGGAGCAACAAAATATGTCAGCACAAAGGGGTGCCGGACAATGCTTTATCTTCCTCTTTTGCTCAGGAATACGCTTATCTATGAAGCAGCGCAAACGAATGAGGCATCTGCCAATTCGCTAAAATAAGGGACGTGCGTCCAGACAATGTACCGATAAAACCGAGGACTGAGCGTAGTCGTAAGTCCTTCGGACTGGCAAAGCCAACGCCTTGGCGTTCCGCAGGAATAGTCCGGCTGGGTTGTGGCTAACGCCGATGGCGACGCTTCGCGTTGGCCTTGCCACGCCCTTGGCGTTACGACTACGCTCAGCCAGCAAAATTTTCGGTATGCTATTTTACTGCAACTCCATAAGCAGCTTTCGCTACGTTTGATTCAGGCGCTCAAATCAAGAAACTGATAGTCGCACGGGTATGCTTACTTTTTACTGAGACTCACTAAAGAAAAGCAGATGAATTTAGTAACGCAATTTGGTAATTGAATAAATTAGAGCCATCGTGAAGCCTCCCAGATATTTCTTAAGACTAGATATTTGCAAAACAGGCTTGAAACGATTATCTCTGTGTGATGTTGCTATGTGATTTGTGCCTTGGAATGAGCTGCACGTCAGGCTTTTAAGCCTAGCTCACCTGTGCTATCCCAATACGGCCTTGCGGACGCATCTGGATACGACACAGACTGTTCCCTAGTGAACAATGTGACAGTTTAGTGGCAGCTAACGCCGTGGGGTTGAGGAGGAGTTGTAAATCATCGCTTAGCTCTAACGCCGTTAGAGAGGCTATGTGTTCTATTGGCGATCGCTATGAGTAAACTATTTTTGCCAGCTTTCACCAATTTAGCAATCATAGCTATAGAAAATCCATATCGCAACTATTTTTTTTGATATTTCAGAAAACTATTTCAAGTATGGGCTCAAATACGGGCTCAATTAAACCGCTGGGCCTGCTTTTTGGCGTTTCTTTTTGTAGAATTCAGAAGCGGCAATGCCGAAGCTATAAAGAATGCCTGCGTTACTGCTCGCACCGACAGCCGCACCCACTAAGGGAACTAGCTCTACCAGGCTTAAACCTGCTTTGGCAGCCGTTGAGGCTCCTAGAGAAAGCGCGAAGACAGTTAGGGCTTCGCCTTTACGGGCGGGATCGGTGGCTGCAAAGCCATAAGCGCCTGCGACGCGATACAGCATTTCTGACTGGAGGGTCGCGATCGCAGCCAAATCCACCGCAAACAAACCTAACGCAACCGGCGGAACAATGTTAGTCGCAAGGCCAATGGCACCTGCCTTAATGGCGGTATCGACAATAATACGATGGGCAATTTCCTCCGAAGTTTCAGCCGGATACTTCGCCCTTAGCTGAATAACGTCAGCTTTTGCTTTCTCTTTGTCAACTCTGCCTAAAGCGCTTGTCAGCCAGCTCATGCCGGGCACCCTAGCAACATAGTCTACGGCTGAATTTTCGGCAATCGGCTCTAACGTATTGCCAACGCTTTCGGTAGCCTGCTCAACCGCATTGTGGGCGGAGTCTGCGGCGACCTCGCCAAATCGACTAGTCGTTTCTATGGTCGATTTAGAGACCTTGTTAAAGATTTGAGTACCCACAGCTGACATCAGGCCACCAAGCTGTTCGGCTCTCGAAAGCGCTTGGTTGAAAGAAACCACCATTTTTTCCTGTGCGTCAGTCATGTGTGTACAAATAAGAGATGAGCAAATTTATCTGACGCGATAGCTTGGCGCATCTACTATAAGACAGTATTTAAGAAAGCTGCGACCTGTCGATAGATAGAGGCGGACGAGACATAGGTGTGGTGGGCGCTCTAAAGACGACAAATATGGGTAGCAGCAGCAAGTACGCCATATAAGGAATAAACCCAGGGCCAACCATCAGCACGGTTGCTGGAATGAGTCCAGCAATGTTCCAAGGGATAAAGGGAGCAATGACGACGGCAGTGTCTTCTAGGGCGAGGGCTAGCTGCTCGTCGGCCAAGCTATCGGAATCCACCTGTATATCTTGAGGGGTGATGTTTCGAGGGGTGGGCTGAGTCGGCGTTTCCCGGTAGTTTTGCCAGTAGTTTTGCCAGTAGTTTTGGTAGTGGGGCTGCATAATTTGCCCGGTTAGCAAAATGGCAATGGTTTGAGTGCAGCCAAATAAGTTAGACAAAATAGAGATTAAAACAGTGGCGCGTCCGAGCTGGCGCTGCGTGCAGATGTGCTTGAACCAGCTATCGACAAAGCTGAGGGCGCGGCTACCCGAAAAAATGCCCGCAAAGGCGGTAGAGAGCAGCACAACAATCGTAGCTTTTGCCATGGGGAGCAGTCCGCCGCCTAGCAGAATAGACTGAAGCTCTGAGGACTGGTCAAGCTGGTAGCCAAATAGAGAGAAGCGAATTAGCGTGAGGAAAGGATAGTGCTGAAAGTGATGCGCGATCGCAACCCCCACACTAATGCTCGCACCCATCGCCAGCTTTACATTTATCCGCAACAGCGCCAGCAGCAAAACAGCGCCAGCGGGCAGCAGAACGATGGGAGAAAGATCAAAGAATTGGGGTAGCTCAGCTGTGATCGGATTTGCAGTGAGCCGGACGGGATGAAAGTAGGAGAGAATACCGTAAAAAATCAGCGAGAGAAAAAGTGGCCATCGGCTGCTAATTATCATGTTGCGCAAGTTGCCGTATAGCGAAGTGCGCGTAATCGCCGCCACCAAATGAGCGCTAGAAGACATTGGGGAGCAGCGATCACCTACAAAAGCCCCCGCAATAATCGCCCCTGCCACCGGGTTTACATCCACATTGCTACTTCGCGCCATCACCATCAGGGCAATGCCCAACGTGCCTACCGCCCCAAAGGAAGTGCCGATTAGCGTAGAGAGCAAGCCCGTCAGAAAAAAGGCCCACAGAATAAAAAAGCGGGGCGAAATTAAGCCCGTGCCGTAATACACAAGGGCGGGCACGGTGCCTGCCGCCATCCAAACAGCGGTGATGATGCTGATCAGCAGCAGCACGTTCACGACAGGTAAGGACTGGCGAGCCCCGACAAGGCCCATTTGTAAAAGCGCAGACAGCGCGAACCCTCGACGCCTTAAAACGCCCACAAATAAAGCCAGCGATGCCAGTAAAGCGTAGGCGATAAAAGTACCTGTTAAAGCGCTGGTGACTAGCAGGACGAATGAAATGAACAAAACGGCGATGAGATCAAGATTGTTGGTATGCGGCAATCTATTGTTAGAAGAGCTGATGTCAGGAGGCATATTATTAGGAGACATGCTGGGCGATCGCCTCCTGATTAAGCCGACACAGGTGAACTTCGGTGTTTAATCGGCCACCTATTCGCTGGTAAAAGCGAATGCCGAGATGATTGTGGACGTTCACAGTCCAATCAATTCGTCCGCAGCCATGACTGTCGGCAATTTGGCAGAGCTGCTGAATGAACTGAGTGCCGATAGACTGATTGCGATACTCGCTTTTTACAAACAGATCGTCTAGCCAGAGGCTGGGCTGAGCCAAAAAAGTGGAGTAGGTGAAATGATAGCTGGCATAGCCTACCGGCAGATCGCCCTGCTCACCGCCCTGCTCGCTGGTAGCCTCAGCGAGTAAAATATAGGCCATAGGCTGCGAACCAAACAGCGTCTGGTTTAACTTTTCCGCCGTCGCAGTCACTGCACTAGGGCAGCCGTCAAACTCAGACTTCAAATGAATCAGCCTGAGCAGGTTTTGAAGATCGTTTGAGTTAGCTGAGCGAATGTAGTAGGACATGACGGTTGATCGCTAAATGAAATATTGAGAGGCGTTGTTTTACTATAAGGAGCTGTGAGAAAAGGGACAAAGCGCTGGGTTGATAGGTAATATCGATGGTGTCGATGGCGGGATGCGATCGCCCTCAGGTCTACTTAACGTAAGCGCAGCCTGACAGATATGACCCAAGCAGATGACAAGCCACTGAAAATTTCGCAGCTAGTCGCGCTAGTCGCCGTGGCAGAGCAGGGCGGCTTTAGTGCGGCAGGGCTTGAGCTAGGCCTAGCGCAGTCTACGGTGAGTCATGCGATCGCCACCTTAGAATCTGACTTAGGCGTTGTCCTCCTCCTTCGCAACCGAGCGGGCGCAGTGCTCACGCCCATTGGCACCCAAATTTATCAGCAGGCCAAAGGCGTACTCGATCGGCTTCAGGGCATCCGAGAGACTGCTCACCAGGCCAAAGGGCTACAGACGGGTCGGGTTCGCGTGGCCGCAGTGCGCACGGTCGCCACGCATATTCTCCCTGGCGTGATCTCTCGGTTTCGGCAGGTGCATCCGCAGATGTCGGTGGAGATTACTGAGTACGATCGGTATGTGGATGTGGAGCGATCGCTTCGAACAGGCAAGGCCGACATCGGATTCACGCTCTTACCTGCGCCCCCTGAGTTTCAGTCTTGGGAGCTTTTTAGAGAAGAGTTCGTAGCGCTGCTGCCGCCTGAAGTTTCTTCTTCAGAGCAAAATACCCCGACAGAACAGGCGCTCACTTGGGAACAGCTAGTGAGCTATCCACGCATTGTGAACTTACGTTCTCACCAGCACAACGTTTTAGTAGAACAGCATTTAGGCCAGTTTGGATATCATCTACCCATAGACTATGAGGTAAGAGAAGACTCTACCCTGATGAATATGATTAAAAAAGGACTAGGGGCGGCGGTACTCGCAAGGTTAGAAGCTGAACCCATTCCTTCAGGCGTGCGGGTGAAACCGCTGCCAGAACCCTTGGAACGTATTGTAGGTATCGCTATATTAGAGAATGTGGTGCTGCCTCGGGCTGTTTTTGTTTTTTTAGATGTGCTGTTAGCTCTGCCCGTAGGGCCAGAAAAGTCTTGACGCAAGCAGCAATTCCAAATTCCAGACTACGTACGCCCAAACCCCTTGATTTCTCGTTCGTCTCAAGTCATGGTCAAATCTGACTTACCTCTTTGAATGGCTGAAACCTAGCAAACTCGTTCCAAGTTGAGATAAAAATCACGT
>JBGTGK010000420.1:0-11920 GCA_041746795.1 Phormidesmis sp.
TTGGCCTGCACAACCGCCTGCCCCTCCGGCGTTCAGTACGACAAGCTAATCACCAGCCTGCGCCCCCAAATTCAGCGCAATCATCCGCGCCCCTGGCCCCAAAAAGCCCTTCGCCAGCTAATTTTCTCCCTGTTCCCCTACCCCGACCGCATCCGACTGCTGCTGACGCCATTAGCCCTGTACCAAAGGCTGGGCCTATCAAAGCTGATGCAGTCCAGCGGCTTGCTAAAGCGACTGTCGCCGAATTTAGCCGCGATGGAGAGTCTGTTGCCGTCTGTAACAGCGAGCTGTTTTTCAGATAATTTACCCGAGCTAATTCCAGCCCAAACCACAGAACAGAATAGAGAGAAACGCTATCGAGTCGGGATGATTTTGGGCTGCGTTCAGCGAGTCTTTTTTACGGGGGTCAATGAGGCGACGGCTCGTGTGCTGAGTGCGAACGGCTGCGAAATTGTGGTGCCCAAAAGTCAGGGCTGTTGTTCGGCTTTGCCAGAGCATCAGGGCGAAACGGCCCAGGCTCAAGCGCTGGCTCGCCAGATGATTGATAGCTTTGAAGGAACAGACGTTGACTATGTGATTATCAATGCGGCAGGCTGCGGCCATACGCTAAAAGAATACGGGCAAGTTCTAGCAGATGATCCTGACTATGCCGAGAAGGCGAAAGCGTTTGCGGCTAAGGTGCGCGATGTGCAAGAGTTCCTGGCCGAAGTGGGGCTGACTACCGAGCTGCATCCCCTGCAATCTGAGCCGTTAGCGGTGGTGTATCAAGATGCCTGCCACTTACTGCACGGTCAAAAAATCTCTCTTCAGCCGCGTCAAATACTTCGGCAGATTCCGGGTCTTACCTTGCGTGAGCCATTGGACGGGGCGCTTTGCTGTGGGAGTGCAGGCGTGTACAACATGCTTCAGCCGGAAATTGCCGCTGAACTAGGACAGATGAAAGCAACTGCTTTAACTAATACAGGCGCGACGCTGATCGCCTCAGCTAATCCAGGTTGTTCTTTGCAGATTAAGCAGGCTTTAGAAAAGCAGGGCAAGACTGTTATGCTGAGGCATCCTATGCAGCTGTTAGATATGTCTATTCGAGGAGAGAAACTTAAGCTATAACTCACCCAATCCCAGGCAATCTAAAAGAAAGGCGTCTACAAAGGCAATTTCTTTGATCCGCTCGTAGCGACCGGATGCGCCGCCGTGACCTGCGCCCATGTTGGTTTTGAGCAGCAGCTGATGGCCGTCAGTTTTAGTCGCGCGTAGCTTAGCTGTCCATTTGGCCGGTTCCCAATAGGATACCCGAGGATCGTTGAGGCCAGCGGTAATGAGTAAGTTAGGATAGTCCTGGGCGGTCACGTTGTCATAAGGAGAATAGGCTTTCATGTACTGGTAAAACTCGGGTTCGTTAGGATTGCCCCACTCGTCCCATTCCATCACCGAGAGCGGCAGGTCAGGATCGAGTATGGTGGTGACAACATCGACAAAAGGGACTTGCGCGATCGCCACCTTAAACAAATCTGGCCGCTGGTTCACCACTGCGCCCATCAGCAGGCCGCCCGCGCTACCCCCCGAAATAGCCAGCCGATCGGCACTTGTCCAACCCTCGGCGATTAAATGTTCGGCGCAGGCGATAAAGTCGGTAAAAGTGTTGGTCTTATTGAGAAACTTGCCGTCTTCGTACCACCTACGGCCCATGTCACCGCCGCCGCGAATGTGGGCGATCGCGCAAACCACCCCTCTATCCAACAGCGACAGCCGATAAGGCGAAAACGTCACCGGATAGGGATAGCCATAAGAGCCATAGCCTGTCAGATGGAGCGGATTGGGGCCATCGGTCGAAATCCCCTTTTTGTGTATCCCCTTTTTGTATACCAAAGAGATCGGAACTTCAGTGCCGTCTGTCGCCGTCGCTATCAGCCGCTCGCTCACATATTGGCTCTGGTCATAGCCGCCCAGCACCGGCTGCTGCTTTTTCAGCTCGCGTTCGTAGCTGTTCATATCGTAGTCAAACACCGATGAAGGCGTCACCATTGAGCCGTAGCGAAAGCGCAAAATATGACTGCTGAACTCCCGCATAAAGCCATCGGTCACAAAGTAAGTCGGCTCCGGAAAGTCTATTTGCTGAACATCGCCGGTAGAAAGCTCCTGCACGCGAATGGTAGGCAGTCCTCGCTCCCGTTCATAAATAACAAGATGGTCGGCAAAGACATCCACATCCACCAGCATGACATCCTCTCGATGGGGAATAACACTCTTCCACTCGCCTTTGCTAGGATCAACCACAGGAACCATCATCAGCTTAAAATTAACAGCTTCGTCGTTTGTGACAATATAGAATCGACTCTCTTCTACCCCACTCCCTGGATGATGGCTCACGCTATACTCAACCCCTTTTTCACGCGGCTGAATCACGCGAAAATCTTCGTCCGGGCGGTTGGCATCTAAAAAGCGAACCTCGGAGGTAATTTTGCTATCAGCGCTCACCAGAATGTAGGCTTCGCTAAGCGTGACGCCCAAGCTCAGATAAAAAGCCTCATCTTTTTCTTCGTAAACTAGCTGATCGCAGTCAGGCGACGTGCCTAAACGATGACGCCAAACTCGAAAGGAGCGGTTGGCCTCATCTAATGTAAGATAAAACAGCGTCTCATTATCGTTGGCCCAAGCGACACCGCTTGTATTAGAGATGCTTTCAGTCAAGAGGCTATGAGTGTTATCGCCAGTTTTATCAGCGCTTTTATCGCCCCTCTCTAAATCAGCAGTCTCTAAAGTTTTAAACGCCAAAGTATAGCGCTCATCGCCCTGGGTATCGATAGCGTAGGCTAAAAGCGTTTGGTCGGGGCTGACCTCATAGGTGCCTAGCGAGAAAAACTCATGTCCTTGAGCTAAAACGTTTTCATCCAGTAGGACTTCCTCGGCAGCGTCGAGGCTACCCCGCTTGCGGCAGTGAATGCTGTAGGCTTTACCCTCCTCGGTGCGCGAATAGTAGTAGTAGCCGCCGTAGCGATAGGGCACTGACAGGTCGGTCTCTTGAATGCGACCTAGCATTTCGTCGTATAGCGTTTGCTGAAGGGCTTCGGTGTGCTGCGTTTGAGCGGCGGTGTAGGCGTTTTCTGCTTCTAGGTATTCAATTACCTCAGGTTTGTTGCGATCGCTCAACCAATAGTAAGGATCTGTCCGCTGGTCGCCGTGAGTGACAAGTGCTTTAGGCCGCTGAGCAGCGACAGGCGGTTTAGATAAGAGAGCATTATCACTAGCGCTAAAAGAAGGGGAGTCAGTCATAGTATGCAGATGGCAGTAGGCGGGGCTTGAATATTCTAGAGCTAATCCAGCTTTATTCAGGTGTACATCTGCCCATACAGTTGCCATCGGCGTCAAACGACATCGTCCTGCCGCTCAAAGGAACATAAACCGGTGTTTTCGCAGCTTCAATAAAAGCTGCCGTCTTCGTATTGGGAAGAACTTCCCCCTCGCTAGTCGCCGCCTCATTCGCATGTGAGGCCATCACCGCACTCGGCATAATCAGTTCGTCAATGACATAAGCCGCTTCCTGAGGCCCGGTTGTATTGGTATCACCAATATTCATCACCACTAGCTCAGCGCCATATTGATCGCGTACAACTGTCTCTTGTTCAGCCGTCACACCCGTATCGCCCGATAGGTAAACGACTAGGCCATTGGAGAACGTAATCACGTACCCAGTGGGTGGCCCTACATAAGCGGTTAGCCCGGCGGCTGAAAGGCTCTCACCTAGCTCACCTTCGATGAAATCGCCGCTCAAGCCATTTGAGTGAACGGCAGGCACCGTCGTAAAGCTAACGCCGTCGATCTCACGGGAGGCACCGAAGCGAACGAGTTGAACAGCCTCCGGATTGCCGCCGAGACCTTCAACTTTATGAGAGAGAAAGCTCGCCATTTCGCTACCCACAACGATGCGAGCGTTTTTGCCAACCGCGATCTCAACGCTGTTCGAGTTTGGCGTCGTTGGCACGTTTGCTTCAGGCTGAGCGCAGGTGCCCGCGTTGAGGGCTTCAATTCGGCGATCGCCCAAATGATCGCCGTGAACGTGGCTAATAAGAACAACATCAATATCAGCTAGACGGGGATCATTTGGCCCCAAAACCGTCCTACCCGCATCGTAAAGAATACGAAGCCCATTGGGATCTTCGAGCACAAGCGCCCGGTCAAACGAACAAAACTCGCCATCGTGACTGCCCAAAGGCGTAATGCTAACGCCAGCGGTTGCATCGGCGGCTATGTCGGTAGCCAGCGCTGCGGCTGAAGGCCCCCCTATAAAAGCGGCAGGCATTAATACTGTTAGCAAGGCAATCCGGTTGAAAAATGGCATAGCAAGGTTTTAGGTAGTCAATATACCTATCTATCGTAAGCATGTTTCGTAGAGTACGACGTTTAGAACCTAAGGTTTTAGAACGAGGACTCCCTAGAAAAGCTCGCTAGGAAGAATTTACCTGTAAGAGCGAAATTGGCATAAAATAGCAGTTAGAGAATTTACAGGGGCTTGATCTGGCAACGTGACGAAGTGCTCATGAAACATCTGTTGGCTGTGCTATCGACTGCTTTTCTAGCCTTTTTTCTGCTGGGAAGCTGCTCTGGCAAAGATGTCCCTGTGACTTCAGCTACTTCAACCCAACCGCCTGCCAACCTCAGAGAGGGCTCATCTGGTAAATCAGCCGCTGGTAAACCGGAAGGCCAGGAAGCCAAAGCCTCAGAAATTCAAAGCGTAGAGGCCAAAACAGCCGAAGTTACAAAGGACGAAGCTAAAATCGGCGAGGCTAATACCGAAAAACCGGACACCGAAGGCGTTGAGCAAAAGAACGTCAAGCTGCTAATAGACGATCAGACAACGGCAGGACAGATCATCGTCAAACAGGTTTCAACCTCACGCGATGGCTGGGTCTCTATTCATCAAAGTGATGAAGACGGTAGCATTCGCCTGCCCGATGGCATTGGCAAAGCCCGCGTAGACGCGGGCGATAACAAAGACATTATCGTTGACCTGTGGGAAGCACCTGCGATTGACGATAAGCTATGGGCGCTGCTGCATATTGACGCAGGCGATCGCGGCACCTATGAGTTTCCCGAAAAAGACCTCCCCGTCAAAAAGAATGGGGAAACCGTAGCGCGTTCTTTTGTGATCAAGGGTAAAGAGGAAAAGAAAGATGAGGCAGAATAAGGCATAATACAAACTTAAGCGCAGCGCTAGCTTTGCGCTGTACATCTTGCGGGTGTAGCTCAGTGGTAGAGCAGCTGCTTCCCATGCAGCCGGTCGCGCGTTCGAATCGCGTCACCCGCTTTTCTCCCTTCAGCTCTTTATTTATCTAGCTCAGATTTGGCTTTGTCAAACGCGGTCTGTAGCTCTTGCCAGGCAGAATTTACACCTGTCTGAAGTTCTTCCCAGGCGTTTCCGGCTGAGCCCTTGAGTGACTCGAACTTAACTTTGGCTGCCGCCTGCTTTTCTTTGAGCGTATTGAGCTGCTCCTGGTATTTCACCTTAGCATCAGCTTTAGCCAAATTTGCTTTTGCCTGTAGCGCGTCAATCTCAGCGCCTAGTTTTTGCATTTTGGCTTCAGCCGTTGCCTCATAGGTTTTTTTGTCGGTTTTTTTGTCGGTTTTTTTGTCTGATTTTCCAGCCATAGTAAATTCCTTAAAGGAGAGTATTCACAAACATAATAGCGCTTTAGCCCTTTGGTCAAATCTGTACTTATACTTCTGGCTAAACTTCTGGAAAGTTTTGCACGGTCTTTCGGGCATCTGTTGTATACCAGTAGGCCCAAGCAATTAGGACAAACTGAAAAGGCAAGCGAATGGCGTGAACCCACCAGGCATCTGGGATGCCTGCGATGGTGATGTGGTTGAAGGCCATGTTGAGATTGGCAGGGTAGACGGCGATAAATAGAGCGACGAGTCCCCAGGCGCTGAGCGATCGCACTCCCGGCAACAGCAGCCCTATCCCCAGGGCAATTTCAATCGCGCCACTGATGTACACGAGCGCTGCTGGAAAAGGCAACAACCCTGGCACAATCTTGATAAAGGGCTCCGGTGAGGCAAAGTGTAAAACACCTGCCACGATCATGAAAATAGAGAGAATGACTCGCAGGGTAGACTTGTTTTTTTGAACAATGTTGGCCATGTTGTTGTACGCGTCCGTTACCGTATGCGTCTAGAGAATTGAATGAACCCGTTCGCCCGTTTGCACTTTCCACAGTCCGGCGTAGATACCTTTCTGGCTCACAAGCTGTTCATGCGTGCCGCTCTCTACTAGCTCGCCTTTGTCCATGACGTAAATGCGGTGGGCGTTGCGAACGGTAGAAAGGCGATGGGCGATCGCTACGACTGTTCGATCTTGCGTAATCTTTTCCAGCGATTTTTGAATGGCTGCTTCCGTCTCGTTATCAACCGCTGAGGTAGCCTCATCAAGGATTAGAATCGGTGGATTCTTTAGCAGGGCGCGGGCGATCGCCAGCCGCTGCCGCTGCCCGCCAGAAAGCTTTTGGCCGCGCTCACCTACGACAGTGCCATAGCCCTCAGGAAGTCCTACGATAAAATCATCAGCTTCAGCGATTTTGGCAGCTGCTGTAATTTCCGAGAGCGTTGCGTTAAAGCTCCCATAAGCAATGTTTTCAGCCACTGAACCGTGGAATAAGAAAACGTCTTGACTCACCAGTCCAATCGCCCGCCGCAGGTCACTTAAGTTCAGCGACTGAAGATCTAATCCATCAAGCGTAATGTGGCCCGAGCTGACCTCATAAAAGCGCAGCAGCAGCTTGATTAGCGTGCTTTTGCCCGACCCGGTAGCGCCCACGATTGCAATTGTTTTACCCGCTGGAATTTTAAGAGAGAGATTTTTAAGAATGGGCTGGCGATCGTGATAGCCGAAGGTAACATTGTCAAAAACAATATCGCCGCTGACCTGGCCGGTAGGGAGAGCTACGCTGCCAGTGCGAATGGCAATTGGCGTATCCAACAGGTTCAGCACGCGCCGGGTAGAGGCCATCGCCCGCTGATACTGGTCAAGCGTTTCACCCAGTCGAGTAAGCGGCCACAGCAAGCGCTGGGTCAAAAAGACTAAAACGGTATAGGTGCCAGGCTCTAATTTGCCTGCAACAGCTGCCAGGCCGCCATAGAACAAAATGCCCGTGAAGCCGACCAGAATAATCGTCCGGAGAATGGGAATGAAGGCAGCGCTAAGGGCGATCGCGCGGCGGTTGCTCTGCTTGTACGCATCACTCTCTCGCTCTAGCTGCCCCAGCTCGTACCGCTCAGAAGTAAAGCTTTTAATCGTCGCGATGCCGGTTAAATTGTTGGCCAGCCGCGAGTTAATTGCGCCCGCTCGTTCACGCACCTGCGCATAGCGAGGAGCCAGGTATTTTTGAAAGGCGATCGCACCCCACACGATAAATGGCATCGGCACGACCGCCATCCAGGCCAGCCCCGGTGCCAGCACAAAAAACGCTGTGCCAATGATGATCACCGTTGCGATCATCTGCAAAATTTGGTTGGCACCCGAGTCTAAAAAGCGCTCTAGCTGGTTGATATCATCATTGAGCATCGCCATCAAATCGCCCGTGCTGCGCTCTTCAAAATAGGCGAGTTCTAGCTGCTGCACATGCTGATAGGCCTCCAAGCGCAGATCGTGCTCCATCGCTTGGGCCAGGTTGCGCCATAGCCACTCATAAGCGTACTGAAAAACAGATTCTAACGTCCAAACTAAAAAAGTTAGCGCGGAAAGGACGATGAACTGCGATCGCAAGTCCGTCACCCCGAACTTAGCCAGAATCGAATCTTGCTGATCCACCACAATGTTAATGGCGATCCCAATCAAGGCGGGCGGCGCTAGATCAAATACGGTATTGAGCACCGAGCACAGTCCCGCTAGCCACGCCCGAGAGCGATACCGATGACCGTAGTGCAACAAACGCTGAAAGGGGGAGCGAGATCTCGAAGCCATAGCGAATTTGCGTGGAAGTCAAAGCGCTAGAACTATAGCAGATTCCTTAAAGCGAGCACTCTAGCTTTTGGGGGTTGTCGGGTCACTGTACGATCCAGCCGTACAATCAAGCCGTACAATCCAAGGATCATCTGACAGCTGGTTGAGCCATCCCCAGGTCTTTAAGTATCCAGCGAACGGCATGGTCTGCAAAGGCATCAACTTCCTTCAGCGACAGTTTGGCCGGGGCTTTTGCCCGCTCGTTAATCTCCTCTAGCAGGCTTCCCTCCAGGCTTTCCTTAGCTGCCTGCTGGAAAATATCATCCAGGTCACGCGTCATTATTTCAATTGTCAAGCTGTCTTCTGCTGAGTAGCTAGCAGCGGGCACTTCATTCACCACCCGAGCAGAACGCCCAGTGAGCGCTTGCAGTTCAGCCAGCATTCGCTGCTCAAAGTCCTCAGCAGACTCGCTGGCCGCTGTCCCTGCAAAAAAGTTGTCAAGGTCGGGCAGTACGCTAGGCTGCTCCAAATTCAGCGCCGGTAGGATAGCGGCCTTAGCGGTCGTGACGTCTGGTAACTTGAGGGGTGACCCGACACCTTCGAGCGCCCACTGAGGAAGTGCAGTTTGCTTGGGAAGCGCAGTTTGCTTGGCGGTGCGGCGAGCGCTAATGGCGGCGATCGCACCCGCAGCCAACACCGCAAACATAACGGCCTGAGCAGCAGAACCCTCTGGCATCTGTGGAGCCAGCGATCGCGCTCGCGCTAAAGCTGTGCTGCCTTGAGCTTTACTGTCGGCTGATCCATTGGCAATGACCTCGTTCTGCTCAGTGTCTTGCTGAGTCAGGATTTTTTCACGGGCCTGCTCGTACTGGCTCACTTCCTGCTGCGCGATCGCCTGCTGATGCTGAAGCTGCTCATACTGACCGATATCAACGCTGAGCTGACGCTGACGAGCCAGCAGTTTTTGTTTAATTTGGTCGATGGTACCTAGTCTCAGGTGCTGTACCTGATATTCGTAAGCCGATGTCGTCAGGTCTTGTAGTAGGCTGAGCGAATCTGGACTCTGCTGAATAAAGCTAGGTGGCGTTTTACCTGTTGGGCTCGAAAAATAGTTGTTGAGAGCCTCAGCGGCGGCTCGCTGTAAGGTTTGCTGCTGAAACTGATAGTCACCGTAGATTTCGTTGAGGGCGGTCGCATCAATGTTGGCGCTGCTAAATTCTTCCAACAGGCTGTTCTCTGAGCCCACTAGCTTAGTCCATGCCGCCTGATAAGCCGCATCTTGAAACAGCGCTCGATCTACGATTGCCACACCTAGCCCGTCTGGATCTACACCCGCAAGCCGCATCTTAATCTGATCGATCTGCTGCCGAGTTTCCCCCGTGCTAATTGCTAGCTGACTTTTTTGCTGATCGATTTCAGCCATGCGATCCTCTAGCACCTGCCGGTAAGCGCCCATGTCCTGCTGAGCGTGGGTCGCTTCGAACTGCTTTATTTGAGACTCTATTGCCTTTACCTGCTGGCGCGCTTTAGGCAGCTGAGAGTCGATGTAAGTAAGCCCACCGCAGCTACCGCCCTGGCAAGCTTGTTGGCTGCGGCCATCTGTACGAGTCGCTTCCTTGGCTAGCTGAGCGACGGCTAACTGGGCACGCTGCGCCTCTTGTACTTGAGATTTTTTTGCTTGAGAATCTTTTACCTGAGAATTAGAAACCTGACCCGCTTTTGCCTTTTGAGAGAGCGTCCAGCTGCCGTCTTTGTCCCTAGTAATTAAGGCGGGCGGAGCTGCTGGATTAGATGCCTGCCCTGAGTCTGTAGATATTCCTACAGGGGACAGGCGAGTAGCGGCAGCGCTGAAGTTTGCCCTGACAGGATCAGATGTTTGAGGGAGAACCGCTGTGCCTTGGCCGATTGCTTGAGTCGCATTTTGGCTGCGAGTAGGAGCCGCAGCCGTCGGTGGAACGTTTGTTTCGGCGGGCTTGTCTGAATAGGAAGTCGTGACGCTTTGATGAACTAGCGGCAGCACCATGCTTGCTGCCGCGCCCGTGAAGACAGTCGTTCGAACCCAGTTTTGACGTTTTGGAGCCTGTTTAGGCGTCTGACGGTTTGGCTCGCTTTGTGGCAAATCAGGCCGCAAATCGAGCACTGCATCAGCATTGTCTGATGTCTGAGCGCTCTTCTGGCCGCTTTTTTGGGCGCTCTGTAGAGCATTCTGAGAAAGTTGCATCGAGACCTGCCCGAAGGTAAGAACAAGTAATTGTGCTAGTAGAGAAAACACGCTTATTACACCTGTATACATAGCTGGGGAAACGCTTCCGGAAAATAACCTACTGCGCACGGCGTTGTGCTGCCGTTCAAAGCTAGTCTTCCCAAATCTGTTAACTAATCAAATCTGTTTGATACAGGCCCGGCAATGCTGTACAACCGTATTAGCTCCCGTAATGACCCCGCCGGATACCGATGCCTCAACCGCTCTTTCGACCCATTTTTCAATGACTTTCGACTTTGCTGCTCTAGCCACGCTGTATAAAACGACTTTGCTAGAGAACGTCATTCCTTTTTGGCAAAAACATTCTATTGATACGCAATACGGCGGCTACTTCACGGCCTTGTCTCGCGAAGGACAGGTGTATGACACTGACAAGTTCATCTGGCTGCAAAGCCGTCAGGTGTGGATGTTTTCTATGCTGTGCAATCAGCTCAAGGGGCAGCCTGAACGGCGCGATCGCTGGCTAGCAGTGGCCAAAGGCGGCGCAGATTTCCTTGCTCAGCACGGACGAGATGCGGCAGGAAACTGGTATTTTTCGCTCAACCGGGCCGGTCAGCCGCTGACGCAGCCCTACAGCATTTTTTCAGACTGCTTTGCGGCGATGGCGTTTAGCCAGTATGCGCTGGCGATGGATGAAGGCGAGGCGCGCGACCAAGCCAAAGAAGTTGCCCTACAGGCCTATTACAACGTGCTGCGCCGCCAGGAAAACCCAAAAGGCAAATACAGCAAGGCTTACCCAGGAACGCGGCCCCTAAAAGCATTAGCGGTGCCGATGATTTTGGCCAATCTTTCGCTAGAAATGGACTGGCTGCTAGCAGGCGACCAGCTAGACGCGGTGCTAGATAAAACCCGACATGAGGTGATGGGCGACTTTTTGGACGGCAGCCGGATGCTGATGTGTGAGCATGTATCGCCCCACGGTCAGCGGGTAGACAGCTTTGAGGGACGTTTGATTAACCCAGGCCACGGCATTGAAGCGATGTGGTTCATGATGGCGATCGCCCAGCGTCATCACGACACAGCTTTGAGCGATCGCGCCACCGACGTCGTGCTCAGCATTCTCAATTTTGCCTGGGACACAAAATACGGCGGGCTCTATTACTTCATAGACAGTCAGGGCCATCCGCCCCAGCAGCTAGAATGGGATCAAAAGCTGTGGTGGGTGCATTTAGAAACGCTGGTCGCCCTGGCAATGGCCTACCGGCTGACCGGGCGAGAGGACTGTTGGATCTGGTATCAGCGCGTCCATACTTACACCTGGGAGCATTTTGCCGATGCTGAGCAAGGTGAGTGGTATGGCTATTTGAACCGCCGGGGCGAGGTGTTGCTGCCGCTAAAGGGCGGTAAGTGGAAGGGCTGCTTTCATGTGCCGCGTGCGCTTTACTTATGCTGGCAGCAGTTCGAGCAAATGCAGGGGTCATGCTAAAAATTTCTAACACGGTATCTATCCCCGACGGTGAGATTGACATGAGCGCGATCCGCTCTCAGGGCGCGGGCGGGCAAAATGTAAATAAGGTCGCGACAGCGGTGCATTTGCGCTTTGACGTGGGGGCTTCTTCGCTGCCGGACTATTACAAAAGGCGGCTGCTGGCGATGAGCGATAAGCGGCTCACTAAAGATGGTGTGATTGTGATTAAGTCGCAGCAGCATCGCAGCCAAGAGCGCAATCGAGAGGAGGCGCTGAGCCGGTTGCAGGAAATGGTAAAGGCGGTAATGGTGAT
>JBGTGK010000421.1:0-4622 GCA_041746795.1 Phormidesmis sp.
ATTTATTCCTTTGGCTTTACGTCAAGAAATTAAGCATCATGGGCGGAAGATACATGACATAGCTAGTGGTATCCATTTCGATAGTAGCGTAGGAGGATTGAGTTTCAAGCATTCGCTTTGCATTGTTCAACCTATCATGCAAAGCAACTTTTATAACAATAAAATCATCAACATCACGCGCGGCGCTACGCTACTTAATCAATCCCTCATTCGGCCCTCTCAAAGCTGGTCTTTTTGGCATCGAACCCGCCGCCCAGATACTACCAATGAATTTGTTGCAGGCCGTAACCTCGTCAATGGCAAGCTCATTGCACAAACAGCGGGCGGGCTATGTCAACTGTCATCAATGGCATATCACCTAGCTCTACTTTCAGGGCTCACCATCTTGGAGCGTCATCCCCACAGCATCGATATTTATGAAGAGCACCAGCGCTACACGCCTTTAGGTGCAGATGCTACAGTTGTCTGGGGGTTTAAAGATTTGCGCCTATATAATCCTTATCCATTTTCGGTATCGTTTGAATTTGGGGTGAAAGCAAGTGAGCTTATTGGGAGACTGAATGCAGAGCAAGAACTCACTGCTCAGCAGGTTGAGTTTGTTCGCATCCCCACGCAAAAGCCATTCGTTAAAGTCAACACTGTTATCAACGGAAAAATTTTAGCCACATCCATCTATCAACAGCAGCCAGGCATACAGGCCGTATCTGCATAGAAGAAAGCGATTCTTTGGCTGACGTCTCGTCTGAGAGGTGATTTGGTAGCTAGTCCACCGCGATAGGAGTATTCTCGACCAGCCTTGTAGTTACATTATCCTGGACACTCAGCTTCTTATCATGCAAACCTTCATTGACTCTAACGCTTGATGGATTGCTACCGCATAGGCTTTGAAGCGATGGTCAACGAATGAAGAGGCACAAACTATGGCTACGCGCCTGAAGAAAATCAGAAATTCATGGGTTAGAAACGCCACAGCAGTGAAGGCAACCGGCGCAGAACTCACGCCTGCTTCGGCTGTAGCACTAGGGGTGATAAGCGCCACCGCAGCCCTGACAGTGGGTTTGAGCGTAACGCTTACGGCAGCTGTCGTCCTTGGCCTCATCAAACCCAAAGATGAATTATTCTACAAAGCGGCCCCCTATGCCTCGCTCGCTGGGGCAAGGGCTGGGGCGCTGCTAGGGCTAGCGTATGGGAGCCAGGCCAGTAGTAAAAAGCAGTCTGATCGGGCTTCGGGCGAGCAGACCAAAGCTTGGACGGGCTGGCGCGACTTTGTGGTTACTCGTAAAGTGAAAGAAAGCGAGGAGATCACCTCGTTTTACCTACAGCCTAAAGACAAGGGCGAACTCGCTACCTTTCAACCCAGTCAATTTCTCACCATCCAGCTAGAGATTCCTGGAGAGGCAAAGCCGATCGTTCGCACCTATTCACTGTCAGACTATGGCGAACTCCCGGACGCCTACCGTTTGTCTATCAAGCGAGAGCCGAGTCCACCAGATTTAGATGTGCCAGCAGGTCTAGCTTCTAACTTTATGCACGAACAGGTTCAGGAAGGCTCTGTCATTCCAGCCAAACCACCGAGCGGCAAGTTTACCCTGGACGTGCGATCGCCCTTGCCTGTTGTGCTAATTAGCAATGGAGTAGGGATTACGCCCATGATGGGCATGGCAAAAGCCGCGACCCAACTTAACCCCGATCGCCCCATCTGGTTTGTGCATGGGGCTAAAAATAGTCGATCTCACGCTTTTCGGCATGAGATTACGGCAGTCGCCGCCCAAAATCCCAATTTAAAGCTTCATTTTGCCTATAGCCGTCCTCAAGCAGAAGATTCTGGTCACTACCACAGCACGGGTCATGTGACTACAGAGCTGGTGCGATCGCTGATTAGCCATGAAGCAGAGTACTTTCTGTGTGGGTCTCCACCCTTTTTGGCATCGCTGCGTGAGGGCTTAAAGAATGCGGGTGTCCCTGACAGTAGGGTCTTTTTTGAGTCGTTTATGAAAGCGCAAAAGGCCACCTCCGATGATTCATCCAGCGGGGTTGCCAATGGACAAGATGCAGAAATTGTCTTTGACCGGGCGGGCAAAACTGCCACATGGACAGCTGATTCAACCAGCCTATTGGACTTTGCCGAAGCCAATGATTTAACTCCTCCCTACAGTTGCAGACAAGGTATTTGTGGAACCTGTATGTGCAAAATTATTGATGGTGAGGTGGAGTATGTGGAAACGCCAACGGCAGAGATCGAAGCAGGTTCTGTACTCACCTGTATCTCTAAACCTAAAACAGCAAGAGTAGTCCTTGATCTTTAGAGACAATCATTACAACGACACAAATCACCTGCGAATGTGGCAATGATAGTAAAAGCGCCTCTTCCACACAAGTTCCTCACGACTGACGCCTAACATGGCGCTTATGGTTAGAGGCCTGCCCGAGAAGCCTGATTATCACGGAACATATCTGGAGATCTTATGAAAAGAACATTTAGTTTTACAGTCCCGACGCTAAGCGATGACAAGGCAGCCCAATCGCTAAAAGATACCATTTTAGTTTCAGAACCCAATGCCAAAGTAGAAATTGACAATGAAGCTAAACGGGTAACGATTGAGGCCAAAGCGTCAGAAGAGACTTTTACGGAGCTGATTGTCGCCGAAGGCCACGAAATTGAGTAAGTAGCCAAGTGAAATTGGTTGAGTTCAGAACAGTAGGGCGGTAGAAACAAGATTATCAGCTCTTGCTGATCGCGATCTGTGGTTTATGAAAAGCGCCTCTTCCACACAAGTTTCTCACAATTGACGCCTAATATGGCATTCGTGATTAATGGAAAGCTTATGAAAGCGATCGCATTCTTCCACACTCTCTAATAAATCTTATTCATTCGTCGGGAACCGTACACACAGAACAAGTAAGTTAGATTAGCGTAGAGGAAACGTCACAGTAGAGCTGACTCCTATTTATGCCAGCGGAGGTATTCGCGCAGATCTCCAGGCGACAGCAATCCATATATATAGCCACATCGAAATTTTAGTCCCCTCACTGACTAATGGGAGTGAGGGGGCTAGTCAGCAATTGCTTAGTACTTTTCAAAACTTAATTAATGAAATCCAACTGGTGAAACATGAAAAATTTAAATAACAGCCATAAGATGCAGCAGTACGCCCAGAAACATAGTCCTAGCGGTACTGACATCGACCCGCATGATTTGGACAGGATCGCGTACAAATCGGACGAACCAGTCCGTGCATGGGAATCGATCTTTCAAATCAACTGCGATATGAGCAAACGCTATGAAGAACTCATGTCTGGTCTGACCGAAAATCTGAGTCCGGTCATCATCGCTGACAGCGAGGTCAAGGATGGAGAATCCACATTAATCTATGATGCTATTCAGGGGATAGAAGGAAGTGAGCTGTCGAATACTGAAAAAAGGCTTCAGGTTTATTGACGAGTTGATAGACCTTGGCAGCTTCAGCATCAAAGGCTTTGAGATGTTTTTTGACAGGGTATATAACGCTGTCAGAAAACCAAAAACAGAACAAAAAAAGTCAAAAGAGCTAATCAAAGTCTTGATACAGCAATGCTTTCAACCTTATTTCACCTGCTCGTAGCTGCGCTTCAGTTGGCCCTATTTTGACAATAGCGCCGAACGAATATGTTTAGCGTAACAATTTATTTCGCAATCAAACAATTCATTTATAAAATCAAGCTATCACCCATAGCGTTAGTAGATAAGCAGCAATATTTTAGCTTTTGTTCAACAACATTGCCCGAGCGCCGGATTGCCAGGAGAAACTCTAATCTAGCTCGATCAGTTTTTAATCACCGACGCTGAGAACGGGAACCGAAGACCCTTGCGTGGAACTCACCGCTGCGATCGCACTAACCACTACTCAATTCAAACAAGCCAATTCAAACAAGCATGACGTAGAGGCCCAAAGTAATGAACTTTAAACGAATTCTAGTCGCCATTAATCATTCTCCGTTAACATCTACCGTATTTGACGGGGCGCTCCATTTAGCCCAGCAGGAGCAAGCTCATTTAATGATTCTTACCTGCATTAAAAACGTGGCTGAGCTTAATTCAGTGATTGGATCAAATGGGATGATGTATGGATATGGACTTTACCCAATCAGCACGAGATCTTCTCAATCCGCCTATAGCGAAACGATTGAATCTGAGAATCATGAGGCAGAGTCTTGGCTACAAGAATACTGTCAGAAGGCAAAGGCTCTCAATGTGCCGGTAGAGCATCAACACCAGTTTACCGATCCAGGGTCAACCATTTGCAGCGCTGCTCAGGAGTGGAACGCCGATCTGATCGTTTTGGGTCGGCACGATCGCCCTGCGATCGCAGAGTTCTTCACAGGCAGCGTCAGTAACCATGTGATGCATCATGCGAATTGCTCTGTCTTAGCGATCAAAGACGACAATAAACTCGTCGGCAAGCCGCAATTAGAATTGGAACCCCCTCAAGTAATTTCCCCTCAAGTAAGGTAGTTTCCTTCAAATAAAATACCGTCTAAGCGGGACGGATGAGAATATCCCACTTTGGCAAGGTGGGACTGCGTTCTAGTCGCTGCTCGATAGGGCGCATCTCTTTTTTGGTCAAAGCGATGCCCTTTGAATA
>JBGTGK010000422.1:0-4763 GCA_041746795.1 Phormidesmis sp.
GTCAAACTAGAACCAGCAGGTGTCGCATTGGTAGATCCGTTCGCCCCTAAGCTACCTGCTCCTGATGATACTTCTGACGAAGTGGGTTCTAGTGAGTTGCTGTTGGCCCCCTCAGGTACTCTTGCGGTTCTCGGCAAAGGAATTGCTAGATAAGCCTCAGCGGGTGTTCCTTTAAACTTAAGCTCTACCACAGAGTCTGCGGCAGAGCCAGCCCCGCTTAAGTTCGTATTTTGGACGCCGCCTGGCTCTGCTGTTAGAGGAGAAGAAGGAGGAATAGCTGCTTGCGGATTGTTACTAGCGCCATCTGTTTGGCCTACACCCGAAGCACTGCTCGTTCCGTTGGTAGCCGTTTCGCCGCTGGGCACTCCGTTGTTTGTGGGTTTAACGGTTGTTGGCTGATTTTGAGAAGTACTGCCGTTGGTACCGTTAGTCGCTGTCGTCGGATCGCTAAATGAATCGGTGGATGGCTCTGTAGAGGCCGGTGTAGAAGCCGATCCTTCTGGTGTATCCGTAGATCCTGGTTCGGTGGAATCGGGGCGACTGAAAGACGCCGGATTTTCGATCACGCCTTCGCCTTCACTCGGGAGAGGATCTTGCTTTGAGACCGCCTCCCTAATTTCTTCACGCACCCCATCTAAAGGATCGGAGGCGTTAGGAGACGCATCTTGCGAGTAGTTGATGCCCTCAGCTAGGCCGCTACTCTCCCAGAAAAGCTGGCTATCGAATCGATAGAGCTGAGTGATTCTATCGCCTTCGATCACGCCAATTTGGTTAGCCTCTAGCGCCTGCTGCTCGCTGCCGTCTCGGTTAAATAGCACCATGGGGCCGCCCGGATTATCGGTCAGTGCGCCGACAATGGTTGTGTTTGTTTCGGGAATGTATCGAACAAAGAGGGCCGAGCCTTGAATGCCGGTGACGGCGTTGGGCGTTTGAATAGTGGTGCGTCCTCTTTCGGGAGGGATCAGCAGTAAAACGGTGCCGTTGGTTAGCTGAAAATTACGCGTGTTGGGGGTAAAGCGGAATGTCGCCCGCTCGCCAATTCGAGCTAACGAATCGTCATTGAAGCGGAGTTCGGCGCGCGATCGCCTCAATGTCCTCAAGGTGTCTCCCACGCTCAAAAGATCGGCAATTCTAGCATCGCGAGCTGCTGCATCGTGAGGCAGCAGCTGCACCCGATTACGAAGAAAATCTACTCTGGCCCACACCAGCGGCTCTGGCTTGATAATGTCGGCATCATCCGCGCGAGCAGCCTTTGGTATCAGGAGCAGGCCTATTAAGCCCCCTGCCAAGCCCACAGTTATTGAGAGCGATCGCAGAGAACGCCTTAGTTTGGAATGATACCGAGTCATAAATTCTATTACGTAAAAAACCTAGCCAGAGCAGTCTGTTTATCAGTAGGATAGCTACACGTTTAGGAAAGTTGGTGCTTTGTTAAATTTAGCCATAGATGCAGCCTAGTTTGCCGTTTTCTACCGTTTTATGCGAATCCGCCTGATTTTTTACAGATCCGTTCACATAAGTTATTTGATATAGATGCAATAAATTCTGGTCGATGCTACCCAGAAGATCCTAATCTTCACTGAATCTCTTCTTTGTTGCTTATTTTAGCCTCTTCCGCTGGTAATAAAACCCTAAATGGCAAACAAACTTGATTGGTCTATTAAGTCAAATAATCAAAGGCCGTTAGCCGTATAGTTTAGACGCCCCTATCGGATTAATTTAGAAACTTTTGCCTGATTGCTTCAAGACAAGTCGGTATAGATAGCATTAGCCCATGCGATTTTTCATTTTTTTGTCCCAAACTAGCGAGAAAACGCAGCTAAGGCCGCCATTTGATCAGATAGATTCTTCTATACAGCACTCAATGCCCGCTCAGGCTCTTCCGGTTTATCACAGTATCTTTGGACTCGGCCTTGTCGTTGGCGGAAGTTTTGGTTTTCTTTGTACGCCAGCGCTGGCTAGTTTCGCCGCGACAAATACTCAAAAGCCTAGAGTTGCCCTCATTACAACTGCCTTTAAATCGACGTCTAGGGTTTTCACTGAGCCAACACCTGAATTAGCTCTACAGCCCGCGCTCAGAACCTCAGCTCGCACTGTTCGTCCTAATAGGGCAAACCTGAATAATAAAAACGACAGGCTATACGATGACTATAGAATTTCGGGAGAAGCTACCCATCGGCTTAAGTCTTCGGAGCCTTGCGGCCTGCCTTCCTGCGGCACTGATAGCACCGCACCCAGCCAAGAGAAAGTAGTTTCTGACGAATCGGCGGCGGCGGCTCAGCTAATCAGGCTGCTAAGTCAACCTGCTGCGGGCCATGTAGGCCAAGCAGAAATTCCGGTGCTTGATCTCAATAGCACTGCAACACCTCAAAACGCGACAAATCTGCCTGCGTCAAACAGAAACGGCACCACAGCCGGATCAACGGCGGTAGCTCAAGTTCCTGATTTTGTCGATGCTTTGCCTGGCCTCAGGCTTCCTCAAATTAGAAATACAGCCGGGGGCCAGCCGGACGATGAGCTAGGCAGCCTGCGGTTACAGCTAGAGCGATCGCGCCAAAATGAAGATCTCGGCATTTTACGCCTGCTACAAACGGCTCAAGCTCCACCCCCACCCCCCAAGGAGCCAATAGCCTTTTTAGCAGGCCGCTTAGGCTTTTTTAATACAGATAATGCGCTTCGAACTGAAGATCGGCTGGAGAATCAGATCTATCAGACTGGCTTATCGGTTTACATCTTTCCTCAACTGTCAAAGAACACGAGCTTGTATGCGATCGCCCAGGCCAGTTTAGGACGCTATGAAAGGTCGGGATTTACTATCCCTAGACCCAATCCCAGCAATCCAGAAGGCCGATCTAAACCCATCTACCCAGACTATAACCAGCTAGAGCTAGAGCTAGGCTTACGGCAACGCCTAGCAGCGCGTACCTACGCCCAAATAGGCGTACATAACCAGCAGATATATTCACCGGGATACAGAGACAAAATCTTTGGGGCCAACTACCTTGAGGCTCAGGTCAATCACCGCAGAATCTTGAATTCAAAAACGTGGCTAGATAGCTTTTATGAGGTACAGCTAGGGTTTACTCAGGCGGAACGTAACCCAACAAACATTCGTGATCCGAAAGACGGTCGGGATGCCGCGAGTCGACTTCGGCAAACCCTAACGCTGTCACTAAACTACGCTGCGAATAAAGATCTGCAAACTAGCCTACTGTATCAGCTAGATTACGAGGACTATACGCAAACCGTTCGAAACGACTTTTACCAGCAAGTGCTAGGCGTCATCAGCTACAACCTTACCCCCGAGAGTCGGCTGAGCCTATTTGCGGGGACTCGGTTTGGCCAGTCGTCTGAGCCTGGTATCAACTTAGACGACACTTTCTACGGCGCAGGGCTCAACATTGTCGTTCCATTTTTCTAAGGCACGCTATACGCGGCCTACTTTGTCTGCAACAGACTGCTTTACAGCCACCGCCAGCTTTTCAAGCATCTGAGCCGTGGTATCGATACTTACACAGGCGTCTGTAATGCTTTGGCCATATACCAAATCGCCTAAATCTTTTGGGATAGGCTGCTTACCTGCTACCAAATGGCTTTCAATCATCGCGCCCAAGAGATGCTGTGATCCAGAGCTTACCTGCTCAGCTAGGTTCTCTAATACAAGCACTTGACGATTGTGGTCTTTATTAGCATTGGCATGGCTACAGTCCACCATAACCCGAGAGTTGAGGCTTTGAGCGGCCAATTCTGCGGCTGCGCCCTCCACGCTAGCGGCCTCGTAGTTTGGCCCTTGCTTGCCGCCTCTGAGCACCAAATGACCGTCTGGGTTGCCCGTTGTGGACACAATACTGGCATGGCCACTTCGATTAATACCTAGAAAATGATGTGGCTGACTCGCCGCTAGCATTGCATTCGATGCCGCGTCTAAGCTGCCGTTTGTGTTGTTCTTAAAGCCGATCGGCATAGAGAGCCCAGAGGCCATCTCCCGGTGGGTTTGGCTTTCTGTAGTACGTGCGCCAATGGCCGTCCAGGCGATCACATCAGCAATGTACTGAGGCGTAATCGGGTCAAGCAGCTCTGTACCAGCAGGCAGTCCTATCTCAGCAAGGTCAAGCAGCAGCTTGCGAGCTAAACGCAGCCCTTCGTTGATATCGTAGCTACCGTCTAAATGAGGGTCATTAATGAGCCCCTTCCAGCCAATATTTGTGCGAGGCTTCTCAAAGTACACCCGCATGACCACCTCTAGCTGCTCTGAAAACCGTTCTCTGAGCTTAACCAGCTTTTGAGCATACTCGTAGGCAGCATCAACATCATGTACGGAGCAAGGGCCAACGACGACCAGCAGGCGGCGATCCTCATTGTGCATAATGTTGCGGATATGATCGCGCGTCTTCGCAACCAGGGTCGCTGCTGTTTCTGTCAGAGGAAGCTGTTCGAGCAGCTGATTAGGAGAAAGCAAGAGGCGATTCTCGACTACGTGGATGTCTTGAGTTTTGTACATAGAGGGGGTGTCTACTGATAGATGTTTATCAGAGAAAAATAGAATTAACAGGTAAAGAGGCAAAAAGACAGCAGTCCCACCATTGTGGCAGGTCACCGACTAAGTGTGAAATGTGACTTGAAATGCAGCAATTCCAAATTCCAGACTACGGACACTCAAAACCCTTGATCTACCGTTCGCTTCTGATCATGGTCAAACTCGACTAGCAGGTCTGAACGGC
The DNA here is from genome assembly GCA_041746795.1 of Phormidesmis sp. Classification (GTDB taxonomy): domain Bacteria; phylum Cyanobacteriota; class Cyanobacteriia; order Phormidesmidales; family Phormidesmidaceae; genus Phormidesmis. The sequence goes on from JBGTGK010000422.1 coordinate 4,722, forward strand.
TGCAACCCAGTAACTTCGTTCCTCGTTGAGGCAAAATGTACG
>JBGTGK010000423.1:0-6792 GCA_041746795.1 Phormidesmis sp.
ATTTGCCGATTAGCGCAGTCGGTTTTGCCTGCTGGCTTGCAGCATTACCTAAAGGGCCAAGCACTGAGAAAAAATGCAGCTTTAGCAGTTTGGCATCTGCGGTTTTGAAGATCAGATCTTGACCTAGCCAATTAGCTAAGCTAGGCCTACCCATGAGCGTTCCTGAAAGCTTAGCTGGCACGCTGCTGATGGGGAGTAAGCCTGGATCACTGATCCAAAGGGGCAAATCTTGGGAGATCGGCATTTCAAAAGACAAATCTGGAAAAAAGCGGTTGATTCGGAGCATTGTGCCTAGCCCTATGCCCATGAGCATGCAGGCAGCAACTAGGCCTGAGTCCTGATCCATCCAGTCTAGGGCGGGCCATTCCAACCATCGCCCCGCAGCGCCTAACAGCAGCAGAATTAGGCCAACTGCTAGGCCAAACGCTAAACCAAAAAAGGGCATTCCCTGGCCAATCAGCTTGGCCCATTCTGATTGAGATAGCCCCTGACGGCGACGCGGTGGAGCCTCTATAGATAGCTCTAAGTCCAGTTTCCAGTGTTGAGCGTAGGCCATGATCAGGCGCAGGCGATCGCCCAAAGGCGGATGGGCATCGCTGATGCTCATCCAGTTACGCAAGGGATTAAGGCTATCCCAGGCAAATAGCTCAGCTAAGGGCAAGCTGCCATACAGCGACTGACGGGTTAAGTCAGCAGAAACGGGCAGTAACAAAGTCAGGCTCTCTACGGTGGGGGGCGTGTAGCCTTTTGCAACAACGCTGCTAGCCAGACCAAAGGACAGTTTAACCAGGGCGCGAGTGAGGCCGTTGGGATTTCCAGTGGCTTCGGTGGCAGCGCGATCGCCATAATAAGTCCGCACCCGACTCATCCACAGCCCCGGTATGCGTAGCAGCCAAAAAATAACGTAGCTAAGGTTTGCTGCCGTTCCAGCAATCCAATTCAATGGCTTGGTCTGTTGATTGCCCCACAGGGCTAACTGCCAGTAAAGCTGATGAAACACCTGAAGCAATAATCCCTGAAGCGAGAGCAGCGGCCAATACATTGTTTTCCAATGGGCCATTTCGTAGCTCACTAGGGTAGCCACTTCATCTTCGGTGAGCTGAGATAGTAAGCCTTCGCTCATCACCAGTCGGGCGTTGCGGGGCAGCCAGCCGTAAGAAAAAATTAAAGGAACCTCGGTGGGCAACTTCCACAGGGTGGGAAGCGGCCAGCGTTTCTGTTGGCAGCGTTTGCTGACTAAGGTCGCGGCTTCTGGAGAAATGACTCGGAGCTTTTGCATGGAGAAGGGCGCTCTGTGCGCGGTGAAGCGTAGCCATAAGTCCCAGAGCCAGGAAGAGGCGATCGTGATCGCTAGCAGCCCGCCCGCCAGCCGCCAAGCTAAATGGCTGTAGCCGGTGGGAATGAGGGTTATCCAAGCTGGCAGGAGCTTGTACAGCAAATTTAGGATGCTGTTGATTGGGGCGATCGCACTGCGAGTTAGATAAAGCAGCAGGGTAAAAAGGGCGGCTGCACCTATTGTTTGGGAGAAGTAGAGGGGCGATCGCTTCATCCTGCCAAGGGAGCGGCCTTGACTCAAACGACCTGCATTTGGCCATTCGTATGTCTGCTCAGTGGTTTGTTCAGAGGTTTGCTCGGCAGGGGATGTCTCGGCAGAGGGTTGTTCGACAGGGGGTTGCTGGTCAGAAGCTTGTACGGCAGAGGCCGGTTCAATGCTTTCGCTCGCCTCGCCATTCAGGTAGGCATAGTGAAATATAGAAACTTCTGAGTCCGCTGGTTCCGGCGACAGGGGTTGAAAGCCGCTTGCGCTTGGTTTGGCCGATTGAACAGGCAATTGGGAAATCGGCTGAGCGGATGACGACGCTAAGCGATCGCCAATTTTATTGAGCGTGTTTAGCGCCCACTGCTGAATGGAGGGCTTTGAGTTTTTGCTAAGCTCCTGACAGAGAACCGTGGCTTTTCCCCAATCTTGCTGCGCCATATACACACGCGCCAGACCCATGCTCGCTTTGACGCGATAGGTTTGGCTAGAGCAGCGGCTTAGCTTTGCAAAAGAGGTGTCAGCCTGCGCGTACTCTCCTTTTTTATAAGCAGCGATGCCCGTTTTAAACAACCGTTCGAGATCTGGTGGGTTGGCTGTCATCGGCTTTTCGTCGGTTGCGTTTCCCGATCAGGGTACGCAAATTCACAAAATATATAACTTCGGCTATATGATTAAGAAACGGTTAACAACCCTTCACGAAAAGACACCTTAAGCTTCCCTTCCCTACACCTCGCCTGAATGTCTACTGCTTCAATTCTTTTTTTACTTTCGTCGGTTAGCTTCACAGCCTGGTTTGTCAGCATGTTGGTGGGCGGTGGCAGCCCGCTGATTCTCATACCGCTCGTGACATTGTTGCTCGGTGCTCAGTCAGTCGCGCCTGTTCTCACGATTGGCAGCGTTCTTGGTAATACACAGCGCGCCGCTTTGCTTTGGCAGCATATAGACTGGTCGCTGACGCTTTGGCAGGTGCCAGGTGTGGTTGTAGGCTCTGTGCTGGGAGCTTATGCGTTTACCCAAGTTGAGGCGGAAGGCTTGCAGGTTTTTATTGCGATCGCCCTCCTCTATATGGTGCTGCATTCGCTTTTAAGTAACCGTATCAGCCTTCCCTCTTTTCACCTTCAAGCCTGGCACTTTTTACCCCTAGGCTTTCTCAACGCCACAGCCTCCGGCCTAATCGGCAGCACTGGCCCTCTGCTAAATCCGGCCTATCTCAGCTATGGCCTAGAAAAAGAGCAAATGGTAGCCACAAAGGCGGCGAGCCTGACGCTCACTCACGCTGTCAAAATCCTCACCTATGCTGCACTAGGCGTACTGTCACCTTCGCTGGTGAGCTATGGATTAATCATTGGCTGCGCTGCGTTGCCCGCTAACTGGCTAGGCCGCAAGGTACTCGAAAAAATGAGCGCCGAACAATTTCAGTTTGCCGTTGTCAGCTTTATGGGGCTCAGCGGCGTTTGGATGCTCTGGCAGCAACGCGCCTTTTTTGCGCATTAATCTTTCTCCAAGATATTTTCGACTAGCTCATAAAGATTTTCTTCGCTCTCGCCTGCCAGCTGTCGATCTTTAAGATCAATTAGGCCATGTGCCAGACGAGCAGCTCTCTTTTTGTAATTGGCGTTGGCGGCTAGCAAGTCGGTGAATACTTCTTGCTCTACTTCCAATCGGCTGGCTTCATCGGAAATAGGCGAGGCGTAGGCGGCTTCGTCCACGTCGTAGCGGAGTAAAAAGATGAGGGCGTTGCACTGCTCCTGTAGCTGCTTTTGCAGTGCTTTGGTGTCTAGCTCCAAACGATCAAAGCCTACGGTGCCCGTAATTCGTAGCTCTACGATGGGCTGGTCGTTGGGGATGATAGTTTTGGACTTGAGAGCTTTTTGAATGGTGGCGATCGCACCTTCTTCTACCTGCTCTATCGCATCCTGTGTTCTCATCTTCAGCTGAAGCCGCACGATCGTCCGCTGATGATAGTCCCGTTTCAGCTCAGCGTGAATCCCTTTTTCGTCTATTTCAACCAAATACGCGCCCCGGTCGAACTGGCTTTCTTCCACATTATTCGCTTCTAGCGAGCCAGGGTTAAATATCCAGCCATCTTCCTCATAGTTTTTATGGATGTGGCCCAGCGCCAAATAATCAATGCCTGCTTTCTTCAGCGGCAGCACTTCGCCATACCGCAGCGCCCCCGCATAGCGAGCAATCTGCCCTTCCAACCCATGGTGAAACATCAAAATAGACGGGCCGGGCGGCGGCGGCAACTCACCCAAAGCCCCAGCAATTTGCTCAATTGCTCTCGGCGCAGCGGCTCCGTACCAGCTAGAACCCAACACCCGCACACCACAGTCCAAATCGATATAGCCACCTCGCTTTGCGGCTTCATCCCAAGGAGAATAAAACGGCTCACCATTGGCAACGTCCCCAGGTTCCAGCAGCTTCAGCAGTCCCCAATCAGACAGATAGCGTAGCCAGCTAGACTTTGTTCCATAAGGCGCATTATCGTGATTGCCCTCAATCGCTAAAACTGGAATGTCGGCCTTCTGCAACATCTGAAAACACACCTGCGCTTGGTTAAGAATGGCAGGCTGAATGTTGCGATGCTCGAACAGGTCACCGCCAATAATGACAAAATCTACAGATTCTCCCACGGCATATTTTTTTAGCACGTCTTGCAGTGCGTAGAAAAAGTCGAGCGTTCGTTGCTTACTGTCGTAGCGGTCAAAGCCGAGGTGAATATCAGAAATGTGTAGAAATTTTGGCATATCTTACTATCAAAAAACTAAGGACAAAATTCTCGTAGGGTAGCCATCTTGGCTATTCTCGTATCGACGCTCTTATTGTAGAACGGATGAACTGTACAGGCGAATCGCATCTCTGAAGATACAGATGAGATACAGATGAATAAGCATTCAAAGACATGCACTTGAAAGTCATAGCAAGATGGATGTATCCTTCCAGCCATACGCAATCAAGGAGGCATCCAGCATATGTTCAGAAGTGGCCAGATCAGAGTGACTTCAAGAATTGCTCAAATTCTCGCAGTACCCGGCTAGAGCCATCGCTCCATGACCGTTTGACGTATTTAGGAAAGATGGCTTTAACATCAAAATCTGGAAAGGTTGGGCTCATCAAACGGTTTTGATAGCTTCCCTGTTCAAGAACATAAACCATCAAAATGCCCTGACAATAGATCCATAGCTCTGGGACTGCAAGCGTCTGATAGATATCTAATCCAGTTAAAGAGGTTAAATCCATCTCGATAGCTAGATCAGGCGGTAGATCTTTGCTCAAATCAATGCGGTCTTTCCCTAAAATAGTTTGCCAGTTCTGGATGTAGAAAGAGGCATCGGGTTGTGCACCGGTTTCCTGCGATCGCTTCAAAGTAAAAGGTTGAGAGCTATCCTAGTCCCTATTTTGGTGGCGTAATAAAGCTTTAACCAAGTCAGAAAGAGTGTCTATCCGACGCCCATGCCCTGCCATAGGAGCCATGATAGAAATCTCTTGAGTGTGAGCGTTGAAACGAACTTTGATAGCCGCGTCATCACGGCGGCTCTCTAATAACGTTTCGTAGTCTGCCCAAGTTTGATACCGCAGAGTCACTTCGCTCCCTGGCGGTAGTATGAGCTGCTGTGGGTTAATCGCCACGACCATAAGGGGTATCTCTACGCTTATTCATAGGATAGACCTAAACTCTATTGCCTAAAAAAATCCGCAAAAAGAACGAGGTTAAGACTAGACGCCATCTTTACAGTCTTAATGACATTTGGTGACCAAAAAATTATGGCGATCGCAGAAAAGACTGACCCAAAACTCTGGGAGAAGGTGAAGCAAGAATATATGGACAGCGATAAGGGTGGCGACCCCGGTCAGTGGTCGGCTCGCAAAGCGCAGCTATCGGTTCAAGAATACAAGCGTAGGGGCGGTGGCTATGAGGACGACGGCGCTAGCCAGGACGAAACTGATTTGCATCAGTGGACTGAGGAGGACTGGGGCACAAAATCTGGTGGCGAAAGTGGTGAAACGGGCGAGCGGTACTTGCCTAAGAAGGTTCGGATGCTGCTAACCGAAGACGAGTATCGACGCTCGACTGAAAAGAAAAAGGGCGATAGTCATCAGGGTGATGAGCAGTTTTCTGATCAGCCTGACAATGTGAAGGAGAAGGTGGCGAAAATTAAGCAGGGTGGCCCGACTAAAGCGATGCTATTAGAAAGGGCTCAAGATCTTGGTGTTTCTGGGCGCTCTGATATGACTAAAGATGAATTGCTTGAGGCAATTGAGCAGGCGACCGATGAGAACGGTCGAGCTAAAAATTCTGCGGCTGGGCTACGCAACCTAACGAAAAATGAGCTGTATGAAAAAGCGCAGGAGGCCGATATTGAGGGGCGCTCTGGCATGAGTAAGGATGAGCTTGTAGATGCCTTAGCGAGTACCAATTGAGTTGAACGTGCTCTGGGCGACGGTGGCGACGGCAGGCTATAGAAATACTATGTGCGTGAGGGTGGGTTGCTTAGCTTTAGTGCCCGCTCGTTTCAGTCTATGCGTTCAGCAGGTTTTCCATCCATTGCTTAGAGCGATTTGACCGCTATAAACTCGTCATAAAAAGCTTGCTGTAGACTTAAAAGTATGCCAGCAATTTTGCGAACCGGCCCCTATCGCTTTTATTTCTATAGTCATGAACCGAATGAACCGCCTCATATTCATATTGATCGTGATGCTTCGTCGGTTAAGTTTTGGCTAGAGCCCGTTAGCATGGCTAGAAACGTTGGATTTAGCGCTAAGGAACTACGAAAATTACAGTTAATAGTCCAGGAAAATAAAACAGCTTTATCGGAGGCTTGGCATGAGTACTTTAGCAATTCGGACGGATGAAAGAGTTAAAGATGTCTCTTTTACAGAAGAAACCATCAGCGTTGATCTAATGGATGGACGAGTTATTACGGTGCCTTTGGTGTGGTACCCCAGGCTTTTCAAAGCTACGCCCAGTCAGCGTTCAAACTGGGAAATTTGTGGGGGTGGCTATGGAATTCACTGGGAATCTATTGACGAGGATCTAAGCACGGAAGGAATGCTACGAGGTGCCCCAGCCCCACGGCACTCCTGTGAGAATTAGTGGAAATTGCGAAGCTAGTGCAGCGTCAAGACTAAGAATTAGGGTAGGCAACAATGTTGGAATTGTAGGCGTCAAGTAGAGAAAATAGCTATCTCTATGCCGAAGAAATACATAGTCAACTTAAGCGAAGCAGAACGTGGTGAACTACGAGGTG
>JBGTGK010000424.1:0-1984 GCA_041746795.1 Phormidesmis sp.
TCCACATTGGCTAGAACTACTGGGATTTCAGCGGTTTCAAAGAGTGTAGAGACTGGCTCACCTAGTTCGCTAGAGCATCATCGATGATGCTCTACTTTGGGCTACGAGTGTGACCCTGAATCTAGCCTTTTTGAACCATCCCCTTTCGGGTGCCCTTTAACAACAATCAGGCTGAACGCGATGTCCGTATGATGAAGCTAAAGCAGAAGATTTCGGGCTGCTTTCGCGCCGAAAAGGGCGCCAGAGAGTTCTGTCGCATTCGTGGCTACATCTCGACGTTGAGAAAGCAGGGACTCACCGTTCTGGATGCTTTGAAGAGTACTTTTATCGGTAGTCCTATGCTTCCAACATTACAGCCTAAGTAGTTACAATCGACCGTTTTAAGCGCGCCTTGACTTTGTTGTCAGCTATTTGTTGTTAGCTAATTGACCATGCCACTGGTGTCGTGCAGATTTGCACCCTGCATTTGGCAATTGGAAAGATCAGCGCCAGTATTGCGCCGCCGAGGCTAAGATTTTGTATTTTCGTAACTACCCAGGCTTAAATCTTTTCGCTGAATAAGAAAGTGGAGGTTTATAGGGTATAGTCTTGAGAGTTTTTCATGCAAAGCGGGATGGCGTTAGAGGCGCTTTTACGGGTAGTCCCTTTATTCCTTCATGAACAACCTGAGTAGTTTCACTTCATCTATCATGGCTCAGGCAAAAGCAGGCGATCGCGTCAAAGTTCACTACACCGGTACGCTTAGCAACGGTCAAATATTTGACTCTTCCAAAGAGCGCGCCCCCTTAGAGTTCACGCTAGGATCAGAGATGGTTATTCCAGGATTTGATGCAGCCGTCACGGGGCTTGAGCCGGGGGAGACGGTAACGGCCACTATTCCGGTAGACGAAGCCTATGGCCCCTATCGTGAAGAAATGGTCGCTGATATTGAGCGGCAAAATATACCGGCTGACTTTGAGCTAGAGGTGGGGCAGAGGCTACAAATGCAGGTGCCGGATGGCGAAGCTATGGCAGTGACTATCACCGACATTAAGGGAGACATGGTGACGCTCGACGGCAATCACCCTTTGGCCGGGCAGGACTTAACGTTTGAGCTAGAGCTTGTCGAAATTGCCGGATAGGGTCAATGCGCCTACAATACGGCAGTAAAAGGCATAGCGGAGCAGTGGAAAAAAATGGCGACTTATCTGGTTACAGGTGCTAATCGGGGCATTGGCTACGAGTATTGTCAGCAGCTACAGGCAAGAGGCGATCAGGTGATTGCCGTCTGTCGTCATAGCTCCCCAGAGTTGGATAAGCTCTCTAAAAGCTCGGGCGTACGCATAGAAAGTGGGGTTGATATTAGTGACGATCAGGCGATCGCAACCCTACTTAAATCACTGCAACAGCAGCCGATAGACATATTGATTAACAATGCGGGCATCTATCGTCAGTCAAGCTTAGATAATTTGAACATTGACGGCATTCGAGAACAGTTTGAAGTGAATGCGATTTCTCCGCTCAAATTCACCCAGGCACTGCTGCCTAACCTACACAAATCAACTGCACAAGGCGGTGCTAAGGTTGCCCTTATGACTAGCCGCATGGGTTCTATTAGCGACAATACGTCCGGGGGCTCATATGGCTATCGCCTCTCCAAAACGGCTCTTTCTATGGCAGGCAAATCGCTCTCACATGACCTGAAACCCAAAGGCATTGCCGTGGCGATTCTCCACCCTGGGCTGGTCAGCACGGGCATGACTAACTTTAATGACAGCGGCATTTCTCCCGCAGAATCCGTTAAAGGACTGCTTGCCAGAATAGACGAACTCACGCTAAAAACAACTGGCACATTTTGGCACGCAAACGGAGAAGTGCTGCCTTGGTAAAAACCTAGCTGCGAACCGCTATACATCAGCTTTTTTTGTTTTTGTTTTCATTGATATCAATCGCCAATTTGTGGCCAGATTGTGGGCACATTGTAAGCAAGTTAAGACACGCTTAC
>JBGTGK010000425.1:0-28504 GCA_041746795.1 Phormidesmis sp.
ACCTTGCCCGCTAGGTCACCCAAGCCGCCCCCTATTTCCATATTGTGATCGTCAATCAGCTTGGCCGTCACCGCTTTACCGTCAACGCCTTCAGGAATGCAAACGGTGGTCAGCGTGTGCAGGCGATATTCGCGCGGCACATGGCACTCAAGCCCCATATCTGCCAGGCCATCATACAAATGCTCGGCGGCGTTTTGATGGCGAGTCCACCGTGCTTCCAAGCCTTCTTCCGCCAGCAGGCGCAGGGCTTCGCGAATGGCGTAGGTCATATTCACCGGGGCGGTGTGGTGGTAGGTGCGGCCCTTGCCCCAATAGTTGCTGAGCAAAGACATATCTAGGTACCAGTTAGCGACTTTGCTTTTGCGGTTATTGAGCTTGGCGAGGGCTCTTTCGCTCATCGTAAAGGGCGAGCTTCCGGGCGGGCAGCTCAGCCCTTTTTGGCTACAGCTATAGGCCAAATCCACGCCCCACTTGTCTAAAAACAAAGGCACGCCGCCCAAGCTCGTCACCGTATCTAATACCAGCAGGCAGTCGTATTCGCGACACAAGTCACCAATGCCTTCCATGGGCTGACACACGCCTGTGGAGGTTTCAGCATGGACAATTGCCATGATGGCAGGGCGGTGCTTTTCTAGGGCGGCGCGAATGTCTGCGGTGGTGAATACTTCTCCCCAGGGGCGGCTGATGCTGCTGACGTCAGCGCCGTAGCGACCGGCCATGTCGATCAGGCGATTGCCAAAGTAGCCGTTGACGCATACCAGCACCTTGTCACCGGGTTCTATGGTGTTGGCCAGGGTAGCTTCCATAGCAGCAGAGCCTGTACCGCTGACGGGTAAGGTCATGCGGTTGTCGGTTTGCCAGGCGTAGCGCATGAGTTCCTGCACTTCGTCCATCAGGTGTAGATAGGCCTTGTCGAGGTGGCCAATAGGCTGGCGATCCATCGCGGCAAGTACGGCAGGATCGGCATTAGAGGGGCCAGGGCCAAGCAGCAGGCGAGCTGGAATATCTAGCTTGTCGAGTGATTTTAGATGGGTGTTATCAATGCTGGTGCTGCTGGTAGAAAGGGTGGTCGTCATAGAAAAACGTTCGGCGAATGATGGACTCAATTATGTATATAAGCCTACCGTTTTGCGTCTACCGTTTCTAGAGGTGGGCGGAGATATCTGGGTATTGGCTAATGAATGTGGGGTCTACGCCGTTTCTGCGCTATGGTGGCTGATCTAATGGGTCGATTCTATTGGATTACATGGGGAATATGGGGCTTACAGCATGGTGACGTTAGAAACGTTAGAAGATGGTATTTATCGCGGCTCCAAACAGGCTTATCGGTGCGATCGCCCCACCAATTTATACAAAAGTTCTGTCTGTCAGGGCTTAGTCACTCAAGCCGATGTCGGTCACCAGCTCCGCGTCCTAGAAGTTGCGAAAAATCGCCATGCCATTCGCGTCTGCGTTTGTAAGGACGACTACATGGGCTGGATTGCCGCCACCGCTGTCAACGATCTAGTCGCGATTGAAAAAGCTAGAGACTTTCCAAAGCTAAGCGCTGAAGAAATTCAAGCGCGTCTGCCTCAGGTGATTGAATTTACCCACGCTGCGATGGCCGTTCCTAACAAATACCTGTGGGGTGGAACGGTTGCGCCCAACTACGACTGTTCTGGATTCGTCCAATCCGCGTTTATGGCGGCGGGCATACAGCTACCCCGCGACTCCTACCAGCAGGAAGACTTTGCCCATCGCATCGCCCAGTCAGAAGTCCAGCCAGGCGATCTGATCTTTTTCGGAACGCCAGAGCGCACCACGCATGTGGCCTTGTACATTGGCGAAGGAAACTACATTCATAGCTCAAGTAAGGATACAGGCCGCAACGGCATCGGTATAGACTCGATTACTGACTTGAGTGAGCCGGTCAGCGCCAGCTATCATTCGCTGCTGCGCTGCTTTGGCAGAGTGGTGAAAAGCTATCAGCCGATAAGATGTTACTGAAATAGGCTACTGAACGGCTGCATACCCCTTTATCTGGCGTTCTATTTGGCGTTTTGCGGAAATAAGAAGTCGGGGAGCCAGCTGCGAATGGTGTCCCAAACGTCTGCGGGGCCAACGCCAAAGGCTAGCCAGAGGCCCAGAAGAAAGAAAACGACCAGCAAGGCAGTTTTGAAGGTGGTTTTAACAATGCCTAAGAGCCAAAAAAATACGATGGCTGCGATCGCAACCGCTCCAATAGTCAATGCGAGTTCCATACTCTTTTCCCTTAACTTTCAGTTCAGCCCTTTGCTTCTCAGGGCGCAATAGCATAACATCAGCGTCGCACTGGCCCGTTCCCACAATCAGATGCCTAATCAAACGATGGCGGCACTCAGCTCAGTGATAGCCGTGCGTGCCCACTGGTCTACCGCTAAAATGTCGTCCAAGCCAGGGGTGAGGGTGAGATCGGCTTTGTGGCGATCGCACACCTTCTCAATCACCTTAGGAATTTCTAAGTAATGAATCTTTTCTTCTAAAAACAGCGCCACAGCCTGTTCGTTCGCTGCATTCAACACAGCCGTCATGGTTCCCCCGGTTCGGCCTGCTGCATAAGCCAAATCCATACAGGGATATTTCGCCCGATCGGGTTCACGAAAGGTTAAATCGCCCGCTTTCACCAAGTCCAACGGCTCCCAGTCGGTGTAGATGCGCTCGGGCCAGGAGAGCGCATACAGCAAGGGTAGCCGCATGTCCGGCCAGCCTAGCTGCGCCAGCATAGAGGTATCTTGCAGCTCAATGAGTGAGTGAATAATGCTTTGAGGATGGATAACGATGTCAATGTTGTCGTAGCCCATGCCAAATAGGTAGTGGGCTTCAATCACCTCTAGCCCTTTGTTCATCAGGGTAGCTGAGTCCACCGTAATTTTGCGACCCATTGACCAGTTAGGATGCTTAATCGCGTCGGCCATGGTGACCTTGGGCAAATCTTCTACGGGCCAGTCGCGGAAGGCACCCCCCGAAGCGGTGAGCACAATTCTGCGGAGCCCTTCTGCGGAAACGCCTTGCAGACATTGAAAAATAGCGGAATGCTCAGAATCGGCAGGCAGCAGCTTAATGCCGTGCTTTTCAGCCAGGGGTAAAACAACCGGCCCCCCGGCAATCAGGGTTTCCTTATTCGCTAGGGCAATGTCTTTGCCTGCTTCGATCGCAGCTAAAGTAGGCAGCAGCCCAGCGCAGCCGACGATGCCCGTCACAACGGCTTCGGCATCTCCGTAGCGGGCGACTTCAGTAACGCCCTCTTCCCCAGCCAGGAGGATCGGCTGAGTTTCAAGTGAGGCAATGGCTTCCTTTAGCTCAGCCAGCTTGCTCTCATCACAGATGGCGACAATCTCCGGCTTAAACTGCCTAACCTGCTCGGCGAGTAGGGCTACGTTGCTCCCGGCAGCGATGCCAACCAGCCGAAACTTGTCAGGGTTGTGTTCAACAATATCTAAGGTTTGGGTGCCGATAGAGCCGGTTGAACCGAGCAGGGTAATGGCCTTGACTGCTTTGGCCGCTTTAACCGTAGTGTCTTTCGCTGTGGTGTCTTTCACTAAGGAGACGTCCCATCTGTGAGGGTTTCTTTGTATTTACTATAGTTTCTTAGCGGCGGCTGCCACAAATCTCCGCCTATTTTTCGTTGCTGTGGCGGTTTAGCTAATCATGTGGGTAGACGCGTCATAATAGGAGTATTATTTATTCTGCTTTGGAGTGATCGCTCCCATCAACCCAATGGACGCATTCGCACCGTTTCCGCCTGCCTGGACACAAAATGCCGTGCATGCTCAGCCGTTTGGCTGTCCGAGCTGTGATGCCAGCAGCCAGGAGGCTCAGCAGGTGTGGCTCAACCGCCGTGCGCCCGTATTTATGGAGGGCCGCAGGCGTAAGTGGCAGGAGTTTTATCAGTGCCAGTGCAATACGGTTTGGTGGGGCTGGAGTTCGGACAGGCCGCCTTTGGAATTGAGTAAGCCCTCAGATCAGGATGAAGCGCTGCCAGAGGTCTAACGTTAAAGCGGCACGTCAAAACGGCGTTTTAAAGTTTGTATAAGTTATGAGGATCGCAACCCATGGCAGATGTGGTGGTGCTGGGCAGTCTGAATATGGATTTGGTGGCTGAGGTAGACAGGCTGCCTCGCCCTGGCGAAACGTTACAGGGTAGAGGCTTTGCTACGGTGCCGGGCGGTAAAGGCGGCAATCAGGCGGTAGCGGTGGCGCGGCTGGGTGTGAAAACGGCGATAGTGGCTCGTGTGGGCAATGATGGGTTCGGGAAGATTTTGCGTGATCGCCTTCAGTCCGAAAAAATTGACGTCTCCGCCCTAGCCATCAGTTGCAAGCTGCCATCGGGCATGGCCCTCATTACCCTTTCTCCCAACAACAATCAAATCATCGTTATCTCAGGCGCTAATGCTGAAGTAGGCGAGCTAGATCTCGATCGGCTAACGCCTTTTTTCAACAGGGCGAAAGTGCTGCTGCTTCAGTTTGAAATTTCGCTGCCCACGGTAGAAAAAGCGGCGGCGCTGGCCCGACTGGCGGGGCTAACGGTGATTGTAGATCCCGCACCCGCGCCGACGCATGGCGATCCGCTGTCGGCAGATTTTTGTGAGTATATTTCTATTCTGACGCCGAATCAAACGGAGGCGGGCCAGCTGACGGGGATAGATGCCGGAGATGTTGAGGGGGCGATCGCCGCTGCCGTTGCCCTCCAGCGTAAAGGGATAGAAGTGGTGATCGTCAAAATGGGCGCACAGGGCTCGGTATGCGCCACTGCAAACGGCACCTTTGCCATTCCAGCCTTTCCCGTGCCCGTCACCGATACCATTGCTGCGGGTGATGCCTTCAACGGCGGCCTAGCAGCGGCCCTTTGCCGGGCAGATCCCGCGATCGCTCTCTCCGACCATGACCTGCTCAGGCCCGCTATCGACTACGCCACCGCCGTTGCCGCTTTGGCCGTCACCCAGTCGGGCGCTCAGTCATCCATGCCGACGGCGGCTGAAGTAGAAACTTTTTTAATGGCGCGTTAAAAGCAAACTGTTCAAGGCAATCTATGGATACCTGCCTTGGCGCAGTGGTAAAGATGAGGTCAATAAATCAGTTTTCATAAAGTAGGCTATATGCTGCCTTTACCATCCCCAAGTGCCAGGGTCACCTTTGAACGGGCCGACAATATCATGGGTAATCCACCCCGCATAAAAGTTACCCGCCTGAGGCTTCACTTTCTCGCCATCTACGTAGCAGGCATCCATCGGCCCAGGGTAAAACCCGACATACCCTTTAAGCTCTGCGTAGGCGGGAGAAATCTTCGGGTAGTACCAAGCAACAGCTTGAGCCTGGCGATCGCCCACTTGCAGGCCGTAGTAATTAGCTCGTCCTTTCCACTCACAGTAGGTAGCGTGTGTACTGGGCGTTAGATACTCTGCCCTGATGTCATCTAGTGGGATGTAGTAATTAGGTGGATGACTGGTTTCTAGAATCCTTTTAGCGCGATGGGTATCAGCAACCAGCTCGTGGTTGAAGATAATTCTAATGTGCTTATCCACAGTCTCAAGCCGAGGAGGCCGAGGGTAGTCCCATACGGATTCTTGACCAGGGCCAGGGGAAATGGGTTCAGGACGCATGAGTAGTAGTCCAAAGGGGAAACACGGCTTGCATTCAAGCCTAAACCAAGATAACGACAGCGGGCATATTGAGAGCACTACCAGACTCTAAACGATGGCTACACTTATTCCTTTCTACCACAGCAGCGCTAGCCGCATGACCCAACTACAGAGCCGAGACCGCTTACATCATCCAAAAGAGCCCAGCAGCTTCGGGGACGAGGTATTGATCCCATCAGCTTGAGCATCAAGCTGATGACAATGCATATGAGTAAGGAACTGGAGTTTCTGGCGTTTATAGATCGGCTGAAGAGGGATGTGGCGGGGGTGAGTTAACTATGTGCTCTTGCTACGTGCTCTTGCTACGTGCTCCTGCTACAGAGCTGATAAATTGTGGACGAGAGAGTACAGACAATGTGCGATGGTAGCTTACTCCGCCGAAAACAAGACGTCTAAAGCTCCTGAAAATGATAAAAATTAGCCGTACAGCGAGCTACCCCCAGAAGCCACCCTCTCAGATATAGTGCCAGTGCCTTTCCGGACTCTCATAAAGACATGAAACGATCCTCTTCCGTTGTGTCCGTTGGATGCGCTTTGCTAACGCTAGGTATTACGACCGTGGCAATACTCAGCAGTCGTATCAGTGGGCCGCTGGTGTTCGAGATTCTATGCCATTTTCAGATGCAGTATTTGGGGATGGTACTTATTTTAAGTGCGATCACGATCTGGCTGAAGCGATCGCGTCTAATCCTACTTACACTCTTCTGCTTAGCACTCCTCTCAGCTCAGGTTATCCCCTGGTATTTTCCGCCTGCTCAAAGCAATATAACTCCAAACTACAGAGTGATGAGCACCAACCTAAACGTAGCTAACAGCAATGCTACCGAGATTATCAAACTGACTGAAAAGGAACGGCCTGACCTAGCATTGTTCATAGAAGTCAACGACTCAATGGCAAAACAGCTAGAAGCCTTAAAGACATTCTTACCCTACAGCTCTAACCAACTGACGCCGTATCAGCCCGGCACTGTCCTTTACAGCAAAGATCCCCTCACAGACTTTAAAATCAGAAAGTTCGATACCAACAATGCGGTTAACCTAACCGCCCGCGTTCAAACTAAAAATCGACAGCTATCAATCGTTGCCATCCATCCATTATCGCCCGTTAAAAGAGAGTTTATTCACAGCCGAAACAAAGTGTTTAAGGCAGTCAGTAAATACATACAACAGCAAGACGATCCCGTTTTGTTAATTGGTGATTTTAACACTACTATGTGGTCGCCTTCTTACCGAACACTCGCTCATGAAACGGGTCTAAAGAACACGCGCAAAGGACTCGGAATCTTTCCTACTTGGCCCGCTAATATGTCGTACTACCTCACGCCCAAGCTAAACATCCTTGCTAAACTGTTTCAAATCCCTATTGATCAGTGTCTAACAAGTCCTTCACTCAATGCGGTCAAAATGCATACAGGCTCTGATGTGGGATCAGATCACCTGCCGATCATAGTCGATTTTTCGATACGAAAAAAGTAATGATTTACAGCCCGCTAAGGTTCGCTAAACCTGCTGGCAACTCATCTTTACTTTAAACTCCAACTTGACCCCAAAAGGTGAAATCACCATACTGGGGTCGATCTGAGCTAGCGCTTCCTCGTACAGTTCTTTGGAGATTTCATAGACGAGCGGCATAGAGTCGTTATCGTGGCTATATGCCGCTACCGAATTGTTCATGCTGTCGTTGAATGGATTCCTATGGGGATAGGGTGCCCTGCGGCTCAAGCTGTTTCGACCACCGGTTCAGTTTCTATGGGAGTCTGCTTGAAAAGCTGTTGCCACTGCTGCTGTAGTGCCTGCGATGAGCTTTGGATGACAGCTTCTCCGCGTGAGAGCGCCGCTTCGTACTGAGTCTTCACCTCACTCCCGAAGCCATCTGCCTCGATATGACGAACCAGAGACTGAACCATGGGTAGGGCAATGCCGATGCCAAACAGCGCATTGAACCCTGCTACAACCGCAGGCGCTGATAGGACAACTACGACTTCAGGAAACAGCGCCATTACCGCAACGAAAATGACGAAGAAAAGTGGCGTCGCGATCCCTGCGCTCACAGCCGCCTCAGTAATTTTGCCCTTAAACGCTTCTGGGGTGATGTCGCCCCGGTGTAGATCTAGCGTGTAGGCTAGCGCAGTGACGATTGCCTGTGTCAGCACCGCCGTGCCGGTTGCCGTGATGCCCAGCTTAGCGATGGTGGTTGAGTTCTTGAGGATAGAATCTACCGCGTTGTAAAAGCGGATATAGAGCTGCTCGCCTCCAGTCATCGTCTTAGCACCTCGGCGAATATTGTCAGCGCCGACTTCCCATACGATGTTCTTCGCGCCGTTGCTGCCGCCTTTGGAGTGAGGATAGATATGACTGCCGTGTTTGTCCGATAGGAACACTCGGATGTCCCATTCGCTAGCGCCTAGTTTGGAGGTGCCTGGAATCTTCGAACAGTCCCATGATGTCGGCATTTGTGCGGGGCGCATCGCCTAGCCGGGTGCCTGCGGTTTGCAGCCGACGGGCGAGCTTTGGCATCTCTTCGGCCAGTGCCTGAGCCGTGTGCGGCAGGTCTTTTAAGGCGTTGGCTACAGCCATGCCGGAGGTGCCGAAAGCGGCGATTTCGCTCTGCCAGTTTGAGATTGCTTGTCCTGCTGCTGTCGATAGCTGCTGCTGAGTACTTTCACCTACCTGTTTGGCAGACTCAACAGCAGCGCTTAATTCTATAGTGCCTTTCGCCGTCGTTTGGTTAACCTGTTGCTTTACCGCTGCGGCTGTGATCGCTAGCTTTTCAGCTTTATCCAATAGATTCATTTATGATCTCTAAGCCAGAATTAGGGTACAAGACAACAGGCTTTGCATAGCACAACGCCTTACCGATATGTTGCCTGCTGAAGCCTAGGAATTAGGCTCAAATTCCCTCCCTTTGCCGAGACTTTGCAGAAGTATGAATCTGACCTACAGGGGGTGCAAAATATCCGTAATGCTTGAAACCTTGGCTGGTCTTAGCGAGCTTTAGAGCCGCTAGCTGATTCACAACGCTTTCTTTAATGCTGCTGCGGCCACTGCGATAACCTTCACAGGCAACCACCGTAATTGAATCGATGCTAACAGCCAACAGCATCGTCAGCAGCTCAGATTGAATGTTTATACGGTTAAAAAAGCGCAGAAAGCACTCCTTTATGGCAGCAGAGACGACGATAGAAACTGGAGACAGCTCTCAGGCACAAGGCGACATTCTCCGGTTAAAACCCGCTGGGTTGCTAGCCAGATGGCTTGAGTGGTGCGATCGCCCTCCACTAGCGAAAACCTCTTATCTAGCTGATAAAACGAGACATCCGCAAACCGTGCGCGAAATAGCTGAATCAGCTCGTGCTTGGGCTTTCCATTGAAGGTGAAAATATTGTCTAAGCAGGTAATGTACTCAATATCCGTTAGCCCAGCTTGGATTTCCTCCTCAAATTCTCGCGTCAGCGCCGTCTGGCTAGTTTCGCCAAAATCAATGCCGCCGCCCAAGAATCTGTAATAGCGCTCTTTCGTTTTAGGATCTTCACCCTGGCTAACAAAGATGTGACCCTGGTGTTCAATGAGCCCCAGGGCAATCGGTCGAATCCGTTTCGCCATAAAATCGTAGTGGCCGCCCTCGTGGCCGCCCTGCGTCCATATCACAAAGGTTATAGAGATCTAATCTGGGAAAGCCGCCTCTGGATTATCAGCAGGTGTCGGCCAGTCTTCGTTTTCACCACCAATGTAGATGCTGCGAATCTCAACGAAGTCTTGGCTGAACTGCCGCACTGTATTGACTAGGATGTCTAACGCCAGGGCATCGGTTGTCCCCAGGTCAAACCAGCAGCGGCTCCATAGCCCTTTGAATTCGACTTCGCCCATGTTGTGCATGAGAGAGAGGAGCGATCGCTCTGATTCGTCTTCGTCGTAGTCGAAGTAGCTAATATCTACGCCGGTCTCCTGCACTTGCAGGTTTTCAGCATTGAAGCCGCCTAGCTTACCCAAGAAAAACCAGGAGGTAAAAATTTCCTCAACGTACTGCTGCTCAGGTATAGATGGCACGGTTTCAAACTCTAGCCAAATCCATATATTAAAAAAGTCGCACTCACGGAACTGAACGTTCACAGCGGCAAATCCTATACATTTTTGTCATCAGGGCGGACGCAATTGCGTCACACTATGAACTATACCCCTATGGCTGTCAGCTACGGGTTAACTCTATAGATCTCCTCATTTCTCTATTGCCCCAATGCTTCACCTGCGCGATATCAGCTACCATCCCGCCGCCAGCGCTGTCCCTATCCTCAAGCACATCTCTTTCGATCTGGCTCCCAAGCAGATGGGCCTGATCGTCGGCCCTAGTGGCTCTGGCAAAAGTACGCTGCTGGAAATTTTGGCAGGGCTAGCAATCCCTACGAGTGGCAAGGCCTTTTGGCGCGATCAGCCGCTTGCCCCCGATGCCTTGCAGCAGCTCGCGGGCATTGTCTTTCAGTTTCCCGAACGGCACTTTTGTGGTCATACTGTTTTTGAGGAGCTGCGGCTAGGTCACCCAGAGTTAAGCTCGGATCGGGTCTGTGAGGCGTTGAAGTCGGTCGGCCTGGGCGATTTGTCTTTACAGGCGTCTCCGCAAAAGCTGAGCGGCGGGCAGCAGCGGCGGCTAGCGCTGGCAGTACAGCTCATTCGTAAGCCTTATTTGATGCTGTTAGATGAGCCCACAGCGGGATTGGACTGGTCGATGCGTCAGCAGCTGGTAAACTTGCTAGCGCAGCTAAAGCAGGAGTGGAGCTTGTTAATTGTCTCTCACGATGCTGAGGACTTGATAGATATTGCTGACCACTGCTGGACGATTGACCATGGGCAGCTGAGCCGGGTAGATCGTGAGGTGCTGCGCGATCGCCATCGAGGAACTCCTGTCGGGGCGTAAGGCCTTACGCTCCCTGCTTCGAGACATTTTGCTTGCCCTACAATGTTGTCCCTAATTTTATTACTTACCGCTGGCTTTTATGGCTGATGTTCTTCCTGTTCACACCGATTTATGGCAGAAAACGCTCGGCTGGCAACCCTCAGCGGAGCAGCAAGCGCTTTTTCAACAGTTTTACGAGCAAATCGTAGACGTTAATCAGCGCATCAACCTGACTAGAATCACCACGCCTGAAGACTTTTGGGAGAAGCATCTGTGGGATTCCCTCAGCGGCTTGGTGCCCTGGCTATCTGAGCCAACGCCGGAGGAGATGATGCTAGAAGAGGACGCCGAAGACGCTGAGGGTGAAGAAAATACTGACCCAGAAGCACTTATTCGCATCATTGATATTGGTACGGGTGGCGGTATGCCTGGAATTCCAGCGGCGATCGCACTCACCCCCATTTTCTCAAACCTGGAACTCACCCTGCTCGATGCCACCCGCAAAAAAATTCAGTTTCTCCAAGAGCTATGCCCGCTGATGGGGTTACCTGCCACCTGCATTGCCGAACGAGCAGAGGCTATCGGCCAGCAAAAAGCCCACCGCGAACAGTACGATTTGGCCCTGGTGCGGGCTGTGGGTTCGGCTGCAACCTGCGCAGAATACGCCCTGCCGCTGTTGAAGCTAGGCGGTCAGGCCGTGCTCTATCGCGGCCAGTGGGGAACTGAAGATACCGAAGCACTGATGCCTATTGTTGACCTGCTGGGCGGAGAAATCACCGATCTGCAAAGCTGGCAGACGCCGCTAACGCAGGGGACGCGTCACTGCCTATTTATTCATAAAGAGGCACCCACCCCCTCGGATTTTCCAAGAGCGGTGGGCGTACCGGGCAAAAAACCATTGACCTGATCGTCTCGTCGGTTGAGCTAAGGTCTATCGAAACCTAACCAACCCATTTATTACCCCTGATTTTTAATCGTCATTACCTCGACAATTTTCAAGGCTAGCTCGTCTGGGATAGCTAATATTTTGCGCAAGTCATCAACAAAGGCTCGCTCTTCTAGGGAAACGGTGCCGTCTGAGAAGACCAGATCAACCGCGATCGCAAAAGCAGTCGAACTAAGCTGAGGCGGCAGTGAAGCCTGCGCACTTTTAATCAGCTCGTTAGGGCCATACTTTTTAAGATTATCGACCAGATAATCTTTCATCCGATCTAACCCGTCTAGAGAATTCTCGAACAGTTTCATCCGGCTCAACCGCATTTTCATCTCAGCGGACTCCGATTCGGATAGATAGCCATCCGAGGCGATCGCAACCAAACAAATCGAGGCAAACGCCTCCGCCGCATTCAACGCAACCCTCGTATTCGACTGCGTTCCAAAAACTTTAAAAATACTCATCCGCTAAGCTCTCTTTTGAATGACACAATAAGGCCTATAAGGTGGCGCTATTCATAGAAATCACCTGATTCATTCCGCCTATAAAATAAATTGACAACAGGCTGAAGCTCAGATAATTACTATGGATTCATTGTTGGCAAGTACGAACTGGTTCTAACCTTTAAAGATCAAAACCATCGTGCTTGGCTTGGCAAAGTTTTCAGCCCTAAATAGCAAAAAGGGAGGGAGCATAAGTTCCCTCCCTTATTCACTTTTGTCTGTGAGCTTTTATCTCGGCTAAAACGACGGGTCAAAACCGGTCATTAAAACTAAGTCAAAACCGTTAGACACTCTGGCTCATCTCAGACTCTAGCTGCTGAATGAGCCGATCATTGCCCTGTTCTTTAGCCACCGCTATGCGATGCTGCAAAGAG
This sequence comes from Phormidesmis sp., assembly GCA_041746795.1. Lineage (GTDB taxonomy): Bacteria > Cyanobacteriota > Cyanobacteriia > Phormidesmidales > Phormidesmidaceae > Phormidesmis. The sequence continues at coordinate 12,357 of JBGTGK010000425.1, forward strand.
CGCATAATATTGTCGTGATGCAGCTGACTAGCCTCTTGTAAAAGCTGCTTGCGGGCCTGTGCTGCTGGGCTCACACCCGCAATCCGATCACGCAGCAGAGACAGCGTTGTCACGCCTGATCGCCCTGATTGGCCAATTTTTTGGCCCATTGAAGGCTGCTGGGGTACACCAGAGGGCTGCACACCTGTAACCGGTAGCACCTGCCCCTGGCGGGTCGTCTGATAGGCCACACCGCGATAGGTCAATCGCTCAACAGGCTGAGCAATAGGCACATGCTGCACATAAGTATAGTTAGCCGTCTGGCCGCGATACTTAAGGGCAACATCGCTGGTGGTTACCTCCAAGATAGGAGGGTTGTAGTCGTAACTAACGCCGCGATAGGTAAGTTTCATTTTTCGTTCCTCAAAAACTTTTATTTTGAAAAGATCTTGTGAGGTAACGCGTTCCTTCAGAGGATGAAACCTTACAGGCCGTAAAGTCAACGCTCTTACTTCCGTCTCGGGCTTTAATTCTATCGATAGAACCTAACGATCACGATCACAATTCGTTAGACTTTATGTTTAAAGGTAAAGCTGGAGATGAACGAAACCATTTTTGTCTTTCTGTATCTATTGTTACCGTTTACTCCTTTATCTGACAACCCTGACATATATACGGATACCCGTCTGTTTTTCTTTGGTGTGAAAGGGATACAGTCTTTTTGCAGAGGTTGAGGCAGAAATTACTGTAGCATTTCTTAATTCTACGATTTTGGCGATCCCTGTTGCGTTTGCCTCTACAAGGCTTTATACGGCTGGCTTAAAAACTGAGATCTGTGGCCTTGTCTAGGTTTCATGACTCTGCAAAAAAATAGCTGTGTTATCCGAGTCCCACCGTCTTTGCCTGACTTTGCCTCACTGTCCTTTTCGCTTGCTCACTGCTTTATGAGATGCACTATCAATCGACGATCGCAGTTCTCAGCCAGTCATCGCTATTGGCTAAACGAGCTAAGCGAAAGTGAAAACCTTCAGGCGTTTGGCAAATGCACTCGCTTCCCAGGACACGGCCATAATTACGTGCTGAATGTTTCCATTGCCAGCGAGCTAGACCGCTACGGCATGGTGCTCAACCTTAGTGAAGCCAAAGCCATCATTCACCGAGAAGTGATCGAAGCCCTGGACTTTTCCTACCTTAACGATGCCTGGGATGAGTTTAAAGAAACGCTGCCCACCACCGAAAACATGGCCCGCGTTATTTGGCAGCGGCTCACCCCTCATTTGCCCGCTCAGGCAAAACTTGCCAATATTCAGCTGTACGAAACGCCCGAACTCTGGGCCGACTATCAAGGAAATGGAATGGAAGCTTATTTAACCGTGTCCGCTCACTTCAGCGCGGCTCACCGGCTGGCGCTGCTTGAGCTAAGCTACGAGGAAAACTGTGAGATATACGGCAAATGCGCTCGGCCCAACGGCCACGGACATAACTATCAAGTAGAGGTCACAGTTAAGGGCCCAATTCACCCTCGCACCGGGATGTTGGTAGATTTGGTGGCACTTCAAAACGCCATTGATCACCACGTTATCGAACCGTTTGATCACACCTTTTTAAACAAAGATGTTCCTTATTTCATGAAAACGGTGCCGACGGTAGAAAACATCATCGTTCGGATCTGCGAGCTGCTGCGCCAGCCTATTCAAGAAATCGGTTCGACTTTGCACAAGGTCAAATTGATTGAGAGCCCCAATAATTCGGCTGAGGTTTTTGCTGAGGATTTGGGGGAGGGTGCGGCTGTGCGATCGCAATCGTTAGCGACTGTCAGTTAGTCCGCCGTCGAGCTATAAGTCAAGCCTATAAAGAAAACTAGAAAAGCCGCCCCTGATCAAATCAGAGGCGGCTTTCAAGCACTATAGAGAAACGGCGTACGGGGTTAAGCCCGCAGGCCGAGGCTTCAGCAACATTTAAGCAATGCTGGCCATCTTCACATCGTTGGTAGCCAGCAGGTTCTGTAGCTCTTCAGAATCTACAGTCTCCTTATCTACCAGCATGGCAGCTAGCTGATCGAGGATGTGACGGTTCTCTTGAAGCACGGTCTTGCAGCGGCTGTAAGCCTGATCTACCAAGGAGCGAACTTCCGAGTCAATCGAAGCTGCCGTTTTCTCTGAGAAGTCACGCTCGCTAGCAATGTCGCGGCCTAAGAAGGGGTTACCCTGCTGGCGACCGAGGGCAACGGGGCCAAGCTTATCACTCATCCCAAAGCGAGTTACCATTTGACGGGCCACGCGAGCCACCTGCTGAAGGTCATTAGAAGCACCGGTCGTGACTTCTTCGTCACCAAAGACGATTTCCTCAGCCAAGCGACCACCTAGCGCAACCGCCATTTGGTTCTGCAAGTAGGAGCGAGAATATAGCCCTGACTCCAACCGCTCTTCGCTAGGCGTAAACCAGGTTAAACCACCTGCACGACCGCGAGGAATGATGCTGATTTTCTGGACGGGGTCGTAGTCAGGCATGAGCGCTCCGACTAGCGCATGACCTGCTTCGTGATAAGCCACCAGCGTTTTACGCTTTTCGCTCATCACTCGGTCTTTCTTCTCGGGGCCAGCCAGCACGCGGTCAATTGCGTCATTAACTTCGTCCATCGCAATCTCAGTAAGGTTGCGACGAGCCGCCAAAATAGCCGATTCATTCAGCAGGTTGGACAAGTCCGCACCGGTAAAGCCAGGCGTCCGGCGAGCAATTTTCTCTAGGTCTACATCTTTAGAGAAGGTTTTACCACGAGAGTGAACGTTGAGAATTTCCAAACGGCCTGCGTAGTCAGGGCGATCGACAACTACCTGACGGTCAAAGCGACCAGGGCGCAGGAGAGCGGCATCAAGTACATCGGGGCGGTTAGTCGCCGCGATGAGAATAATGCCCGTGTTGCCTTCAAAGCCGTCCATTTCAGTGAGCAGCTGGTTGAGGGTTTGCTCGCGCTCGTCGTTACCGCCGCCGAGGCCTGCGCCCCGCTGACGGCCAACTGCGTCAATCTCGTCGATAAATACGATGCAGGGAGCGTTTGTTTTAGCTTGCTCAAACAGGTCGCGAACGCGGGAAGCACCCACCCCTACGAACATCTCAACAAACTCAGAACCTGATATAGAGAAGAAGGGAACGCCTGCTTCACCGGCTACTGCCTTGGCAAGTAAGGTTTTACCCGTTCCAGGCGGGCCGACTAGCAAAACGCCCTTCGGAATTTTTGCGCCGATGGCCGTAAAGCGATCTGCGTTTTTCAAAAAGTCAACGACCTCAGCCAACTCTAGCTTGGCCTGGTCAATCCCGGCGACATCGCCGAAGGTGACCTGAGTTTGAGGTTCCATTTGCACGCGAGCTTTGGACTTACCAAAGTTCATCGCCTGAGATCCGGGGCCGTTGGAGGCACGACGGAAGAGGAAGAAGAGCGCGACGAGCAGCAAAACTGGGATTACCAGAGCGCTAAATACTTTGACCAGGGCGCTTTCATCCTGAGTGGGCTGTACCGTGATGTCAACTTTGTTGCTAGTTAAGATGTTGACCAGATCCGGGTCTTGTGGCAAGTTGACGATGACTCGACCGGTACCGTCTGGTGAGGCAAACCGGGCCTGAGATTTATCTGAGCTGATCACAACATTTTCAATCCGCTGCTGCTCAACTTCGTCTATAAACTTGCTATAGCGCCAAGACTGAGTCTCGACGCGGGGTTGATCAAAAAATGCAGTTGCCAATGCAATGACAACAACGACGAGTAGTACGTAAAGACCCGCGTTTCTCCAGCGCTTGTTCACCGAGGGGAAGCCTCCTAATGAGATGGTGTGAGGATACTGTGTATCTTTTGGGCGTATATCTTTTGGGTGTGTCTTTTAAGGCGTATCCTTTTGGACGTGTTTTCCTTGTTATTAACTTATGTTAACGCATTTTCAGTAATCACTGGTAGCCGTTAGCTACCAGGCTAATCCGGTTCTGCAACGCTTTGATCCCAGCATGGCTGCAATTATATTCCAGTGTAGTCGCCCCGCTAAGGATTGTGTGGATCGGCAGAAGCCCGACAGCACAGTTGCTGTAAGCCATTGCCTCAAAGCTAAATAGCCGTTTTTGTGTCCAGGGCTGACGGTCTATAAGCTGTCCTGATTCTGTCAAAATTTTCTCTAATGTATGGCGCATAACACCCGGTAGGCAGTAATCATGCATTGGCGTACACCAGCGCCCCTGCCGAGATCCGTCGCGCCGCCAGCCCCAAAGGTTGCCGGTAGAAGTTTCGAGCCAGTCGCCTTGGGAGCTGGTTAAAATCGCCTCGTAAGCGCCGTGGCTTTGCGCCTGCTGTCGGGCGAGCCAGCAGGCCAGATAGTTGCCGGTTTTATGAGTCGGCAGGCTGCGGGCGTAGTCACTCGGAGCGACCCAGCAGACGACGCCCGTTTGCTGGTTTTGAGTGAGCTGAGGGGGAAGCGATCGCCCCACAATCCACTCTCGTCCATCTGGGAAAATCGTAATGCGCAAGATAGGATAGCCACTTTTCAGCCGCTGGCAGCCGCTGTAGATAGCCGACCAGTCTGGCAGTGTCCATTTGAAACATTGAAGGGAACGGGTGAGGCGATCGCAATGCGCCTGCCACTGAGTCAACGGATGATGCAAATCTTCGCCATACACTCGCAGGGTGGTAAAAACCGTCGCTCCAAACCTCAGTCCTTCGCTGTCTAAAGGAGCTGAGTGACTACCCGCTTCTGCTTCACCTGCTTCAAAGAAATCACCATCGTACCAAAAAGCCACGCCTAGCTCCCCTGGGAAAAAACCTGCAAAAAGCTAGCCCAAAGATCGGCTAGAGCGTTCAAACACCGAGCAAGATCCGTCTGAGGTCACCTGCAAACCGACCAGCGGCGAGTCGGGGTTGCGGCACCTTTGCCCGCGCAAATGGCGGCAGTAATAGCAGGTCTGAGCCGCCGCCGCCGGATCGCGAGGGGTTACCTGCCTCAGCTCTCGCGAGTTTAGCCCCCGAATAACGAGCTGATCGCCCTGCCAGCTCGCCTCCACAATCCCCGTATCGGCTAGCTGGCTCCAGCGCGGATCGCCCTCCAAGCTCGTGGGTAGCGTTAGCATCACCCGCTCTGGGCTAGTTTCTATCTCGCCTTCGTAAAGGGTGTTGCGAGGTGGGGCAGGCTGCCAAAAAGCCTCAGCTAAGGGCAGATCTATCGTCTGAGCAGGCGCGGGTAAATGTAGCTGGTACCGGCTCTGCAAATCTTCTAAACTAGCCAGGTCGGTGAGCTGTCTAGAACCGCCATGGACAAAAATAACGTGCTGCGGCCTGAGATTGTGAATCAGCTGAGTCGTCCCGCCGCCATCGGAGTGGCTAGTGAGCATGTAGTGCTCTACGTCAGCCTTACCAGAGGCCGTTTGCGCCTGCATTTCGGCTAGCCAATCAAACCTATGCTCTAACCCATGTTTACCGGCCTTATAAGCACTCGCTTCGTAGCTGCCCTCATAGCTCGATCCATAGCTGCTTGACTCATATTCGCCCGCGCTCGGCATTAGCTGACCTTGCCACAGCGGAATGTCTTCTAAGGAAGGCACAAATACCGTCCAGTCAGACGGGTCGTTTTCACAGTACAGGCTGGGATGGCTAGCGGGATGCACAATTAAAATAGCCGGGTTGGAGCCCTGCGCAATTCTCTGCGGGAGAGGCTGGGCGATCGCTCCAAACGATGTTTCACCGCCTAGCCGTCTGACCCGAGGCAGCACCCGCTCATCCCAAAACAGCGGCTGGTGCTGAGCAAAGTTTTGTACGGTTGCAGGCAGCGCTGATAAACAGCCCAAATAAGCATCACAGCCGGTCGCGATCGCCGAATCTACCCACACATCTATCGGCTGACCCGTGAAGTGGTGATGGCTACGCACCAGCATCAGCAGCTCCTGCCCTAAGCCCAGCAGCGGGCTAGGAAACACCGCTCGCCCCCGATTCGCCAGCGCCTTACTTAAGCGCTCAACCAAATAATTTTCTTGCTGCTTACGATGCGGATGACGCTCGGTGCCGTAGCTGCCCTCAACAATCAATACATCAGGCTTAAGGTTGCGCAGTTCGGCTAGGGGCAAGCCATCCACCAGCCGCCCATTCGATAAAAAACAGTCGCCACTGTAAAAAACGCTGTAGGTGCGCTGGGCCGTTTTATAAGTTAACAAGAAGCAGGCAGCGCCCGGCATATGGCCCGCAGGCCAAAGCTGTACGCAGAGTCCTGGGGCTAATTCGGTCGGCGATCGCCAGGGCAAAGGCCGACAAAAGCTAGCGTCTTCCTGCCCTGGCCAGTTGAGCGGCAGCAGCCGAGCCGTGACATCGCTGCTAAAAATAGGCAGGTGGGGAAAGCTCCGATGCAGACCCAGCAGGCCCCGGCAGTGGTCGGTATGGGCATGGCTGCAGAATACAAAGTCGGCAGCTTCCTGCCGCAGCGAGCTGATATCTGCCAGGCCACAGTCAAGCAAAATAGAATAAGGGCCCATCCGAACACTCAGACAGACCCCTTCATCTTCGTAGCCAACGCTATAGGGTAAACAGGATAGCTCAGGCACAAGCAGTCGTTAAAGAAAGAGGGAAAATGAAGCTTACGGGCTAGGGCTAATGGGCCGAACCGTTGCCATGGTAGTTTTCAGAGTCGTAAAAGCCGTTGCGGGTGCCAAAAAAGAGACAGGCAGCCGCAAAAAAGGCAGGCAGTAAACAGAGAACGAGCTTGATATCCATACTTAAATATATCTACGTAGGTGACCAGTAACCGATGACGAGCGACATTTGCCTTGAGATCCTAACAACTTCACTTGAGCAGGGTGACAATTCTTAATGGTTTATGACAATTGTATTGATGGACGTTGGTGTGATCGCCCCTCCATAGAAGTCGCCCCCGACCTGATCGGCTGCACGCTGGTCAGACAATTACCCGATGGCCCCTTAATCCGCGCCACCATCGTAGAAACCGAAGCCTACGCACCAGAAGATCCGGCCTGTCATGCCTACAGAGGTCAAAGCAAACGCAACGCCGCCATGTTCGGCCCACCTGGCTACAGCTACGTCTACCTAATTTATGGCATGTATTACTGCTTAAACGTCGTCACCGAGCACCCTGGCATTGGCAGCGCCGTCCTGATTCGCGCCCTTGAACTCGCCACTATTCCACCAGATGTAGATCCTAAGCACGCCAAAAAACCTCACCGCATTGCAGCAGGGCCAGGAAAACTATGCAGAGCGCTTAACATCGACCGTACGCTAGACGGCTTACCTTATGATCCCGACAGTGGCCTTTGGCTAGAGCCTCGCAGTCAGGCAATCAATCCAGAAGACATCGTTCAAACCACCCGAATCGGCATCACCAAAGCCGCCGAACGACCTTGGCGCTGGTATCTAAAAAACAGTCCAGCCGTCTCCAAACCGTAATAAGGGCATCCCTCGTGAGTGCCCCATCAACGATACTAAACATACCGCCTGCAACCCTCATGCAAAAAGGCCACACGACATCAAATCGCATGGCCTTTCCACCCAAAAGTAACAAAATCCTACAGAGCGATCTCTTCACCGCGATTAGTAAACTTCACAGCCTTAATGTCCCACTTAGGATTGTTCAACAAAGTTTTCTCAACGCTGCCAAAGAGCGCCCGCTGCTCACAGCTAGAGAGAGATACAAACTTTCGCTCTGAGCCAGGCGCTAGCTTCATGTCCACTACAGCCGTTGTGCCGTTGACGCTAACCTGATAGCTCTCTAGCTTAAAAGCGTTGTAGTCAGTAGCGTTCATAGCCTGACCAACTGCCTCAGCCATGGCTTTGTCGCTGGGGAGCTGTACCGTTTTTTCGACAAAGTTGTTGCACTGATTGTCAATGGTATACACCGAAACATTCACCATTTCGCCAGACGCACTGGGTTCCTTGCCAGGCACTTCACCGTTAGGCTGCGCCGCAACCGGCTCTTTTACCGGTTTCTCTACTTCAGACGGCTTAGAAGACTGCTTAGGGATTTCCACAGGCGCAGCTTTAGTCGTCGGCTCCACCACAGGCTTTTCTGGTGCGTTCGTGGCACAGCCACCCACCACTAAGCCCAGTGTCAAAACCAGACCCATCGTCCTAGTCTTGGCAGGAATATACTTTGGAAACCGAACCATCTGACGAAATACTGAGTACAGCACTATATAAAGATATCCTTATCGTACAAAACAGACGACCGACCTGCTCCAAATCATGTGCCAATTTGCAAAGCTTGTAAACTGACCATTGCGCAGGCATACACGTCAGTCACTGCCCATAGATAGGTCTCATGACTAACTTTCCCTGGGATCGGCACCATATCATCTCTTTGGCCGATTTCGCACCTGCTGAATATGAAAGCGTTTTACAAACCGCACTCAGCTTTCAGGGCGTTCTCTCACGCCGTACCAAAAAAGTGCCGACGCTTCAAGGACAGGTGGTGGCTAATCTTTTTTTTGAGCCATCTACCCGTACGCGCAGCAGCTTTGAACTCGCGGCCAAGCGGCTCTCAGCCGATACGCTTAACTTTTCACCTGGTAGTTCGTCGCTGACTAAGGGCGAAACGATACTAGACACGGCTAAAACCTACCTGGCTATGGGCACCGACTTAATGGTGATTCGCCACTGTGGCGCGGGCGTACCCGCGACGATTGCCCGAGAAATGGACAGGTTAGGCGCGGGCGTGGGCGTACTCAACGCCGGTGATGGGCAGCACGAGCATCCTTCACAGGCGCTGTTAGATTTGCTGACTATCTGTAATTCGCTCAATCCAGAACAGCCTGCAATCCAAGCTATGCATGGCAAAAAAATCGCCATCGTCGGAGATATTTTGCACTCACGGGTGGCTCGCTCTAACCTCTGGAGCCTGACGGCCTGCGGCGCTGAGGTGCATTTAGCTGCGCCGCCGACCCTGCTACCAAAAACCTTTGAGGAAGCGTTTTCGGTGCCGCTAGAAACCCCACAGGGAACCGTGAAACGTAAGGTATTTGTGCATTGGCAGCTAGCACCCGCGCTCAAGGACGCTGACTTTGTGATGGCGCTCAGACTGCAAAAAGAGCGGATGAGCGAGCATCTGTTGCCTAGCCTGCGGGAATATCATCAGCGCTTTGGGATCACGCGCGATCGCCTCAAGCACTGCTCACCCCATGTCAAAATCATGCATCCTGGCCCCACCAACCGGGGCGTAGAAATCACCTCGGATTTGATGGACGACCCGCAGCTGAGTCTGGTCTCCCAGCAAGTTGCCAGCGGGGTCGCCGTGCGGATGGCGCTGCTGTATTTGATGGGCGGGGCTAAACATCAGGGTGCGTTAGGGTGATTTTGTCTTTGAGGGTGACTGTGCCCCAGCCGCCGACAGATTGCGATAAGAGCTATGCAGCCGCAGCACGTCTTCTTCAGCAGTGGCATTATCCGGCGAGTAGCGGCTAAACAGCAGCACCGTTTCGTTACCGTAGCCAACGAAGGTTGCGATCGCACTACTCAACGAGTCGGGCCGATCAGAAAGCCATATTACCAGCGCCGACTGACCGTCTATGGTCACAGCGCGATAGCGACCTACCGCAACGCCTTCTTTAACGAAGCTGTCTATGTTGGCATTAACAACGGCTCCCGGCGACGCAGCGATGTGGTTTACCTGAGTAGCCACTAGGTTATTCTGATCGGTCGTGACATTAGTAATCATCAGGCCATCCGCTGAAACGTCAGCCTTCCAATCAGATGGAAAGTCAATAGACATGACGCCATCCGAATAGTTCGTCGTTGTACCCGCTGGCGCAGGCTGTACCAAAGGTTCTGACGATTCTGGCGAGGGGGGCTCCGGTGCGGACTCCTGGTTTGCAGGTGCTGGGCTTGTAGGTGCTGGGCTTGTAGATGCTGGACTTACAGGCTCTGGTGCCGCTGAGCTGGGTTTCGATAAATCCGGCTCAGCAGGATCTGGAAGTGTGTTCTGCCCTGGATTCGCTGGAACAATCCATATAGGTGACTGGGTTGCCGATTGAGCGGCTGGTATCGTCCCCAAAGAGATCAGCCCAAAGGTAGCCAGCAGCGCAAGGCGCAGAGTTGAGGTCATAAGAATGCATTCTCCAGTAAATTTTGAGATCGCTGATGCCTTAAGGCCGGGGCTTCGAAGGCGGGTGAAATTATGGCGAGTGAAATTATGCAGAGCTATCTGGTCTGCCGCTTTCTGTAACATTTTTGTTAAGATACATCAAGGTTTGCCTTTATAGCGGCTGTGAGCCTGACAGTTCATTAACCGTACGCCTTCAAAGCCCACCTAGAATCGCCTCATGATTACAGCACAGACGAGTTTAAAGGAAGCCGTGCTAAATCATCGGGATCGGCTGGCCAATTGTACGACTGGCTCGTCAGTTGAGATAGGTCGCTTGAAGTCTATAAAATGCTGCTGAAAAGTATTACTGACACTACGGAATTTTGTTCATGCTGCGCCTAGAAAAAATCACCAAAATATATCCCACCGGAGAAGTCCTCAAAGACATTAGCTGGGAAGTCAAAACCGGTGAGCGAATTGGTTTGGTCGGCGTTAATGGCGCAGGTAAATCCACCCAGCTCAAAATTATTCAAGGCGAAGTTGAGCCCACCACGGGCAACATCATTCGTCCTAGCGGGATGCACATCGCGGCCCTTAATCAGGAATTTGAGGTTGATCCTCGGCGGACGGTGCGGGAAGAATTTTGGACGGTCTTTACTGAAGCCAACAAAATTCAGCAGATCCTCGCAGAGATTCCTCATCATATGGAGGGTGCCGATCCCGATGAGTTAGAAAAGCTGATTCATCAGCTGGACAAAAAACAGCGGCAGTTTGAAGCGCTTGATGGCTATGGCCTTGAGTCGCGAATTGAAAAGATCCTGCCAGAGATGGGCTTTGAGCTAGATGCGGGCGATCGCCTCGTCAGCTCATACAGTGGCGGCTGGCAAATGCGCATGGGTTTGGGCAAAGTGCTCCTCCAGTCTCCTGACTTGCTACTGCTTGATGAGCCGACCAACCACTTGGACTTAGAAACCATTGAGTGGCTGGAAAGCTACCTAAAAAGCCTAACGATCCCCATGGTGATTATTTCCCATGACCGGGAGTTCTTAGACCGGCTGTGTACTTCCATTGTGGAGACCGAGCGCGGCGTATCGACCACGTACTTAGGTAACTACAGCGCCTACCTGGCCCAAAAAGAAGAGAGCAAAGCAGCTCAGATGAGTACCTATGAGCGTCAGCAAAAAGAACTGGCCAAGCAGCAAACCTTTGTCGATAAGTTCCGCGCTAGCGCGACGCGCAGCACCCAGGCAAAAAGCAGAGAAAAGCTACTCGCTAAGGTCGAACGCGTAGAAGCCCCAACGGCTGACCTGCGGGGCCTTCAGTTTCAGTTTCAGCCTGCCCCCAGAAGCGGCAGAGAAGTGGTCACCATTGCCGAGATGACCCATATGTACGGCGACAAGATTTTGTTCTTGGATGCCTCGTTAGAAGTAGAGAGCGGCGATCGCATCGCCTTTGTAGGCCCTAACGGCGCAGGCAAATCGACGCTACTACGGCTGATTACCGGCAGCGAAAAGCCGGAGGAGGGCATTGTTCGGCTAGGCGCGCACAACGTGCTGCCAGGCTACTTCGAGCAGAACCAAGCAGAAGCGCTGGACTTGAGCAAGAAGGTGATGGATACCATTCACGACGAAGTTCCTGACTGGACAAATGAAGAAGTCCGGACGCTACTAGGTCGATTTTTGTTCAGCGGAGACGCCGCCTTTAAAAAAGTAGAGGCCCTCAGCGGCGGCGAAAAAGCCCGACTCGCCCTAGCAAAAATGCTGCTACAGCCTGCGAACCTGCTGATTTTGGATGAGCCGACCAACCATTTGGACATTCCAGCCAAGGAAATGCTGGAGAGTGCGCTGAAAAACTACGATGGTACGGCGCTGATTGTGTCTCACGATCGGTACTTTATCTCTCAGGTTGCCAACAAAATCGTTGAGATTCGCGATGGCGAACTCAGACTGTATCGCGGTGACTACCATTACTACCTGGACAAAATTGAAGATGAAAAAGAGCGCGCTAGACTAGAGAAACTAGAGTCTGAAAAAAACGCTAAAGAAGCCAAAAAACGCCAAAAGCAGCAGGAAAAGCGAGACGACAAGCGTAAGACTAAGGCGGCTGTGAACTGAGATAAGCAAGTAGCGCTTTATTTTATGGAATAGTCGTGCTAAATAATTACTAGCACAGCTGTTTCAAGTCAGTCGTGCTACCCACCTCCTGAAATCATCGCGGCTCTCTTTAACAAATCAACTTTTTACAAATCAACTTTAAAAAAAGACCTTCTGATCAGCGACATTTCATAAAGTAAACCCTTTGATTTGTCAGCTTGTCTGAGAAATAGCGCTATTGTGTGAGTCTAAATTCCAAACCTGGGGAAATAGAGTTGACCTCTAAAGAAAATGGAGTTGACCGCGCATTTGAGCTAAGCATCCGGTATTAAATGACGCTCGCACAGATCAGGCACCCGACGCCTGATTAGCGATGCTCAGCCTCCTTAAAATGTTGACGTGCTGCTGATTGGCTATTCATTGACAAAATATAAGGTAGTTGCTCTGACTTGAGCCAATGGGTTGAACCGTCAGAGTCAGGTATTTAGGAATCTTGCCGCTTTGTGATAACGAGGCAAGCAGGCTTTACGCATCTTTGATTTACGCATCTTTGAACTGTTGCAAACTGTAGAGGATTTTCTGGCATGGCAGACTCACCGATTTCTCCCATGGTGCTCGTGATTTTAGATGGATGGGGATGCGGAGAAGCCAACGACGGCAACGCGATTAGCCTAGCCCATACGCCAGTGATGGACAGCCTGTGGGCGACCTATCCACACACTACTATCAACACTTCTGGAAAGGCCGTGGGCTTACCCAGCGGCCAAATGGGTAATTCGGAAGTAGGCCATCTCAACATTGGTGCTGGCCGAGTAGTTCCGCAGGAGCTAGTTAGAATCTCAGATGCAGTTGAGAGCAAAAGTATTCAGGAAAACCCAGCCCTGCTGGAGGTGTGCCAAAAGGTTCGCTATGCGGGCAGCAAGCTTCACCTGATTGGGCTGTGCTCTGAGGGGGGAGTGCATTCGCATATTGACCACCTGATTGGGCTGCTAGAAATGGCTAAAGCCCAAGATATTTCAGAAGTGTGTATTCATGTGATTACCGATGGTCGCGATACCAAACCTACCAATGCTGAGTTTTCACTGCAAAAGCTGCAAGCTGCCGTAGATGAGATGGGGATCGGCAAGTTGGTCACGTTGAGCGGTCGGTACTACGCGATGGATCGTGACAATCGCTGGGATCGCGTTGAGAAGGTGTATAGCGTGATGACCGAAGATAGCGCTTTCACTACAGAGCCTGCTGAATCAAGAATGTCTGTGTTGGAGGCGCTGAAGGCTTCTTATGCCCAGGGCATTACCGATGAGTTTGTTGAGCCCGTGCGGATAGCACCGGGTGCGGTTGAGGCAGGTGATGGCGTGGTGTTCTTTAACTTCCGCCCAGACCGATCTCGGCAGCTGACTCAGGCCTTTGTTAAGCGTGAGTTTGAGGGGTTTAGGCGGGATCCAATTTTGCCGCTGAGCTTTGTGACGATGACTCAGTACGATTCGTCTTTACCGGTAAGCGTGGCGTTTGAGCCTCAGAGCCTGGATAATATTTTGGGTGAGGTGATTGCTAATCATGGACTCAAGCAGTTCCGCACTGCCGAAACAGAAAAGTATGCGCATGTGACCTACTTCTTCAACGGTGGATTGGAAGAGCCTTTACCCGGAGAAGATCGCGAGCTGGTGCCTAGCCCGATGGTGGCTACTTACGATAAAGAGCCTAAAATGTCGGCAAACAAGGTGACGGATGTGGCCATTCGAGCCTGCAATAAGCGAGCGTATTCGCTGATTGTGATCAACTATGCCAACCCAGATATGGTGGGCCATACGGGCAAAATGGACGCGACGATCGCGGCCTTACAGGAAGTGGATCGTGAGCTAGGACGGTTGATTGCGGCGATTGGGCGCGTGGGAGGAACCGCGCTAGTGATTGCCGACCACGGTAATGCCGAATACATGCATGATGAGCAGGGCAAGCCCTGGACGGCGCATACTACGAATCCGGTTCCTTTTATTTTGGTTGAGGGTGAGGGGCTGAAGATTCCAGGCCATGGCACCGATGTGGAGCTGCGTGAAGGGGGATGTTTGGCGGATGTTGCGCCGACTATCCTACAAATTCTGCGGCTGCCGATCCCCAAGGAAATGAACGGGGTGTCGATGATTTTAGAGCCTGCGGCGGAGTACAAGCCCAGCCGGTCGCCTGTAAAAGTATCGTTACAGCGATAGCCCCGTGGGGCGAGCACCGTCCACCATTCTCAGGATCGCATCCGATAAGTTAAAGTTGATTTAAAAGCAGTTGTATTTGTGGGTTAACCCTAGCCCCATCGCAGGATTTGTCATGATAGTTACGGTTATTCAAGTTGTTTGGGCGATCGCAGCCGTTGGCGTTTGTATTTTAGTGTTGCTGCACAGCCCCAAGGGAGATGGCTTGGGAGCTTTGGGGGGGCAAGCTCAGCTCTTTACCAGTGCTAAGAGTGCGGAAGACACCTTGAACCGAGCTACCTGGCTACTGACGATTATATTTATGACGCTGACGGTTGTGCTTAGCGGTGGCTGGCTGGATGCGATTGGGAAATAATTGACGGCGGGCGGCTGGTTAGAGGTCGGTTACTTGGATGACCTTGACGGGCTGGGAGCCTTTGATAGGATTTATGGAAGGCTTTCCAGCTTCTGAGAGAGCCTGACGGGCTTTGCTTATGATGAGCTGTTCTTGCAGGGTGGGATGGCTGCGATCGCACAGAGCACCACCCACTTTTACATTAACCGCCACCATCGATTTATCGGCTAGCGTCAAGGGCTGATCTACTAGTGCATCCCGCAGGGTTTCGCCGTAGTGCCTGAGCCCCGTTTTATCCATGCCGGTAAGCACGCACATGAATTCTGCCCCGGCTTGATCCCGGCTGTCACAGTATAGCCAGGTATCGAGGGTGACGCTGCGACGGATAACGGCGGCGATCGCAACGTCTAGCTGAGCATTTTGCCGCTCATTTGTGACGACTTCGCCAATCGGATCTTGTCGCTGAGCATTCACAATCAGCAACCCAATGGCGTCAAACTGAGGATTACCGGGCTGTAGCTTCATTTGCTTGATCAGCGCTGATAGCGTTCGGGGGAGAGCCTGCGCATCGAGCATCCCGGTGTTAGCGTCAGTCAAATTTAAGGCGCGCAGAAGATTTTCATGGCTCTGCCGCAGCCTTTCGGCATTGCTAACTTCGCTGCTGAGGCGGCGATCGCGCTCAGAGAGCTGTCCTTCTAAATCGCTTGTCTGCCGGGTAGCCCGCGATATTCGCCAGCCCCGCTTCAGCAAGGCGGGCAGGACAACTAGGAGGCCAATCAAAACGCCAATGGCTAGCGTAGAGAGCAACACCAGCGCTAAAGACCCTTGATAGTTCCACACCAGCAGGTTGACAGCAACCGGATTATTGTTTTGAAGCGCGAAAACGATTGCAAAGAAAGCAATGACAATCGCAGCAACGATTAAAAGCGGCATTTTAGGAGTCAGACATACGAGGGCGACCTTTCTAGACTAACGGAAATCTGTATGCATTGGCCTCTTTCGACTGACCGTATTTCTGACTTTCTTCGGCTCTCCTTTGGGCCTCTTAAAGGGCCATCATTACCTGAGAAAGTAGAGAAGGCGGAACGCGATTCAGGGCGGACTGCTGCCCTTCTAACCCTAATTTTTCGTAGTGGAGCTTGAGGTTTGCCACCACCGCAGCAAACCGACCCGGATAAGCAGGAGAATCTGTCGGCAGTCCTTCAACTGCCTTAATATAGCTATAAAGAGACTTTTGCAGGCTCTCGCCAACCTCTACGAGCGAAGGCGCTGTCTCAATCGTCTGAGCATGGACATCGCCTAAACAGTGATAGATGGCAGCACTGTCCATCGCGTTCAAGGTGCTGGATGATTTATTGATATTGAGGGCCGCTTCAAAAGCAGTGATGGCATTCTTTTGGTAGCGGCTCTTTTGAGCGAGGTCTCCCTGGATGTGCTTGGACAAATCCCAATAGGCCAGCGCTAAGTTGTTGTAAGAAATTGCACA
>JBGTGK010000426.1:0-2011 GCA_041746795.1 Phormidesmis sp.
CGCCTGAAAATAGCGAGCAATCCCAGGCGATTCCTCTTCCATGGGGCAGTGTATAAAAAAGTAAACCTGCTTGCCAGCCGCCAGCCAGCCGCTCACCTGCGCCGCCCATCCCGCCAGATAATCCTGATTTCGCAGCAAACGCGGATGGCTAATATAGCGAACAATCGCAAAGTCAGCCGTGACGACAGGCTGTAAAGGCACTCTTGGCTTACGGCGCTGCGATCGCAGCTGCGGATCCACATCTCCCTCCTCTTCCCAGGCATACATCGGCCTCGTATCTAAGAGCACCCGACCCACGCCCAATCGAGTCAACAGCTCAGCTAGCTCAGCCGCGTGATTATCTTTAAACCAGTCAAGATGGCGAACCTCCACAAAAATCGGCGCAGCCTGCCTGGGCCAAGCAGTCAAAAAGTTCTCTAAGTCCTGAATAGCCGCCGGGCTATAGTTTGGCGGTAGCTGCGCCATCACAGGCCCAAGCCGGTTACCCAACCCCCGCATAACTTCTAGAAAAGACAGTGCCGCCGGTAAATGAGCCCTCAGCGGCCCTTCGTGAGTCACCGCACGCGGCAGCTTAGGGCAAAAGCGAAAGGCATCCGGCGTATGATCCACCCACCGCTTCACCATATCTGCGTTAGGCACCGAGTAAAACGTCGTATTACCCTCTACAGCCAGCATTCGCTCACCATACAGCCGCAAAAAGTTCGTCGCCTGACTCTTCGGCGGATAAAAGTCACCCACCCAGGCTTTAAACGCCCATACTGCTAGGCCCAATCGAAAACTGACGGCTTTAGGCTGATGACTCTGAACCTGCCTCTCGTTCCGCCCGTTTACACTCATCTTTAAAATCGTCGCCAGTCACCTCATCTAAATCATAAAGCGCTTCAATATATAGAAGGCACAATCAATACTTCAGACATGGTTTTCCCTCGCATCCAGCCAGATTGGCAGCTACCTGAAAAACAAGTCACCTCAGAGGCCGTCTTTTTTAATCGGCGCAGATTTATTAAGCGGGCCGTAGGCGCGAGCATTGGGCTAACTGGCGCGATCACCCTCAACAGCTGTCGCCCGGCCTTGAAGCAATCTGAGCTATCCGAATTCGAGAAAACCTTAGGCCGCCGCCTGCCAAACGTCCGTGCAAACCCCCACTTTAAGCGCCCAGAGAGTCCCACCACAGAGCAGCAGTACGCTAGCCGCTTTAACAACTTCTACGAGTTTGGCGGCACCAAAAACATTTGGCAGCAGGCTCAAGCCCTTCCTTTAGAAGACTGGAAACTCACGGTCGGTGGCTTGGTCAACAATCCTAAAACCTACGCCGCCGCCGATCTGCTCAAAGCCTTTCCCCTCGAAGAACGCATCTATCGCTTTCGCTGCGTAGAAGCCTGGGCCATGGTTGTTCCTTGGCTAGGATTTCCGATGAGAAAGCTGCTAGCAGCCGCAGACCCTAAACCCAATGCCAAATTTGTCCGCTTCGAATCCTTTTACGATCCCGACATTACGCAAGGCCCGTCATTTTCCCGGTCTAATCTTCCTTGGCCCTATCAAGAAGGACTGCGGATCGAAGAAATGAACAACGAACTCGCCTTTTTTGCCGTTGGTGTCTACGGTCGTACCCTTCCCAAACAGCACGGTGCCCCCATCCGCATGGTTACACCCTGGAAATACGGATTCAAAGGTGCCAAATCTATCGTCAAAATTGAGTTCGTTGCCCAGCAGCCAGCTACCTACTGGAATACCCTTTCTCCGAACGAATACGCTTTTGAAGCCAATGTGGATCCGCAGGTATCTCATATTCGGTGGTCGCAGGCAACCGAACGCCTGATGGGGGAAGGCGATGATTGGGACTGGGAAAAACAGCCCACGCTCCTATACAACGGCTATGGCGATTACGTCGCTCAGATGTACAGCTAATGGCTACAGCTCACGGTTCTCTCATCAAAATCTGTTGTTGTTTCTAAATTTCTCACATTATCCTATTGCAGTCAGTTGTTTTCTCTATCGCCCAAGCCAAAAA
>JBGTGK010000427.1:0-2277 GCA_041746795.1 Phormidesmis sp.
CACGCTCACCCTGATGGAAGATATTGTATTCGACATGGTGAACACGGCGGCCTACTCTCCCAGGCCGGGAACACCTGCGGCTGAATGGGCAAACCAGCTAGACGAAGAGACCAAGCAGGACAGATTGCAGCGGATTAATCACTTGGTGAATCGGCAGGCTGAAGCGCGATCGCAGCGCTACCGGGGCCGCACCGAAACAGTGCTAGTAGAAGCCGTTAACCCCAAAGATCCGCAGCAGGTCATGGGCCGTACCCGAGGCAACCGGCTGACCTTTTTCCCTGGGGATATCAGCCTGCTGAAGGGAAAAATTGTACCTGTCACTATTCACGAAGTTCGCGCCTTCAGCCTGACGGGGACGCCCTTTAAGGTGCCTGCTGAGATGCCTGCTGAAGTGCCTGTTTAATCATTTAGGTGTTTTCAAAATCCCAGATTGTTTTTGGCGGGTGCGTACTTCTGTCTTCAGGCTTGACAAAGGTTTAACGCTGCTGAACGATCGTTTTTGATTACTTTACAAAAACGGCGTTTGACGAGTTGTGTAGGTCAGTATACTTGTGCTCGCTATAGTGAGTGGCTGTACGTGCCCGCTAGGGAATCCTAGCTGTGTGTATCATTCCACGGCTTTAGCCTGGAAGATCCCCCTAGCACTCTACTGACGGTCTGCAATGAATCAGCTAATTCGCTTAAAAAACGGCATAGAAGGTTGGAACCGTTGGCGGCTGAGCCATGCTGAGGTGATCTGTGATTTGGCAGGCGAAGACCTGAGTCACGGCTACTTTTTTGAAGGTAACTTTAGTGGGGCTAACCTCAAGGGCGCTAGTCTTCAGCGAGCTTGCCTGATTGGGGCAGATTTGCGCTGTGCAGACCTCAGTGGCGCAGACCTGACGGGCACTTACTTGGGCGACGCTGACCTGGGTGGCGCTAACTTGAGCTATGCCAATCTAACCAATGCGAATTTAGACCGGGCCAATTTACAGGGTGCTAACCTGCTGGGCGCTCAAATCGCCGATGCGGATATTCGTGCCGATCATCTACCTGATGCCAACGTAGAGTCTGATAGCGGCGTACTCGCTAGCTCGCTTAGCCAGACCCGGCTAGTAGATGAGTCCGCAGTCATGCCAAAAAATCAGCACAGCATAGCGCCAAGGGCTTCTATTAAAAATGCGCCTCAGCGATTGACTGCCGCGTTTAGACAGTCTCTTTTACAGCAGCGATCGCTTACTCGCAAGCGCCCAGAAGCCGCCCTAATTAGGCAGCAGGCTATTATTCGTCAGTCGGCAGCTCCTTTGGCGATGAAAGGCTCTGGTGAAGACCGTCCTATGGCCTAAAAATCCAGTCACCCCGCCACAGGCGTCAGAGAATTTATATTTTTAGGCTAACTCTCAGCAAAAGCTAAGCCAAACGACATACCCTCAATATAGAAAGTGCTAAAGCTATTCAAAGCTAATAAAGAGGGAAAGCAATGTCAGTTGACTATGATTTGGTGGTAATTGGCGGTGGCTCAGCGGGCCTGGTAGCCGCTAGCGCCGGGGCTCAAATCAATGCCAAAATTGCCCTGGTAGAACAGTACAAGCTGGGGGGAGACTGCCTGCACTATGGCTGTGTGCCCAGCAAATCGCTAATTCATGCGGCGCGGGTCGCTCAAACTGTGAAGACCGCCGATTGCTTTGGCGTGCATACCAGCGAACCCACGATTAATCTTCAAGAAGCTTTGGGCCATGTCCATGCCGTGATCGACACCATTCAAGAGCATGACTCTACTGAGCGCTTTGAGCAGCTGGGTGTAGAGGTGATTTATGGGAAGGGAGAGTTTGTTGATCAAAAGACGTTTGCAGTCAACGGTCGTCAGCTCAAGTCACGGGCTTTTTTAATTGCGACCGGTTCGAGAGCAGCCATCCCGCCTGTAGAAGGACTGAAAGAAGCAGGCTTTTTGACGAATGAACAGATTTTTAGCGTGAAAGAGCGGCCTCACCGGCTGGCCGTGATTGGCGCTGGCCCGATTGGCTGCGAGCTAGGGCAGTCGTTCTCGCGGTTGGGCTCTGAGGTGACAATATTGTCGAGCCGAGAGATGATTATGCCCAAGGAAGATCCGGAGGCTGCGGCAGTTGTACAACAGAAAATGCTGGCGGAGGGCGTTCGTATTTTAGCCAATACTCGCGCTCAAAAAGTCAGCGTAGTCAATGGGGAAAAGCATATTTTTACGGGTAGCGAAACGATTGTTGCCGATGAGATTTTGGTGGCAACCGGGCGATCGCCTAGCGTAGAGTCGTTAAACCTGGA
>JBGTGK010000428.1:0-6021 GCA_041746795.1 Phormidesmis sp.
TCGGGGTCAGCAAACAGCGTCACGTTGCTAATGTCTTCGCTGCGCAGCTTTTTGATCAGCTGCTTCATCAGGGCTTTGCCCAGGCCCTTACCCTGCGAGTCAGGATGCACAACGACGTCCCAAATGGTGGCATTAAAAGCGTGGTCGGAGGTGGCGCGTGAAAAGCCAATTAGGCGCTTGCGGTTGCCCCGCTGCTCCCACATGGTAATGACTAAAAAGCTATTTTGGATGGCCTTACGCACCTTGCGGATAGGGCGACGCGACCAACCGACCGCGTCACAAAGCTCTTCGAGTTCGTACAAATCGATCGCGCGTTCGGTGCTAAAGAATATGCGGGCGTTGCTGTCAGCACTTTTGGCTTCGGCAAGGTAACCGGCGTTGGCTGTGCGTTGGGAAGCTGAAGCAACTTCAGACGTAGTGAATAAGCTTTTCCAGAAACCCATGCAGGCAAAGTAATTATTTTCGTCGAGGTGAGCTTACTAGAAGTATATCCTCTGGTCGCTCACTTCATGGGGTTAAGAACCTGCAAACCAGTAGCGCAGGTGAGAAACCGGGCAAACTGATCCCACCGCCTCGGCTCTGAAGAAAAGTTTGGTTAGGAAATTGGCTTGCCTTATGTCCATTGCGCTTATTTCAGCTGTGCTTGAACCCTCTACTCTAAATCTGCTTAAGCGGTTTAACCGGGCGTTCCCTCAGTTTTATGGGCAGTTTGTCGGTAGTGATATTCAGCTGCAAAATTTGCGCCTGGCCTATCAGCTTTTTAGAACTCAAAAAGCGGTGATTGAGCTGACGGCTGAGCGCGATCGCACCGTCTTCCATTTTGCCTATCGCAATCAGTCTTTTTTACTCAGCGATATTTTTGGTGTGCTAGCTGCTTATGGTCTAACGATTCATAGCCTGAGCCTGTACGGGCAAATTTATTCGCCGATGCTGGTGTTTGCCAAGCTAGTGGTGTCACGCGGCGGTAAAGAGCTGACGCCCAAAACAGCCGACAACGTTAGGCGGGCCGTTCGAGAAGCGCTAGCGGGCCGGTTTGAAGTGGAGGATATGCTCAGCGTGGAGTTTAATTTGGATGCGGGCTTAGAACAGGTAGAAACTGAGTTTTACGTCGATCCCGTCTTTCACTTACCGGCTTTGCTAATCGAAGCAGATAATCAGCCCGGCCTTTTTTACAAGGTAATGCACAGCATCTGGCAGGAGGATTTGCTGGTGGTGAATGCCAACCTACTGGTGTGGCGAGGCCGCACTCGCCTGATTTTGTATTTGCTAGGGCCTAACGAAGGCGTAATTCCAGAGTACTTAGGGCAAAAAATTGCCGAAGGTGTGCGTTACCGCCTGCTGGGTAGGGGAGCGGGGGTGAAGTTTTGAGAATGCTGAGCGTTTGACTGCTGTAGCGCTAGGAGGTGTAGAGCTGGGAGATCTCAGTGATAGACAATTTAGACTGACCGCCCAAAGTCAGCGGCGATCGCTCTCCCTTTTCAAAATGCGCCACAGCCGCGCAGGCGATCATCGCCGCATTATCTGTGCAGTACTTCATTGGCGGAAAAACGACCTTTAACCCCTGCTTCTCAGCCGCTAGCCACAGCTGCTGGCGGAGTTCGCTATTAGCCGCCACGCCACCGCCGACCACAATAGCAGGCAGATCATAATCGGTTGCGCAGGCGATCGCCCGCTTCACCAGCGCCCGCACAACCGTTGCCTGAAAGCTAGCCGCAATGTCCGCAACCGGTAGCTCGCCATCTGGATTTTGAGCCTTCAGCTTTTCCGTTAGCCGCAGCACCGCCGTCTTTAATCCGCTAAAGCTGGCATCGTAGGGGTGAAAGCCCCCGCCCGGCAGCGATATTTTGCCCTCAGGCAGCGGAAACGCCTTTGCATTGCCCGTCTGAGCTAGCCGATCGATCACGGGGCCGCCCGGATAGCCTAAGTCCAGCAGCCGCGCCACTTTATCAAACGCCTCGCCCGCCGCATCGTCGCGAGTTTTACCTAATACAACGTAGTCGCCCGCCCCTCGTACCTGCACAAAGCTAGTATGACCGCCAGAAACGAGCAGGCATAAAAAAGGAGGCTTCAGCGTCTCTTCGCTTAAATAAGACGCATAAATGTGACCCTCTAAATGGTGGACGCCCACAAAAGGCTTGCTGTGAACCATGGCCAGCGTTTTGGCAGCGGTAATGCCGACCATCAGCGCCCCGACTAAGCCAGGCGCACAGGTCGTGGCGATCGCATCAATATCGTCCCAGCCGATCGGCAGCTCGCTATTCGCCTCGGCAAAAGCCTGAGCTAAGGTGGTGGCGATCGCGCCGACGTGCTCCCGAGAAGCCACTTCAGGCACGACGCCGCCGTATTGCCTGTGAACATCAATTTGTGAGGCCACTACGCTGCTGAGTACCCGACGGCCCCTAACAATCGCAACGGCTGTTTCATCGCAGCTTGTTTCGACAGCCAAAATGGTAGATGAGAGATTGATAGGGTTAGGCATATTTAAGCAGACCTAATTAGTCATGAATCTATTAATGAAGCGGCTTCTTTGGGCATACGCGACGCATCCAAAAGAAAGATTTTCTAAAAGTCTCTCATAAAAGAATAAACATATTTCCGTTCAGACAGGCTCTGAACGAGTGCGAGTAGAGATCAGTTCTCTTAATTATTTTCGCTAACGCTTTTGCTCGCAAGAGTCTGAGCCGTACTGCAAGAAAGTGTGTCGGGATGTAAAGCCCTGCCATAGCTTTCTTTACGTGGCTTCCAACCGAAGAGTATGATGACCTGAAAGCTAAGCTATGCCTGCAAATTTTGGTTGATAACACTTCAGCCGAGGTAGTTCAGCCATCTGCGCAGCTATTGTCTAGCCTTTATTAATGAGAGGAACCCATTTATGAGACGGTTGTTTGCTCTGGCTCTAGTTCTCTGTATTTCCTTTGGCTTTGCCGCTCCGGCAAGCGCAGGGATTGCAGGTGACGATGTTTCAGGTCTAGTACCTTGCAACGAGTCAGCCGCTTTTCAAAAACGTGCTGCTGCTGCGTCAACTGATGCGGCCAAAGCGCGCTTTGAGTTTTATGGCAACACTAGCCTTCTGTGTGGCCCCGAAGGACTGCCTCACCTCGTCGTAGACGGTGATTTGTCCCATGCTGGTGAATTTTTAATCCCTAGCGTTTTGTTCTTGCTGATTGCTGGCTGGATTGGCTGGGCAGGTCGCTCCTATGTGATTGCCGTTCGCGCTGATAAGTCTCCCGAAGAAAAAGAGATCATCATTGATGTTCCTCTAGCGATTAAGTGTTCTTTAAGTGGCGCTCTTTGGCCGCTGCTTGCCTTTAAAGAGATCACGTCAGGCGAGATGTTTGCTAAGAAAGACGAGATCACGGTCTCCCCTCGTTAGTGGCTTTTAGCTACCTAGGGGTTTGCCTTTGGATTTATTTCTTTGGGCTCGACCGCTCAGGTAGCTGATTGGTGTCACTTGTAACCTTAAGGCTCCAAGGAGGAGTGTTATGAGCAGTAATTTTTTGAAGTATCTTTCAACTGCGCCGGTCATTGCTACCGTTTGGATGGTAATCACGGCTGGTATCTTGATCGAGTTCAACCGGTTTTTCCCCGATTTGCTACTGCACCCATAGTCCGGGATGACCTGTAAGTATTAAGGCAAGTTCTGTGTTGAGTAAGTGTTGGAGAACCCATTATTAAATATGCCTACATCATCGGAATTCATTCATCCCTATAAGGGCGATCCTCAAATTGGCAACCTTGAGACCCCTTTAAATTCGTCGGGTCTTTCTGAGGCCTTTTTGAGTCATCTGCCTGCTTATCGTCAGGGGCTTTCGCCTCAGCGTCGCGGTTTGGAAGTAGGAATGGCTCATGGCTACCTGCTATACGGCCCTTTTGCGCTGCTAGGCCCGCTCAGAGACTCTGATGTACCTGCGATCGCCGGTTTGTTTGCCGCTGTCGGTTTGGTACTCATTTTAACCGTTTGCCTGTCGTTGTACAGCGGCGCTAATATCGATCCTGAGATCTCTCGCAACACCATTCCCTATACTCCGCCTGAAGGTTTGAGTACTGATGAAGGGTGGAGCGAGTTTGCCGGGAGCTTCTTGATTGGCGGCGTTGGCGGTACGCTCTTCGCGTATGCGCTGACGGCAAATTTGCCTTTGCTATCGGCGTTGGTAGCTGGCGGGCATTAAGAATAATTGACTGGGAGGTGGGCAGTGCCCACCTCCTACGTTGATTTAATTGGGGAAACCATTTGGCCGAAAGCCGGATGGTTTTTTGGTGTGAATCCAGGGCTTTTGCGGTTAGAACGGCTCAAAGATGGCTCTGAAGATACAATTTTCAGGTTTGAAGTCGCCTTAGAATAATCCTGTTCCAGCTGTGAGTCAGGTGATCCTTCCTATGAATATTGGCCTCCCTAAAGAAATTAAGGATCAGGAGTTTCGAGTGGGTTTGAGCCCGGCTAGCGTGAAGGAGCTATGCGATCGCAATCATCAGGTCGTGGTAGAAACTAATGCGGGCGTAGGGGCAGGCTTCAGCAATGAGGACTATGTAAAAGCAGGCGCGACGATTGCCGACGACGCTAAGGAGCCTTGGGCTCAGGCGATGGTTGTAAAGGTAAAAGAGCCGCTGAGCGCTGAATACGACTACATGAAGTCGGAACAGCTGCTGTTTACCTACCTGCATTTGGCAGCAGGACGGACGCTGACTGAGAAGCTAATGGCGAGTGGGGTAAGTGCGATCGCCTACGAAAGCGTAGAAAAAAACGGCACCTTGCCGCTGCTAGCGCCCATGAGCGTGATCGCCGGTCGGCTCTCCGTCCAGTTTGGGGCTCGCTTTTTAGAAAAGCAGCAGGGCGGGCGCGGCGTATTGCTTGGCGGCGTGCCGGGTGTAATGCCCGGTAAAGTTGCTATTTTGGGCGGCGGTGTCGTCGGCACTGAGGCGGCAAAAATGGCAGTAGGCTTAGGCGCGCAGGTCGCCATTATTGACATTAGTATTGAGCGGCTATCGTATTTAGAAACGCTCTTTGGCTCGCGCGTGAACCTGCTGTACAGCACGGGAGCTAGCATTGCAGCGGCTGTTGCCGACGCCGATTTGGTGATTGGCGCTGTGCTGGTGCCTGGGCGCAAAGCGCCGACGCTCGTAACCCGCGAAATCGTAGAGACAATGCGCCCTGGCTCAGTCATTGTCGATGTAGCGGTCGATCAGGGCGGCTGTATTGAGACCGGGCGAGTCACTTCTCACAGCGAGCCGGTCTATACAGAATTTGGCGTGGTTCACTATGGCGTGCCCAACATGCCGGGGGCGGTTCCCTGGACAGCGACTCAGGCGCTTAACAACAGCACGCTGCCCTATGTTTTGCAGCTAGCAGATAAGGGTATGGCAGCGCTCAAATCAGGCACTGCTATTGGCAACGAACTCGCGACCGGGCTAAACGTTCACGACTATCAGCTGGTTCATCCCGCCGTTCAAAAAGTCTTTCCGGATCTATAGGACTAGAATTGCAGCCCAGACCTACAGCCCAGACCTACAGCCCAGACCTACCAAACTTTCTCTCCGCCTGCTTCGATGGTTTCTAGCCTATCTAAGCGAATGATCGTGTCGTTTTCTAGCTTGCAGTAGTCTGCACCTTCTTTGGCATACACATCGACAATTTTACTGGTGACGTCTACTTTGTCGCCTGCTTCGTTGCGATAGGCAATTTGGCTGGTGCGGTGCAGGGTGGCGATCGCCTCTAGCTTGTCATACAGCTCGCAGCTCACAGGGGTGTAGTCGCTCATCGCAATAGCCTCTTATCAACATGCAGATATATTTATCACGGCAGCAGTGCCCTTGATATCCACCCATGTACAGACCATGTACAGAATCTATATATAAAAATCGAGCTAACGAGTGCTAAGGGTGAGCACCTGCGGCGGGGTAGCGTCGGGTGGATAGAGAAATTGGACATTGACATTGCGCTGCTCGCCCGGTTGAAGAGTGACCTCTACGAGTGGCTGTCCCTGCTGACCTCTGTTTTGAACTAAATAGGTGTAGGCAGCGCGA
>JBGTGK010000429.1:0-3597 GCA_041746795.1 Phormidesmis sp.
CTGTATAAATTGTATGGGCTTATTGGTAGATGGCGTTTGGAAAGATCAGTGGTACGACACTAAAGAGAATAGCGGCCATTTCAAGCGAGAGACTTCTAGCTTTCGCAGCTGGGTAACCGCAGACGGTAGCGCTGGTTCTGAAGAAGATAAAGGCAAAGATAAAGGTGGCTTCAAGGCTGAGTCTGGCCGCTATCACCTGTATGTTTCTTACGCGTGCCCCTGGGCGCATAGAGCACTCATTTTTAGGGCGCTAAAGGGCTTAGAAGAGATGATCGATATCTCGGTTGTGAACTGGTTTATGGGTGAGAATGGCTGGAGCTTTGAGCCGGGGCCAGGGGTGATTCCAGATCCGATCGGCCAGGCAAATTTCTTGCGCGAAGTCTACACAAAGGCCGACCCAGCCTACACGGGTCGCGTGACGGTGCCGCTACTTTGGGATAAGGCAACGCATACGGCTGTCAGCAATGAGTCGTCAGAGATTATCCGCATGTTTAACGGCGCTTTCGATGCGCTAGGAGCAACGTCGGGAGACTACTATCCAGAAGATTTGCGCGATCGCATCGATCCCATTAACGATCGGATTTATCACACGGTGAATAACGGCGTTTATAAGGCGGGCTTTGCGACGACGCAGGCAGCTTACGAAGAGGCGGTGATGCCGCTATTTGAAACGCTGGACTGGATTGAGAACATTTTGGCAGACAGCCGGTATTTGGTGGGCGATCGCATTACCGAAGCCGACTGGCGCTTATTCACCACGCTCGTCCGCTTCGATCCGGTTTACAACGGGCATTTCAAATGCAACATCCGCCGAATTGTTGACTATCCAAACCTTTGGGGCTACACCCGCGAACTCTATCAGGTGCCAAAAGTCGCCGACACCGTTTACTTCGACCATATCAAAGGCCACTATTATCAAAGTCATGACATGGTTAACCCCACTCGGATTGTTCCGGTGGGGCCAAAGCTAGACTTTGATGAACCTCACGGGCGAGGGACATAAATTCGCTAGGTCGCCAGTCGGTTGGGTCGCTAGCATATGGATCCTACCCTGCCGCGCAAAGAGTTTTTTTGTTTTCAGAGCTACTGCCTAAGCGGGCCATTAAAGTCTATACTCCATCACGGCACATGCTCAATAACGGGCTCAATAACGGGCTCAACAATGGGCTCAACAATGCGCCTGTCAACGGATTACCGCTGCGAGTAGGAAGACATATGACCCATCCCCCTTCTAAAATCATCTACACCTTCACAGATGAAGCCCCTGCCTTGGCCACGGTTTCTTTTCTTCCTATCGTTAAGGCCTTTGCCGCTAAGGCAAATATTGAGGTCGAAGCCAGCGACATTTCCCTAGCGGGACGAATTATCGCTAACTTTCCCGAAAATCTCACCGCAGCACAGCAAAAACCGGACGCGCTCACTGAGCTGGGCGAACTCGCTAAAACACCCGCAGCTAGCATTATTAAGCTGCCGAACATCAGCGCTTCTGTGCCGCAGCTAGTCGCCGCCATCAAGGAATTGCAGGAAAAGGGATACAATGTTCCTGACTATCCCGCTGATCCTAAAGATGATGCGGGGGCCACCATCAAAAAACGCTATGCCAAAGCGCTAGGCAGCGCGGTAAATCCGGTTTTGCGCGAAGGCAATTCAGACCGGCGAGTCGCCGATGCCGTGAAGCAGTACGCCCGCAAGCATCCTCATAGCGTCGGCGACTGGGCAGCGGATTCTAAATCTCATGTTGCTCATATGAGCGAAGGCGACTTCTACGGCAGTGAAAAATCTGTTGTAGTTGAAAAAGCGGGAAGCGTCAAAATTGAGCTAGTAGAGGAAGATGGCTCTATAACTGTTCTCAAACAGAAGACGGCTGTACTGGCAGGGGAAGTGATTGACTCGGCAGTGATGAGCGCGATCGCCCTACGAGCCTTTTACGAAAAAGAGATTGACGCTGCCAAAGCAGAAGACATTTTACTCTCTTTGCATGTTAAAGCAACCATGATGAAAGTCTCCGACCCAATTCTGTTCGGTCACGCGGTCACCGTTTACTTCAAAGACGTTTTCTCCAAGTATGCCGATACCTTCGCTGAACTAGGCGTCAATCCTAACAACGGCCTCGGTGACGTCTATGCCAAAATTCAATCGCTCTCGCAAAACCAGCGCGACGCCCTTGAGGCCGATTTGCAAGCGACTTATGAGTCTCGCCCGGCGCTGGCGATGGTCAACTCTGACAAAGGGATTACTAACCTGCATGTGCCTAGCGATGTGATTGTCGACGCTTCTATGGCTGCTGCCATTCGCACCTCGGGCCAAATGTGGGGAGCCGACGGCCAGCCCCACGACACCAAGGCGATGATTCCTGACCGCTGCTATGCCATCATTTACCAGGAAATTATCCGGTTCTGCCAGGAAAACGGTGCCTTTGATGTAACGACGATGGGCAGCGTTGCCAACGTCGGCCTGATGGCGCAAAAGGCTGAGGAATATGGCTCTCACGATAAGACGTTTGAAATTCCAGCGAGCGGAACCGTGCGCGTGGTAGATGAATCAGGCCAAACCCTGATGGCACACAGCGTCCAGAAAGGAGACATTTGGCGGATGTGCCAAACTAAGGATGTGCCTATTCAGGACTGGGTAAAGCTGGCGGTTACCAGGGCGAGGGCAACCGGCTCGCCGACTGTGTTTTGGTTGGATAGCGATCGCGCCCACGACGCCAACCTGATCGCCAAAGTGAACCAGTATCTTGCCACCCACGACACCACCGGACTGGATATTAAAATTCTCTCACCCGTCGCCGCCATGCGCTTCACCTGCGAGCAAATCAAAGCAGGCAACGACGTTATTTCTGTCACTGGCAACGTCCTGCGCGACTACCTGACGGATCTGTTTCCTATCCTTGAGCTGGGCACCAGTGCAAAAATGCTCTCTATCGTGCCCTTACTAGCCGGAGGCGGCTTGTTTGAAACCGGGGCGGGCGGATCTGCGCCTAAGCACGTCCAGCAGTTTGTCAAAGAAGGTCACTTGCGCTGGGATTCGCTAGGAGAGTTTTTAGCGATCGCCGTCACGCTAGAAGAGCTGGGCCGTAAAACAAGCAATGAGAAAGCCTTAGTGTTAGCAGAAACCCTCAATCAGGCGACCAGTCAACTGTTGGATAACGACAAATCACCTGCTCGCAAAGTCAACGAGTTAGACAATCGCGGCAGTCATTTTTATCTAACCCTCTACTGGGCGCAGGCGCTAGCCGCACAGGATAAAAACAACGAGCTAAAAGCCGAATTTACGGCGCTAGCTCAGCAGCTTAGTGAGCAAGAACTGGCCATTGTCGATGAGCTAAAGGCTACGCAAGGTAGCCCGGTAGATGTCGGTGGCTATTATCTATTAGATGCTGAAAAAGTAGGTAAGGCAATGCGACCCAGTGAGGTTTTTAGTGAGGCGATTTTGTCTTTTTCTTCTTAAGCAGACCTATACTCTGAGCGTCTAGATATTGGACTTTTCTAGATTAAGATGCTGGAATAGAGGGATGTCGATTCTATCTAGTCTCACGGATGATTACGTTAAGGTTCAGCGAAGCCGAAATTGCCGCCTTAGAATACGAGCGCTACC
>JBGTGK010000430.1:0-5258 GCA_041746795.1 Phormidesmis sp.
GGGCGACGACCAGCCCAACGCTTGCGGCCCGCTTTGCCTAATGTCAGGTTGCGGTGCTCAACGTTACCGACTTGGCCAATGGTGGCGTAGCACTCACGGCGAACCATGCGAACTTCACTAGAAGGCAGTTTGAGGGTGACATACCCTCCTTCCTTAGCCACGAGCTGCGCACCTGCGCCCGCCGCCCGAACCATTTGCCCACCTTTACCGGCAATAAGTTCAACGTTGTGAACGGTGGTACCCAAAGGAATGCGGTGCAGCGGCAGGGCATTGCCGACTTCAAAGGGAGCATCTTCACTGGCGATAATGGTGGTGCCCACCTCCAATCCCAGCGGGTGAAGGATGTAGCGCTTTTCGCCGTCTGCATAGTTCACCAGCGCAATTCGAGCGTTGCGGTTGGGATCGTACTCAACGGTGGCAACTTTTGCTGGAATGTTGCGCTTGTCACGCTTGAAGTCAACTTCACGATACAGGCGCTTATGACCACCGCCGCGATGGCGACAGGTGATCACACCGCGATTGTTGCGCCCTTTAGGACGGTGAACCGAGTAGGTGAGTGACTTTTCAGGCTTATCTGTCGTGATAGATGCAAAGTCGGAGACGGTGCGTTCACGTGTGCCTGGTGTTAGGGGTCTGTAGGAGCGAATACCCATGGCTTTAGTTCGTCGTTTTTAGGTCGTCTTTTTGGTTGGAAATTTCTACGTCTGGCTGCTATACGTCGGGGAAGAGCGTGATGGAATCGCCTTCAGCGAGGGTGACTACGGCGCGCTTGTAGGCAGCCTTATAGCCAATGAACTGACCCACGCGGCGTTTTTTCCGGGGAGGATTTTGAGTGCTAATGCCCGTGACCTTTACGTCGAAGAGCGATTCGACCGCCCTGGCAATTTGAGGCTTTGACGCTTTGGGATCAACTTCAAAGGTGTATTGGTTGTTCTCTAAGGCAATAGTGGCCTTCTCAGTAATAAGCGGCTTGCGAATAATGTCAGGCAGCTCATGCTCTTTTACTAACTTACTCACCGTATACCTCCTGGATTTTCTCTAGGGCAGACGCCGTGATCACGAGGCTCTCGGCATTCAAAATGTCATAGATGTTGAGACTGGTTGCAGGAATTAGCTTGACGTTAGGAAGGTTGCGCACTGAGCGGTGGAGGATGTCACCTTTCTCAAATTCAGCGGTTACCATCAAGATTTTGCTAGCGCTATCAACGCCCCAGCGGTCTAACGCCGCAATGATTTCTTTGGTTTTGGGCTGAGCTATTTCACTGGCAAAGTCCTGGACAATAATCATGCTATCGGCGCAGCCCTGAAAAGCCGTGCGAAGCGCCAGACGACGCTCTTTGCGATTCATTTTTGTGGTGTAATCGCGAGGCTTGGGGCCGAAGATAACGCCGCCACCCCGCCACAGTGGAGAGCGGATAGAACCGGCTCGGGCTCGGCCTGTTCCTTTTTGTCGCCAGGGTTTGCGTCCACCGCCGCGCACTTCGGCGCGAGTCTTGGAGGAGGCGTTGCCCTGACGACCGTTGTTAATTTGACGCACGAGAGCCCGATGAACGACGTGCGCGGCATTTTCTTCGCTGGCAACTTTGAGGTCTACGGTGGCGGTGCCTGCTTCTTCACCCTGCCAATTTTTAACTACACAATCAACCATTCGTTCGTCTGTCCTATTTGTCTGGTCTTTCGGGGGCACCCACTAGGGAAGCCCCTACTACGGGGTTGGGTTTTTGATGGGTCGGGTTATTGTTGGCCGACGATGGTGGCAGGGGTAATGCTGAGGAGGGAACCGGCTTTGCCAGGGACGCCTCCTTTGACAAGGATGAGATTGCGATCGCTATCCACCCTCACAACGCTCAGCTTGCGAATTTTCACCTTCACGTTACCCATTTGCCCAGCCATCTTTTTACCAGGATACACACGACCCGGTGTAGTACCGGGGCCGATCGAGCCGGGCTGCTTGTGGTTCTTAGAACCGTGAGACATAGGGCCTCGACTGAAGTTATTGCGCTTTTGGTTACCCGCAAACCCTTTACCGATACTGGTACCACTCACGTCAATGATTTGGCCAGCCTCAAAACGATCGGCAGCGAGTGCCTGACCAACTTCAAAAGAGCCGTCCTTATCGGTGGTGCGATATTCGCGCAGATGACGAATAGGTGTTGAACCAGACTTCTTTAGGTGGCCGAGCTTAGGGCGGTTAAGCGCCTTCTCTTTGCATTCACCGTAGCCAATCTGTACAGACGAATAGCCGTCTGTCTTATCTGTTTTGACCTGCGTAACGACACAGGGGCCAGCCTGGATGACAGTCACTGAAATAGCAATTCCAGTTTCGTCAAACACCTGGGTCATACCAAGTTTGGTACCAAGAATACCGACAGACACTAATCTCGACTCCGCTTCATAACGCGCCCCAAGAAAACAGAAAGCAGCATAAAGCTATCTGGGCTCAGAGCTTTTTACACACCAGTTAGCTGCAGAACACAGAAGTAGGCCATTTCTTGAAAACCACAGTCAAAAGACCGTAGCCCTTCAAAGAACGAACTTGTCAGTGCTTGCTTAGCCACACCGGAAAACAGTCGGTAGAGCTTTGAGCCAAAAGCCTCAATCAAACGGCGCTAACCGACTGAGAGCTTCAAAACTTGCCTTACCCTTTCGCCTTAGACTTGGAAGATGCGCTTGTAACTTGTTAAAAGATGCCTGCATATAGGCAGACCTGCATTCTTCTAGTTTCTGCTTTGACGGCGACAGTCTCTAATTATACACGTTTTTCTTGCTGTGTCTACAGGCCAAAGGAAAAAGTTTTAACTTTGTCTCTGCGGTACAGACACGCTAGAAAATGGAGTCTTAAAGCGACCCATGTGTAAACGAGTTCGTATCATACCTTACTATTCCGTCCTGGCTCAAATTCATTTTGGGCTTGTTTAGGATCGCTAGCAGGAGCCATCTCAGACCGAGATAAGTCTGTTGAGATAAGTCTTAAAGAGTTATTCACTCAGTTAACCTCATACAGTAATATTCTTGTGTATAGCCTTTGGCTTACTTGACTGGCCAATCTTTACAGATGAATTCCTATGGCACTGATTGCATTTAACAAATTCACGCGTGACCTTGAAAAAGACGGTGCATTAGGCGTACGGATGCCTTTGGAAGGTGGGCATGAAGGCCGGTACCGTCGGCGGGTTCGCGCGGCGGGCTATGAGGATGTGCATATGTCGGCGCGAGGCTTAGGCGATTTGTCGGCGTACTTGTTAGATATTCACGGCGTGAGACCGGCTCACCTGGGTAAGAAAAACGCGGGTGAGTCGGCAGTGGGTGATCGCTATTTCATTCCGCCCATCATCAGCTACCGTCTAGAAAATCTGCTACCCAAATCAAAAGGGCTGCTGCTGTGGCTGATTGAAGGGCATATCCTATCTAGCCAGGAAATTGAGTTTTTGATCACGCTACCGACGCTTGAACCCCGAGTGAAAGTGGTTGTAGAAGTGGGTGGTGAGCGTACCTTCACTTGGTTCCCCTTACAAGAAGCCATTGCTGACTAAAAGTCTACCGACTAAAAACCTGCCGCTCAAAAGCACGCCACAGATGAGCATAAAGCCAAGTCCCCTTCAGTCTCTACAGTCGGGAACATGGTTTAAGCTCATCTGCGGTGCAAGCTATCAGGAACTGCCAGCAATTCGGAGTTTGGCGCTGGTGTATTCTTTGGCGGGCGCTGACTGTATTGATGTCGCCGCAGATCCTGCCGTTGTAGCCGCTGCTAAAGAAGGCATAGCGGCGGCTGAGCAAATTGCGGCTGAGCGATCGCGGCCTTACCAGCGTCCTTGGCTAATGGTAAGCATCAGCGCTGGAGAGGATCCGCACTTTCGCAAGGCCTGGTTTGACCCCGCGGTGTGCCCGGCAGCCTGCCCGCGCCCCTGCGAAAAGATTTGTCCGGCGGATGCGATTGGGTTAAAGGGCGTGGTGAGCGATCGCTGCTATGGCTGCGGACGTTGCCTACCTGTGTGTCCCTGGGGCCTAATTGAGGCAAAATCCCACCCCACTACGCTAAACGACGTGGCCCGCCAGGTACTCACGCAGGCCGACGCCTTAGAAATTCATACCCAGGTTGGTCAGCTCGAAGCCTGCAAACAGCTGTGGCAGATCGTTCAACCCTGGAGCGCTCACCTCAATCTCGTTTCTATTAGCTGTCCTGATGCAGAGGGCTTGATTAGCTATCTCAAACATTTGCGCCAGATTATCACCCCCCTTGTCGCCCCACATTCGCCATCCGTAGAAACGCTTAATGTTATGTGGCAGACAGACGGCAGGCCAATGAGTGGTGATATTGGGAATGGCACCACTCATGCCGCCATTCGGCTAGCGCAGAAAGTGCTGGCTTCTGAGGTGAGTGGCTACGTTCAACTAGCGGGGGGGACAAACCAGTACACTGCCCCGAAACTGAAAGCATTAGGGTTACTGCATAAATCTCCTAAGAATAGCCGAAACGACTGTCAAAGCTGGGATCGCACGATATCAGGTGTTGCCTATGGCAGCTTTGCTAGGCACCTATTAATGCCAGTTATCGGCCAAACCCTTTATCTTGAAGAAGTACCGCTCGCGTTATGGAAGGCTGTGGCGATCGCTGAGTCATTGGTGAAACCCTTAAAACAGTCAGTCGTATCAAAATAGTTACCCGCGCTTTTGTACTAGTTCTTTTTGAATTTAGAGCCTTCGCGACGCTGCTGATTCGACTTTTGGCTGATGTCTTTGATGACGATATCCTTTCGTTAGTAAAAAATTAGTTCTCTAATGCCGAGTTTTGACGACGACTTGTTTGAAAGTAGTCCTTCAGCGGAGACCGTTCAGGCCACTTCCGCCAAAACGCCTCAGGAAACCACCACCCAGCAGACTAGCCAACAGACCAGCCCCCAGCCCGAGACTAGCGAAATCACGGACGAAATCACGGATGATTTGCCCCAGCTGCTGGATATTTTGCCAGCCTACATCCGCACCGTTTTAGCCGATCATCCTAACCGCGACCAGCTGATCGAAATTATCTTGGACTTAGGCCGACAGCCCGAGGCCCGGTTCTCCAACTCAGTAGAATATCTTTCTGAAACGCCCGTTTCCAAAGCCGACTTACAGCACTGTATTGACCGTGTTGGTCACTTTGGCGGCGACAATCGCGCCGGGCTAGAAAAAACCTTGCACCGGATCAGCGCCATTCGCAACCGATCTGGCGAAGTGATTGGCCTGACTTGTCGGGTAGGCAGAGCCGTCTTTGGCAC
>JBGTGK010000431.1:0-2728 GCA_041746795.1 Phormidesmis sp.
GCAGGCAGCCGATCAGGTTGCCAATGAGCTTCGCTATACTCGACAGCGATTTCTCCTTGAGCACTCAAGCGCTTTGAGAGCAAACTAAGAACCGGCTCATACAGCCCGCCTGCATAGGGCGGATCGAAGTAAATAAGGTCAAACGGCGCACTGACCAGTCCGCGCTCCAGCGTCTCAACCACATCGCCCGCAATCACCGCAAACTGCTGTTCTGGCCTAGCCACCTTCTGCCAGTTTTGCTTTACAACCTCGCAGGCCGCGCTTGACCTTTCAACGCCAACCACTTCCGCCGCGCCCCGACACAAAGCCTCCGCACCGATCGCGCCGCTCCCCGCACACAAGTCCAGCCATCGACAGCCTAAAACCCGCCCCTGCCACACGTTAAACAGCGCCTCTCTCACCCGCGCCGACGTTGGCCGAGTCGCCGCCCCAGGCAGCGTTTTAATTTCTCGATTGCCATAAATGCGCACTGCCATTGGGCTACAGGCTGCTTAGATAGTCAGTTAGCTCTTCAGGCGTTGAGAGGTCTAGGAGGCGATCGCCCAGTTCATCAAGCTGATCATTTGAGAGCGTTTCAACTTTGTCAACGGTAGCTTTTGGCAATTCGCCAAACTTGCGAGTGAGCTGCCTTACAATGACCCTACACTGACCTTCCTGACGCCCCTCCTGACGCCCTTCTTGCAGGGCATCTTTATACACACGGGTTTCCTTCATTGAGTAAAGCTCAAGCATAGTAGCGATTACCTCTCGTTCGAGATTGGGGAATTTATATACGACTATTGTCTCAACTAATTCAAGAATTTGCGACTCGGGCAGGCTTGAATCAGGCTGCGCTTTTATCCGGGCTATCAGCGCCTTAGCTCGCTGCACAGCATTTTTCGGCCTGGTAATAATTAATTGCAGAATAGCGGCTTCCCAAGAGTCTACCGAAGTTTGCTGAAAATCTTCTAGATAAATGATATGAACTTGAGGGCTACTTAGCAGGGTCTGAAAAGGCAAACGCTGCTGGAGGTTAGGCTCACGGCTGCGCCGCTCAAAAATGACCAGCGCCTGCCAGTGTGTCACCTTGGGGTTGTGACGCAAAAACATAAAAACTTCTGCAAAGAGGCGTCGGTAAAACCGAGCGTCCCTTTGAAACTGAACCTCTACAAATACAGTGGGCTGATCTGCACTCTCAGCAGCGGGCGTCAGCACGCCATCAAGGCGAAAGGCCGTTTCTTTGACCTCTACAGAGGAAAATTTGTAGTCGGTAGTGGGCTGTTTGCCAATCAGCTTGAGAACAAGGCCTGGAGCAGTTCTAAATAAGGTGTAAAAGATATGGTCAGTTGGCATCCGTCTCCTCGTAAGAACACCAGTCGCTCCAGCCGCCAGGATAGAGTTTATGCATGGGATGGCCTGCCACAACCAATGAAAATAAGTTGACGCAAGCCGTTACGCCAGAACCGCAGTAAACGATGATTTCGGCTTTCGGGTCTAAATTAGCCCACTGGTCAGTCAGCGCCTTAGTATTCTTGATTTGACCTATTTCGGTCGTGTTTTGTTGCCAAAAGGCGTTAATTGCGCTGGGAATGCTGCCTGCGATGGGGTCAATGGGTTCTACTTCGCCTCGGAAGCGTTCGGGCGATCGCGAATCAATCACCACCACATCCGATCTGTCCTTTCGCTGCCGCACCGCCTCAATATCAACCGTCCAATCAGTCTGTCGCTTTGGCTTAAAGTCGCCTGCTTTCACTTCAGGAATATCGATACTTACCGGATATCCAGCACGCTCCCAAGCTTTGATACCGCCGTCCAATATAGCGACCTGCTCATGACCCAAGTATCGTAGCATCCACCAGAGCCTAGCCGCAAAAGCAAAGCGAGAGTCGTCGTAGATAACAATTTGGGCGGGGCCTTTGGGCGCGGCAGAATGAATGCCTAGCTGGTTGAGTTTGGCAGTAAACACAGCCCAGTCCGGTAGAGGATGACGCCCGCCATGAGGCTGCACGTCGCTAGAAAGATCTTTGTTGAGATCTAAGTAATATGCACCGGGGATGTGCCCTGCTAGATATTGATGATGTCCTAAATCAGGCTCTGGCAAAGAGAAACGAGTGTCGATAACAACAACTTCTGGGGCATCAGATTTTTTGGCCTGAGGACGCTCTAGCTGTTGAAACAGCCAGTGAACATCTACAAGAGAAGGAGATTTTTCCATAGCAGGCGCTGAAGTAAACAACGCCTCATTATCCTATAACGCCTAAGAAATATACTCACTTCAGGTACTACTCTAGATGTCTCCTGCCGCCAGCACCTGAGCAGCCGTTAGCGTTAGTAAAGGAAAAGCTTCTGAGCAGATGCTTGCAGTAGTTCGGTACACTTTCTCTTTGTAAACACCGTTTTTTAATATCAGTACGGCCACTTTTTGTCGATGGCGATCGATAATCCAATATTCAGGAATTTCCTAGTCCTGATAATGCTGTCGCTTCCATTCGTAATCACGACGATAGTTATCGCTGTTTTCGTTTCCTGGGCTCACAACTTCAGCGACAAAAGCAGGAGCAGGCATCCCAAAAAGCACCGCACTCTTTTTAAGAGTTGCCATTAAGTAAGCGCTTAAAAATAGAGTACCATTTATAATGATAAAAAGAATAGCGTTGTGAGATTCGTATATGCGCGTGGCAGTACAGATTGACGAGACAGTAAAATCGACGCTAAAGGACGCCGCGAAGAAATTGACGGGGCCGAAAAA
>JBGTGK010000432.1:0-20824 GCA_041746795.1 Phormidesmis sp.
GTGCGCTCAAGCAACGAAAACATGATCTCTTTAGATCAGCTCGCTACGATCAAGCCGTTCACTGGCCCTGCGGTTATTTCGCATTTTAATGGCTCCCGCTCGATTTTGCTTCAGGGTAAGCCCTCCGAAGGGTACAGCAGCGGACAGGCGATCTCAATTATTCAAGATGCCTACAAATCTAGCGCTTTACCGGGCGTCGAGTTCGACTGGTCAGATTTAACCCGGCAGCAGGTTGCGGCGGGCAGCTTGGGCGCACTGGTCTTTTTGTTTGCCATTATTATGGTGTTTTTGGTGCTGGCCGCGCAGTATGAAAGCTATATTGATCCGCTGATTATTTTGCTGAGCGTGCCGCTGGCGATTTTGGGGGCATTGGGTGCGATCGCGCTGCGACAATTCATCGATCCCACGCTCTCTAATGACATTTACTGCAACATTGCCTTAGTCACCCTAATTGGGCTAGCCAGTAAAAACGCAATTTTGATCGTAGAGTTTGCCAATCAAGCTCTGGAACGGCAGGGCAACACCAACGTTGTCAAAGCGGCAATGACCGCCGCTGAAGAACGCTTTCGCCCCATTTTAATGACGGCCATTGCCGCGCTAGTGGGCTTCTTTCCGCTGGTGGTTGCTTCTGGCGCAGGTGCCAAAGCCCGACACTCACTAGGAACCGCGATTTTCGGCGGCTTATTTGTCGCCACCTTTTTGAGCCTGCTGCTGGTACCTGCCTTGTATGTAGTCATTAAGGGTTTGGAGCTTCGTTACTTCAGTGGCCACAAGTCTAAAGGCGACAAGTCTGATGACGACAGGTCGGATCCGCCCAATTCAGCTTCACCCATTGCACCGGCAGCAGGTCGTCGTTCAAACGGCTTGGTAGCACCAGAAAATAGCGTTTAGGCTAAACAGACTTTTGCCTTTGGCAGCTAAAGCTGGTTTCTTCAGACGGACGGTAGCCATTTTTAGTGTAGAGAGGATTATCGGATACGTTATCTTTAGCCCGCCTACCTCTCCGCCTAACTCTTAAGGACAAAACAAAGATGAAGCTTAAATCATTGGCTCTCCCTTTAGTCATAGCCTCGGCTCTGGCTCTAGGCGCATGTTCAAAGCCAGGCTCCAAGTCGTTAGATTCACCCACATCCTCTAGCCCAGCAAGGCCCCCTTCGGCAACAACAGGAGGATCGGGCTTAACAGGATTAGGCGCAACAGGATCGGGCGCAACGGGATCGGGCGCAACGGGCTCAGGTTTGACAGGTTCAGGCCTAACGGGTTCAGGCTCGCCAGATGCGAGTGCAACAGGTTCAACAACAGGCGTATACGGCGGTTCATCAACGCCTTCTTCTGCCACCGCTCCTTCTTCAATCGGGACAGGCTCATCATTGCCTCCAGGTGCTTCCTCTTTTGACACTGCGAACCCTTCGAGTAGCCCAGATTCACCAGCGTCATTAGGCTCCTCTTCTTTCTCCTATGGTGCAGCGTCGCCTTCGCGTAAGCCAAGCTCATCGGTGCCTTCAGGTTCTTCCTCTTCAGGTTCTTCCCCTTCAGGTTCTTCCCCTTACAGCTCAACATTGCCGCCTTCGCGTGGGACAAGCTCATCGGGGCCTTCGGGTTTTCCCTCTTTTAGCGGCACGTCAAGTTCTACAGCACCTTCAGGCTCCTCTAGCTCAGTGTCAGGACAAACTGGTACCAGTGGAAGTGCCAGCGGAGTCGGGGGAGCCAGTAACTAAAGTTCATATGCCTTGAGTGTCATTAGGTAGACAGCTCACGCGCTTAGAATTGCTAGCATCAGTCTAACGATTCATATTTAGCCTGCACTTTTATGCCACGCTCTCCCCTTCCCTCCATGCTCACGCCTAGTTTAATTGGTCGACAGCGTGAAATTGTTGAGGTATTTCTCAAAAATGGCTGGGACTACATGCGCAGGCTGCTTACCGGGAGTGCGCCAGATGAGCCAAATTTGCCGCCTCCGGCAGTGCTCTGCAACATTCTGATTGAGCTTGGCCCGGTGTACGTCAAGCTAGGTCAGCTGTTGAGCACGCGCCCCGATTTGCTCAGTCCGTCTTATATTGAGGCGCTCAGCGGATTGCAGTCTACGGTGCCAGCCGTACCCGCCGCCCAAATTGAGGGCTACATTCTTCAGCATATGGACAGGCCGCCAGCAGACGTGTTTGCTGAGATTGACTATAGTGCGATCGCTGCCGGTTCTATCGGCCAAACCCATAAGGCCACCCTCAAAAATGGTCAGGCCGTCGCCGTCAAAGTGCTGCGCCCCGGCATCGAGAAACAGGTAGAGCGCGACATGGCGCTGATCAAAGACATTGCCAGGCTGGTCTCTACCACGCACTTCGGCCAGCGCTACAACATTACAGAACTTGCCGATGAGTTTAAAACGGCCCTTACCGCCGAGCTAGACTTTACAGTAGAAGCCCGCTACACCGATGAACTCAGGAAAAACCTCGTAGACAGTGACTGGGTAGACTCCGACCGGCTCACCGTCCCCCAAATTCTCTGGCCGCTGACCAATTCCAAAATACTGGTGATGGAATGGCTATCCGGCAAACCCTTACTAGAAACTAATTTGCCAGAGGCAGCGAGTAAATTAGCGGGAGACGTCCCCCCTGATCAGCGCGCTGAAATCACTTCTTTACTTTTTCGGGCCTTCCTCTCCCAGTATTTCATCACCGGCTTTTTTCACGCCGACCCTCACCCAGGCAACATTTTTTACTTGGACGATGGTCGCGTCGCGCTCATCGACTGCGGCATGATGGGCCGCCTCGATCCGCAAACTCGGGCAACGCTCACCGAGCTGGTGCTGGCAATCGTTAGCTCAGATGCAAAGCGATGCGCCCAGCTCACCCTCAATTTAACAGAGCCGCTAAAGCCCGTTAACCTGGTGCGTTTAGAAAGCGACTACAGCCGTTTGCTCGGGCGCTACTACGGTCTCACCCTAGATCGCTTTAACACGGCTGAGGCCTTTAGCGCCGTCATCGCAACCGGCATTCGCAACGATTTGCGCTGGCCTGCCAATATCGGGCTGTTTACCAAGTCGCTAGCAAACCTTGAAGGCACGGCCCGTCAGTTCAACCCCGAAGTAAACCTGATGGACGAAATTAAGCCCCTCATGGTGGACTTATTCCGGCAGCAGCTAGCCGGAGATGAGCCGATTCAAATGCTGCTGCGCACCGGCCTAGAATTTCGCAATTTGTCTCTGTCTGCGCCCAGACAGTTCGGTTTTTTGCTAGATCGCCTCAGTGACGAAACGCTTCAGTGGAACCTTCGTATTCAGGGCTTAGATTCTATGCAGCGCAGTATCGAAAGAGCTGCCAACAGACGAGCCTTTAGCACGGTGGTCGCGGCGCTTATTATTGGCGCAGCGATTGTCACCACCAGTCAAAAAACGGTGCAGCTACAGTCTTTGAGCACGCTGCTATTCGCTGCCGCTTCTTTTTTAGGGCTTTGGCTAATTGTGAGTATTTTACGCTCAGGCCGATGGAAATAGGCCAGTGAAAATAGGCCAGCGCAGCGTCAACCCTTTGGCTACGACGGGTCGAGCATTGAGCGTAGTCGAAATGCGCTTTATAGATAGTTTGACTGAGCTACTTATATAGATCTAGCGGTATCTTTGCTGGATGTCTTTGCCTTATGATAGTGAAATAGCGGAGCCTAACCCTTACCCGTCGCCGAATACGTGGCATTTTTAATTTTTGATTTTGACGGCACTATTGCCGATACCCTAGAGGCAATAGTGCGAATCACCAATCGCATTGCCCCAGAGTATGGCTATTCGCCGACAACGCCCGAAAAGCTCAGGTACTACCAGTCGTTGAGCACGCAAGAAATGCTTAAGCAGGCTGAGATTCCGCTGTTTCGGTTGCCTTTTTTACTGCGTCGGGTGCGTAAGGAAATGGGAGCAGAATTGGCTAACGTTCCTATTTTTCCAGCCCTGGCCGATACGTTAAAAGAGCTGGTCGCTGCCGATCATCAGCTCATGGTCATGAGTTCCAACTCCCAAGGCAACATCGAAGGCTTTTTAAGTCGGCACGGTATCACTGATGTCTTTGAGTCTATACAGGGCGGAGTAGGGCTGCTGAGTAAGGCCCGAGCCCTGAGGCGAATTGTGCAAAAAGGTGACCTTGATTTTTCTCAGGTTATCTACGTCGGCGACGAAACTCGCGACGTTGATGCCTCTAAACAAGTGGGTATTTTGGTGGCGGCAGTTGCCTGGGGTTTTAGCAGCCGGGAAGCCTTAGCGGCACAGGAGCCTGCCTTTTTAATCGATCATCCTCGTCAGCTCGTTGGCGCTGCGCAAACGCTGGTTAATCCGAGCTGGGTAAGAAAGGACTACCGATCTGCAAGCACCGCCCGTTTTAGAAATTCCAAGCAGATTAAAAGGCAAGGTGGGAGAGGAGCGAACTCATCACTTTAACGCTTTTTAATAACCTTCGGATCCGAAGGCCCATGCTCTGCGTAATTAAAAAGCGCTAGAAACTCTAAGCTGGTTTGCTGCTGATAACGTTCAGCCGCTGGTCAGTTCTGGTAAGTGATATCTTAAAGCTGGAGCGCCCATAGATAAGAAAAAGCTTTAGGTAGCCACGACTGGCAGGTAAGCAAATGACCCGACGAATTTTAGTCATTGATGATGAGGAAGCGATTCGCATTATTCTGGAGGCCTCGCTGTCGTTCACGGCTGGCTGGGCAGTGCTGACGGCTGCTTCTGGCGTAGAAGGGATGACAATGGCTCAGGCTGAACAGCCCGACGCAATTTTGCTGGATGTGATGATGCCAGGGCTCGGCGGCATTGATCTATTTCATAAGCTTCAGGCTCAGACGCTAACTCGTAATATCCCGATTATTTTTCTCACGGCGCAGGCCCGTGAGATAGAGCGCAAGGCGCTGGAGATGTTAGGCGCTGGCGTGATCTTAAAGCCGTTTGAGCCTGAGGCGATCGCCAACCAAATGAAGACGCTGCTGAACTGGTCGGACTGAACACATCGCCTGAATCTACATGCTGCGAACGGTTGCCTCACCGTCTTTCACTTCACCGACGAGCACTTCAGTCGCCAGACCCACAAAAAGGCCATTTTCCAACACGCCCGGAATGTTGTTAATCGTTTTTTCCATGTCAGCCGGGTTGTCAATGCCATCAAAGGTAACATCGAGCACCATGTTGCCCTGATCGGTGATAACGGGGCCATCTTTAGCGACGCCCATGCGCATCTCTACTTTGCCGCCGAGCTTTTCTAGGGCGCGGGTAACGGGGGCAACGGCCATTGGGAGAACTTCTACGGGGAGCGCAAAAATGGTGCCAATTTTATCGCTGAGCTTGGAGCTGTCTACTACGATAATAAAGCGCTCGGCTAGGCTATCCACTACC
The DNA here is from genome assembly GCA_041746795.1 of Phormidesmis sp. GTDB lineage: Bacteria > Cyanobacteriota > Cyanobacteriia > Phormidesmidales > Phormidesmidaceae > Phormidesmis. The sequence continues at coordinate 5,366 of JBGTGK010000432.1, forward strand.
TTCTCGCGGGTGTGAGCCGCGCCGCCGCCTTTGATCAGGTTCATTTGGGGGTCAACTTCGTCTGCCCCGTCAATGGCGATGTCAATATGGTCAACGTCATCGAGCGTAGAGAGCGGAATGCCATGCTGCTTAGCAAGTACTGAGGCTTGAAAAGAGGTGGGAATGCCGACAATATCTTTTAGCTCACCAGAGGCGATGCGCTCACCAATGAACTGAATCGCAAAGGCTGTGGTCGAACCTGTGCCCAGCCCTACGATGCTACCGGATTTTACCTGAGCGGCGGCAGCGCGACCGACTTCTTGCTTCATCAGTTTGACGGGATCCATGGGTGCTATTTCCCTCGACTATGCTTAAAAACTTGTCTGTAGCTTCTAGCATGGGGTAAAGCGAGCAGCTAGTAAAGTTAATGATTATGGAGCCAGCTCAAACAATTTCTAATTTAAGTTCTCCTTATATAAACGAGCCTACAGATGAGCAGCCCGATAAACGGCCCAATAAACGCCTGGGCGAGCAGCGCTTTTGGTACTGGCGCGGCTGGCGAATTCGCTACACCTACATCGCTGATAAAACACCCGGTGGGCCAAACGAAACGCCGCTGCTGCTTTTGCATGGGGCAGGCTCTAGCCTAGAGCAGTGGCGCGAGAATCTAACCGCCTTTGCTCAAAGAAGGCCGGTTTATGCGCTGGATTTGCTTGGATTTGGCGGGTCGCAAAAGGTGGCGATCGCCCTCAACACAGATCTATGGGTTGCCCAAGTCGCGGCCTTTTGGCAAGCCTACCTCCGCCGACCAATGATTTTGATGGGCCATTCGCTCGGCGCTGCGGTCGCATTGCAGACGGCAACGAGTCATCCCGAGCAGGTGGCTAGGCTGGTAATGCTCACCCTCCCTGCGGCCCGACAGGAAATCGGCGGCGCTGCGGCTAAAATCGGTGCGGTTGTGGAACGCCAGTTCGCCTCGCCGCTGCTAGTACGACCGCTGTTTAAGCTGGTGAGTCGGCCAGGGTTGATTCGCTCGGTGCTGAGAAAGCTGTATAAAAATCCTGATCGGGTAGATCCAGATTTGCTAGATGGATTTGTGCGGCCTACCCAAGAGCGGGGAGCGGTGCGGACATTCTGTTATTTAGTTAAGTCGCGGACTTCAGATAGCTTTAGCCCGATGACGCGGGATTTGATTCCACTGGTGCAGGTGCCAGCTTTGCTGCTGTGGGGAAAGGGCGATCGCGTTGTCCCAATCGCCTGGGGCCAGTACATCAACACCCTCAGCGCCCAGCTAACACTGGTAGAAATTGAAGATGTCGGGCATTTCTTTTACGACGAAAACGCTGCTGAACTGCACGCGCTAATCGACCAGTGGCTAGCAGGTCAGCTGCTTGAAACAAACGAGAATTTAGTAGATGTAAACCTGTAGAGGTTGTTGTTTATTTACGGAGCTAGCCGACATTTGGATGCATTGGACGTATTTATATTGGATTTACATTAGCAACAACGATCGCCCAGATAAGGTGTACGATGGCGTCATAGACGATACTCACCGCTAGTTTAACACATGAGTTTTTCGCCAATTGATCGGCCTGAATCCAGCTCGCAAACCGAGGCTCAGGCTGATGCTTGGGCTAAGCTTAGTGATACTGAGCTGTGGTTTGCGCTGCAAGCAGGACAAACGCAAGCTTTGGGTGAGCTGTACGATCGTCATGCGGGCTTGGTATATGGTGTGAGCTTCAAGGTGTTGGCCAATGCTCAAGAAGCAGAGGATTTGACTCAGGATATTTTCATCAAGCTGGCTGAGCGGACAAGCTACGACCCTGGGCGTGGTTCGCTGAGGACGTTTTTGATGATTTTGACCCGAAGTCGGGCGATTGATCGGCTGCGATCGCGCCAGTCAGCCCAACGCTCAAAGCGGCGCTGGCAGGCCGACTATGCGCCCTCGGCGGCTGAACCCTTGACCCACGGCATGGTGAAAGCTGAACAGTCAACTCAGGTGCAAGCAGCGATGTCTCAAATATCGGCGCAGCAGCGACAGGTTTTACAGATGGCGTATTACGAGGGGCTCACTCAAGCTGCGATCGCCGAGCGTCTGAATGCGCCTTTGGGTACCGTTAAAGCAAGAGCGCGACGTGGGCTGCTCAAGCTGAGAGAAATTTTGCAGGACTACCAGGAGTCACACGATGAGTAAAGTTGCTCCCCCTAACCAACCTTTAGAACAACACTCAGAACAGCAGATGCTGTTAGCGGGGTATATTCTGGGCGACCTCAGCTCAGAAGAGGCACTTTCGTTTGATCGGCTAATAAAGGCCGACCGGCAGTTTGTTGAAGCTGAGCTAGTCCAGCTTCAACAGTCTTTAGAGACTATATATGGCGAAGAGATAGCACCGCCTGACTATTTAAAGAACCGCACGCTATTGGCAGTTACCCCAGCCAATGCTCGGTCTAATACTCAGGCCAATGCCCAGGCCAATGCCCAGGCCAATGCTCAGACGGGCAGCGTTTTTTCTAACCGTCTATCTTCAAGGAAAACAGAAAGAGAAATAGCGGCAGTTAGCCGTCGGCTCTCCTTTCCCAGATGGACAGCATTAGGCGGATTGGGCCTGGCTACGGCTGGCCTGATAGTGGCGATGGGTTTTCAGAACTATGGCTTGAGGCGATCGCTTCAGGCGCTCCAAAGCGCTCCAACAGAGCAACCGGTAACAGAAACGCTGACGTTTGCTTTAGCGCCGGTTGAAGGTGCTCTTAAAGGCACTCAAGCCGGTGAAACCACAGGTGAAATAGCAGGCGAGATAAAGATTGTTGTAGATCCTATTAAGCTGACCGGCTTTGTGGAGACAAAGAATTTACCGCCGCTCAAGGCTGATAAGGTATACGCGCTGTGGACGGTGGTTGCAGAAGATGCACCCGTGACCAAAGACAGTCAAAACGCGATTTTGACGGCTGTTTTACCGGTGACTGTTGCCGGTAGTGAGACACAGCAGATTGCTATACCTAGTGTGTTTCGCGATCGCGCCCTAGTCAAGGCAGTTGCCGTCACGGTTGAAGACGCCGCCGCACCGCAGCGACATCAGGCTAGTCCACTGTTCATTCAAAAGCTATAGCTCATTCAAAAGCTATAGCTCAAAAGAGCCATAGACGCTGCGCTAGTAAGGTAGTGCTAGAGCGGTGCTAGCTAGGCGTAAAAGAGTTGAACTGACGGCGACGCTGCTGCCATCGACGGATAGATTCGGCCTGACGCTGAGCGGGCGACTGGTTTTCTGCTGCGTGCATCTGAGTAATTTGGCAGGCTTTTGGGCTGGCAGCTGTTTTGCTAGTGATCGGCTCGGTAGTCAAGCAGGTTTTCAGGTCTTTGTAGTGAGTTTCGAGATTCATAGCGCGTTCTAGCTCGTAGGTATCTTGGAAACGACAATCAGCTTCGGGATGTAACATTTTGCTTAAGAGGAGAGCGAAGTGGTCGCTGACATTAACCGTTTCTTGCCAACGCAGGTTTTGCCCCTGAGGAGAGACGGCCAAATCTAACGGAGAGACTTTTGTAAGTAAGTACAGGCAGGTTACGCCCAGCGAGTAAATGTCACTAGCGGGCGTGGGCGTGCCTGCAAGCTGTTCTTTCGGTGAGAAGCCAAGGGTGCCACAGCTGTGATCTGTTTTGCCAGAGGTTTTGCCAGAGGTTTGACCCGAAGTTTGACCAGCTACGTTACTCGACGCGGCTTCGCTAGAGAACCGACGAACAGCGCCAAAGTCTATCAGGACAAGCTTTTGATCGCTGCGGCGACGCATGATGTTGGCAGGCTTGATGTCTAGATGCAGCAAGTTTTGACGGTGAATGTAGCGAACGATCGGAATCATCTCTTGTAGAAACTGCTTTACTGTCTGTTCGCTTTGAGGGCCGCTGCGGCTGATCTCTCGGCTGAGGGTGTGACCGGGAATATACTCCTGTACGAAATAGAACCGATCGCCTTCAGTGAAATGCTCAAGCAGGCAGGGCAGCTGATAGTGCCGACCTAATCGGGCCATCATCTGAGCTTCCCTTTGAAAGCGGCGTTTGATGCGTTCTGTGGTGAGGGAGGCTTTGGACTGATCTTTCTCTAGCTGACTCACCGCTGGCCGACTTTGGTACTTAAGCTGCTTAATAACACAGGGAAATGGCTTAGCCACAGCAATACCTTGAGAGATATCTTGGGCCAGGTAAGTTGTGCCAAAGCCGCCTTTGCCGAGCTGACGGATGACTTCAAAGCGATTTTTTAAGAGGCGCTGGGAGGGCTGTATACGGCCTGCTGCGTCCTGAAAACGGTTGACCTCTTCTAGCCGATGCTGGTCAACTTCGGCAGTTGGGCTTAACAGGGATGAATTCATAGCTTTCAGCACGGCTCTCAATACAGCTTTCAGTACGGCTCTCGGTGTGACTCCGTACAGACGCGTATAAAACGCATCGATTTGTTCGATAATGACCGCGTTATTGCTGGGATGCCTTCCGTGCTGCTCTATTCTTTACACAAGCTGATGAATAGGTAAGGAAAAGCTGAAGGTGCTGCCTACATTCGGCTGGCTGCGGACGGTGATTTGCCCGCCCTGAAGCTCTACTAGGCGGCGGCAAATGGCTAGGCCAACTCCTGATCCGCCAGAGGCGCGATCGCGGGATCTATCTGCTCGCCAAAATCGCTCGAACACATGAGGTAAATCCTCCCCAGAAATACCGATACCCGTATCGGAAACGTCCACCCAGACGAATTTTCCTTCGGTGTGTGCCTGAATTTTGACCTCGCCTTTGGGGGTATGGCGCAGGGCATTGCTCAGCAGATTGACCAGCACCTGCTCGATTCGGGCCGGGTCGCCCCACACGATCGGCACCGGCTTGGGCACGTCTACGGTGAGGGTGAGGGTTTCTATACCTAAGAGCTGATCGGCAAAGCGATCGCGCACTCGCCAAATCAAAGGCACCACCACCACCGGCTGCCCGTCAATCGGTAAATAGCCCGACTCCAGCTTAGAAAGCTCTTGTAAGTCATCTACCAGGCGCTGAAGCCGTTCGGTTTCACTGGCTAGGCGACCATAGGTTTCTGGCGATGGCTCTACAGCGCCATCAGCCAATCCTTCTAAGTAGCCCCGCACAATCGTCAGCGGCGTCCTCAGCTCATGAGTCAAATCACCCACCAGCTCCCGTCGCCGCTGCTCCACGCCTTCCAGGTCATTAGCCATCCGGTTAAAGCCGTGGCCTAGCCGGTCAAATTCTGGAATATCTAGCGTCGGCACCCGCGAGGAAAAATCTCCCGCCGCGAACTGCCGAGTCACCTTCTCCATTCGCAGCAGGGGCCGGGTGATTTTTTGAGAAAGCCAGTAGCTCGTCGCTCCTGCCGTCGCGCCACCTAAAATAATAGACCAGGTCATTCCTCTGACCCAAGCACCCTCAAAGCCTCGCAGCAGCTGCCCCTGAATTTGTTGCGTGCGAATGCCGCCTAGCTCCATTTGTTGCAGCGTGATCACAAAGTAGCGAGGTGTGGAGAGGCGGCTGACGGCGGCGAGTGCGATCACAGTGACTGCTAAGACGACGAGCTGCGAAATTAAGAGGCGATCGCGCAAGCTCAGTCTAGGCTTTTGGCCAGGTGCGGGCTTAACCATGTTGTTTGTTTATACCGTGTACTTTCGTATGATGCTCCTTATATAGCGACTTTTATAAAGGCTCCGGGGCGTCCTCGAACCGGTAGCCCACGCCGACCACAGTCTTTACAAATGAAGGGGCAGAGGGATTGGGCTCTATTTTTTTGCGCAGCCTAGCAATGTGAGCATCAACGACTCTTTCATCGCCAAAAAAATTGCTGCCCCACAGCTTTTCAATCAGCTGCGAACGGTTCCACACCCGCCCTGGATAGCTCATAAAAGTCGCGAGCAGATCAAACTCTAAGGGCGTGAGTTCTAACGAATGCTCTGGTAGGTTCTCTGACGGGTTTTTTGGTGGGTTCTCTAGAAGAGGAGTGTCGGTATTAAGTTCATTTTGGGCACCCTCTACCACAAGCCGTAGCTCAGGCCGCTGGCCTATACCGGGGTCGATTTTTTGGCTAGCCGTGCGCTGGTCAATATCGAGGGTAAAGTGGGTGGTTTGATAGGTCTGTGTGGCCAGCTGGCCTCCCTGCCTGAGGCTGCGCCTTAAAACAGCCCGCACTCTGGCGACCAGCTCTCTAGGGCTGAAAGGCTTCACCATGTAGTCATCAGCCCCCGTAGACAGGCCAATGATGCGATCTACCTCCTCACCTTTAGCCGTCAGCATCATAATGTAGGGGTCTTTCGCTCCCTGCCCCTGACGAATTCGGGTACAAACTTCTAGCCCGTCAAGGCCGGGCAGCAGCAGATCTAGAATGATTAGGTCTGGCTGAATTGTTTTGAAGCGTTCAATCGCCGTATTACCATCCCGGCAAATATGACAGTTGAACCCTTCCTTAGACAAATAGAGCTGGATGAGTTCGGCGATCTTGGCCTCATCTTCCACAATCAAAATGTCCATAGTTGATTTCAGTTCTCCTACGTTTAGGGTGTTTTGGGTGCTTTTGTCTAGATACTTCGGGCAGCTTTTTAGCAGGCTTTTACAGCTTAGTCCTGCTTTATCTTCCATGAGCTTGAGATGAAGGCCCGCAATTTGTCACTTGCCCTTACTCAAGTCGTAGCCTACTCTCTCTAGAGGGTAATGTGTTTTCTATCAGTCGCTGTCTTTTGTGCGCTATTTTGTGTGCGCTACCTCTACACTTCGCTCCAACCTTTATCGCTAAGGCAGCGGCTAATCTTTGGAAATATCTAGCGTTCCTCAGTGAACGCTCCGCTATATGTCTGTCCACACCTTTGAAATCCTCTCAGTAGAACTTGCTCAGGCGCTGTCTGAGCAGGCGAGTACTCCGCCTGAAACGACCGCGCGCTGCACGTTGGGGCGAAATAAGGTAATGGTGCTAGTGGAATATGCCTCAGACAGTGCCAGATCAGCGCGCGCTAGGTCGGTGCCACCCGCTCCACAGACGCTCGACTGGCTAGAGCAGTGGCTTCGCCATCAGTTTGACACCACCGGGCTGCCTGAAGAAGCTGCCGACCTAGCGAGCAATGGATCGGAAGTTGATGTGCAGCTATTCCTTAAGTATTTGAGCGAGTCTAAGCCTTATAAAATGCGGTCTTTTGTCTGGAAGGTGGATGATGGCTTCGACGATTTATTTGGCCTTTCGCTTGACATAGACCCTTCTACCTCAGAGCAGGATTTGGCCGACGACGAACAGGTTGAAAAAGTCACAGCCACTCAGGTCGGCTTGTACAGCCCGGCGGTGAGTTCTATCCTGAGCCGCGATCGCTATGAAACGCCTGCGTTTTACAGTGCTGAGAACGGCGTCGAAAATAGCTTAAAAGCATCGGCTGAAGCAACCGCTACAGAGCCCAGCCGATCAGAGGCAGCGACTGCTGCTGCTGAAGATAGCTTTGCGCATGCGTCAGCGCAGATGGAAGAACGACAGAGACTTTTAGAAGCAGAGCGGTTCGATTCGGTTATATCAGGGCTATCAGATGCCTACTTTCCCGATCATGAGCTAGTACCTTCAGAGTTGGATGACGAGCATTTACAGCTGGAGCTGGAGCCTGACTTGGAGCCTGACATTGATACCAATGAGAGCTTTGCTCTCAACGATGGGTTTGACCTGGGCGACGAACCCGATTTAGAAGAAGAGCTAGGTTACTATGCTGACGCCTCTTTAGCGGCTGATCTGGCGGTGGGTCTGTCGATCGATGAGCTGCTGGTTGAGCCTTCCTCAGAGCTTCATTTACCGGGTGAGCCTCCTGAGCTAGACTCGAGTGAGTTTAATTTGCCGACGCTAGATCTGCCGGAGACTGAGGTTCCTGACACTCAGCCGATAGATGCAGATTTCTTCGATCTTGAGGGGGTTAGCGCTCCGCAAACTAGCTTATCAGAGCTACCGGCAGACCTATCGGCAGACCTATCGGCAGACGTGGACGACTCATGGCTTGATAGCAATAGCGCTGTGGAGAAAAGTAGTCTTAGTGAGGATGAACTTGATTTGAGCGGCTTTGAAGGCGATTCAAGTGGCTTCGAAGCCCATCTAGACGACAAGTTACACGGCCAGTCCGATAGCCAGTTAGTCAGCCAGTCAGATAGCAAATTGTATGGTACTGAAGAGCCCTCTGTGGCAGGCGAACTTGATCCGATTGAATTCGAGGCTGCTGAGGCCGGTGTGACGGCTGACGGCCATGAGATCCTAGAGTTCGAAGCACCCGAAGCCTATGAAGACGAGGATCTAGAAGCCTATGAAGACGAGGAGCCGGAGACCTATGAAGACGAGGAGCCAGAAGCCTATGAAGACGATCCTGCTTACTATCTAGCAGGCGAAGCGGTGGATGATGAGCCGATGGAAGAGGTTGCCTTAGTTGATGAAACAGAAGTGCAGAGGCAGCGAGATCAGTGGAATCAGCAGTCTCGAACGAATCCATGGGTTTTTGTAGGGGCTTTGGGGTTTGCGCTGGTAGGGATACTCGGATTTGTATTTACGCGGCCTTGTACATTTGGGTCGTGCGATCGCCTGCAAACTGCCCAACAAACCAGCACAGAGGCGCTGAACAGTCTGCGTGAAGATTCATCTTTAGCCTCTGTAACGGATGCTAAGCAGCAGCTCAAGCGTTCTGTCAGCTTGCTGAGCCCTATTCCTATGTGGTCGCGCTACTACGGTCAGGCTCAAGCTGTATTACCAGCCTATGAAGAAGAGATAAAGTCGCTCGACTACGTTACCGAAGCGCAAAAAACGGCTTACCAGGCCGCTGTAGACTCGCAAAATCCCCCTCACCCGGCCTCAGAGTGGCAGAAAATTGCCAAAGGCTGGGGATCAGCGGCTGATGGGCTAGAGAAAGTTCCGGCTGATAGCCCCATGCGCGAGTTAACCGAGCGCAAGCTGGGGGAGTATCGGGCAAACCGGGCCACTATATTGGTGCGAATTGATGCGGAATCTAAGGCCGAGACCAGCCTTCGTCAAGCTCAGCAGGCGGCAGGACTGGGCACTAAGCAGGTCGAGAGCGCCAGCTCTATGGCCTCTTGGGAGACGGCGCTGGTCTCTTGGGAGACGGCGGTGGATCAGTTGAGCCGGATTCCAAAAGGGACGTATGCCTATGGGGAAGCTCAAAAGCTGCTGCCGACGTATTTGAAAAAGTTGGATGAGGTGCGTGATCGCACCCAACAAGAGCGCAGCGCCAGCCGGACGCTATTTCAGGCAAAGCAGCAAGCTGCTGGCGCTCACAAAGCTGAGGCTGAAGGGCAGTGGAGCGCATCAGTGCAGGGTTGGAAAACGGCCTTAAGCCAGCTCCAAAACGTGGGTCAAAAAACCCTAGCCCACGCCAGCGCTCAGACTTTGCAGGGCAGTTATGCAACCTCACTGACTAAAGCCGAGAATAATCTCCAGGTTGCCCTTCGATTTCAACCCCTCGAACCCAACTTTTTTGCTGCCTGCAGCGTGACAGGCAGCCAAAAATGCACCTACTCCCTTAAGGGTGGTAACGTTCGGATCGACCTCTTTCAGGGCTACGATACGGTGATCGATCAGTCCATTACACCCCCCGATCAGCGGGCGATTGATCCGGCTGTGCCCCAGTTAGTAGGCCAGTCTAACCAGCTGCTTCAAGACATTACGCTGTTGAGCGCTCAGGCTGAGGTGCCTATCGAGCTTTACGACGCGAAGGGCAACTTTTTGGCGGCTTATCGGCCTGAGCTGAAGGGATTTACGCGCTCAGCGCCTAAGCAGCCCAGCGTTACTGCGGATCTATGAGCTGCATGGCTGGGGTAAAAAACTGCTGGATAATGCCATAGGTAACAACTAGCGCAGCAATCAAAGTAGCCAGCGCTAGCATAAACATAATCAAAATTTGATAGACTGCCGCCGCTAAGGGATCTGCCCCTGCTAAAAGCTGGCCGGTAATGATGCCAGGTAGCGTGACTAGGCCGACGACCATCATGGCGTTGATAGTGGGAATGAGTCCGGCTTTAATCGCTGCCTGGCGATAGGTTTGGACTGCTTGAGTAGGGGTTGCCCCTAAGCTTAGGTGCGTTTCTATTTCGACGCGATTGTTGCGCAGGGCGCTGACTAATCGCTCACCCGCAATAGAGGCCGCTGTCATGGCGTTGCCCAAAACGATGCCAGTGAGGGGAATGAGGTAGCGCGGGTCGTACCAGGGATCGAGCCGAATCACAAAAAAGCTGACGTAAGCCATGGTAAATAGGCCACTTGAGAAAATGGCGATCCATACCCACTTCAGCAGCCGAGGTAAGTCACGATCAATGCGGCTGCGGGCGACAATAGCCGCAATGGTAACCATGCCCGCTAGCACGACCAAAACGACAAATGGGTTACGGGTCGCAAACACGAAGGCTAGGAAGATGCCTACGCCCAACAGCTGAACGACAGTGCGCCCGGTCGCAATCACCAGCATTTTAGAGAGGCCCAACTGCTGCCAGCTAGAAAGCCCAACGGCGATCGCCATCATCCCCGTTGCCCAAAGCATCCCCACCAAGCTCGGCTCAATCATTTTTTCTCCTAATACACGTTCTTATAAAAGCATCTTTACGATAGGCATCTTCACCCCGCGCGCCCTATTATCCCGCAAAACCACTGTAGAATGCACCATAACGAATCAGCGAGCCTTCCCCCCCTCCCCCTTTCTCCCCTCCCATCCAGGTATAAATGTGAACAAAGTCATCACCCCCGTTCCCCCACTCGACCTCACACAGCAGTACGCCACCATCGAAAGCGCCGTTAGCCAGTCCGTCTTAAAGGTGCTGGCATCCGGGCAGTACATCAACGGCCCGGTGGTGCAGTCGTTTACGGAGCAGTTTGCTCAGTACGTGGGGTCGGATGAATGCGTGGGGTGCAATTCGGGGACAGACGCGCTGTATTTGGCGCTGCGGGCTTTGAACATTGGCTCAGGAGATGAGGTGATTACATCGCCCTTTACCTTTATTGCGACGGCTGAGGCGATTAGTGCGGTTGGTGCAAAGCCGGTTTTCATTGATATTGAGCGAGCTACGCTGAACTTAGATCCGGCCAAAATTGAGGCGGCAATTACTGAGCGCACAAAGGCAATTATGCCGGTGCATATCTTCGGTAAGCCGGTGGATATGGATGCCGTGATGGCGATCGCTAACCAGCATTCTTTGCCGGTAATTGAAGACTGCGCTCAGGCAACGGGCGCACGGTGGAAGGATAAAAAAGTAGGCAGCGTTGGGCGAGTGGGCTGCTTTAGCTTTTTTCCGACGAAGAATTTGGGCGGCTGTGGAGATGGCGGGGCGCTGACGACAGATGATCCTGACATTGCCGCAGCGGCCCGTTTGATTCGCGATCACGGCAGCAAGGAGCGCTACTACCATGAAGCCATTGGCATTAACAGTCGGTTGGATGCGGTACAGGCGGCGATTCTGCAGGTAAAGCTTCAGTATTTGGAGCAGTGGAACGCTCAGCGAGAAAAAGTAGCTAAGTATTACGGGCAGCTACTAGCGCCGCTAGCAGGGGTGCTTGCGCCGCGCGAAATTGCTCACGGAACCAGCGTTTGGAATCAGTACAGCATTTTGCTAGAAGGCTTTACGGCTGAAGAGCGCGATCGCCTGCGCGACAAAATGCAGGCACAGGGGGTCTCAACGATGGTGTACTACCCAATACCGCTGCACCGTCAGCCGGTGTACAAGTCCCTTGAGTATGGCAAAGAAGCCTTGCCTGTCACCGATCGAGCTGCGGCTGAGGTGCTGGCGCTGCCGATGTTTCCAGAGCTGAGCGGTGAGCAGCAAGAACAGGTAGTAAACGCCCTGAAAGACGCTTTAAAGTATGCCTAAATGCTGGCGAAAACGGCTGGCAATTCCTCTGAAGTCTTTCTATATGTCTTAACCTTTCTGTATTTTTGTATACTAAGATGAAGACATTAAATAGGTACGCGCCCTTTTCGGAATGTTTTAGCTTAGGTGGGCAGTACTTAGCATCGTTATCTCTGCGCAAGCGTATTTTGCCACCATGACAGACTTCAGCGGTTCAGCCGAGCCATCCTACGGAAATGTTCCCTATCAGAGCGTTTCAGCCTCAGACCCAGACCATATGCGTCAGTACGACTGGCAGGCGATCGCCCGCTACTACCGATGGCGTCTTCTGGTGGTTATATGGCGATCGCTGACCGTTTCCTGGATGCTAGGGGCTTTTTCGCTGAATCTGCTGTTCGACCATATTTTTCATCGAACCGCTGCCAACCAGGAAAAGCGAGCCATTCGCCTCAGGCAAATTTTGACGAAGCTCGGGCCTACCTTTATCAAGGTGGGTCAGGCGCTCTCTACTAGGCCTGACCTGATCAAGCCCAGCTTTTTAGAGGAGCTGATTAAGCTGCAAGATCAGCTACCCCCTTTTTCAAACGAGGTGGCTCGCCAAATTATCTACCGCGATCTAGAGCGCACGCCAGAAGAGGTTTACAGCACTTTTTCGGCAGAGCCCGTAGCAGCGGCGAGCCTGGGCCAAGTATATAAGGCTAGGCTTTATAGCGGCGAAGAGGTAGCCGTAAAGGTTCAGCGCCCGAACCTAATGCCCACGATTTGCCGCGATCTGTACATTATGCGGTGGGCGGCTAGCTGGATTGCGCCCTGGCTACCTCTCAATCTAGGTCACAATCTGACACTGATTGTCGATGAGTTTGGCACCAAGCTTTTTGAAGAGGTGGACTACATCAATGAGGGGCATAATGCTGAAAGGTTTGCGGCGAATTTTCAAGATGAGCCCTTGATAAAAGTGCCTGCTATTTACTGGCGCTATACCAGCAAGCATGTCCTCACTATGGAGTGGATCAACGGCTTTAAGCTGACAGATACCGACAAGGTGAAGGCGGCGGGATTAGTCAGTAACGATCTGGTTGAAATCGGCGTTAGTTCGGGGCTGCGGCAGCTATTAGAGTTTGGCTTTTTCCACGCCGATCCTCATCCTGGCAATCTGTTTGCTATGCCCGATGGTCGCATGGCCTACATTGACTTTGGCATGACCGATCAGCTCGATCAAGAGACTAAGGAGACGCTGGTGGATTCGGTTGTTCACCTAATTAATAAGGACTACGTAGATCTGGCGAATGATTTTGTCAAGCTGGGCTTTTTGACGCCGGATGTGGACGTTAGGCCGATTGTGCCTGCGTTGGAAGCTGTTTTTGCAGATGCCATTGGTGCCAGCGTCGGTGACTTTAACTTTAAGTCTGTTACTGACAAGTTTTCGGAGGTGATGTACGAGTATCCCTTCCGTGTACCGGCTAAGTTTGCGCTGATTATTCGGTCTTTGGTCACTCAAGAGGGTTTGGCATTGACGCTAGATCCTAACTTTAAGATTGTCGAGATTGCCTACCCTTACGTGGCCCGACGCCTGCTGACGGCAGAGAGCGCTTCGCTGCGACGACGGCTGATCGAAGTGCTCTTTAAGAATGGTCGCTTTCAGTGGGAGCGCTTGGAGAATCTGCTGATGATTGCTAGCTCGGATGAGAGCTTTGACATTATTCCAACGGCGGGTCTGGGGCTGCGGTTTTTGATGTCGGATGAGGGACGCTCTTTGAGACGGCAAATTTTGCTTGCCCTGACTGAAGACAACCGCCTGCATACCGAAGAAGTTCAGCGGCTATGGAGCTTGGTAAAAGATGACTTGCAGCCCAATCGACTGTTAGATGTGGCCTGGGGCGCGATCGCTGACTTTTCGAGAGAGCAGGCGGCGGCGCTGGTTCCGGCCGAGCTAGTGGGTGCTTTTCAGCCGTCGTCTCGCCGCTAGCTTGCGCTCCGTCAAACGCCCTATCGAACGCTCTGCCCGAACGGTTTTTTTAGCAAAGCAGTCCTAGATAGGGTTTGCTGTACAATTCAAGTTAAGGTTCACCTGTAAAAAACTCGATAAACCCCTCATGTACTATCCTCAAACGCCTCCCTACTTCATGCTAGTAGCGGGTTTATTAATAGCTATTGCGTCCGGCACTGCGTTCTCTGCGGTCTTAAAAGGAACGGTTCAAGACTGGTATAAAAACAAGTCTACTCGCTCTATTTCTAAGCTCAGAGGGTTCGATTTACAGCTTCCTTTTGCGGGCATTTGTCTGGGTAGCTGCGTTTTTCTGGCGTCTGGGATGGGTATTTTTGGGTTTACGCCCCTGATTGCCTACGGGATGGCGATGCCACTGGTTTTGCTGAGCGCAGGGCTGGTGTGGTCGCAGCTGAGGAAAAACCTGGCAATGCTTGAGAGCGGTAATACGAGAGCTTTTGAGCTAGATGGCTTTTAAGCTGGGGCATCGCTAAACCTAATTCACTCTGATTTTTAGTGCTGACAATTTCTGAGTGCTGATGATACGCTAGAGCCCTTCTATTCGGGTGAGTTCTTGCCCGGCAATGCGAGCCGCTTCTGCATCGCCTTGAGAAACATAGAGATTAATGGCCGCCTGAAGCTGAGTTTTGGCTTCACTGTAGCGATGTAGGGTTGCAAGAGCCAGGGCTTGAGCGTAATACGCATGGCCAAAGCTGGGTAGCTGAGTGAGGGCAGTTTGAAATTCGGCGATTGCAGCTTCGGCATTACCCTGTAAGGCAAGCGCCGTACCCAAGCCATAGTGGGCTTGAGGATAGCTGTTGTCAAGGGCGATCGCCTGTTCAAAAGCCTGCTGGGCCTGAGCATACTGCCCTTGGCTTTGATAGATAGCGCCAATATGATAGTGCGGTTCGGGCGCTGCTGGGCTGTAGGTGATCGCTTGCTCAAACGCTTTGAGAGCAGCGGTTTTATCGCCTTTGCGCCGCTGTAGCAGGCCGACGTTGTAGTAGGCAAGGCCCGAGGTGGGTTCTAGCTCAAGCGCCCGGTTCAAGTAGCTTTCGGCCTGGTCTATATTCTCTCCTTCGAGCAGGGACGCGCCCAGGTTTACATAGGCCATGGCAAAGCTAGGATTGGCCTGAGTGGCCTGCCAGAAGGCAGTAGCCGCTGCTTGAATCTGGTTGTTTTGCCTTTGAGCGAGCCCTAAGTTATAGTAAGCCGCCGCTGAGCTAGGGTCTAACGTTGTGGCCTGTTCAAAGGAGGCGATCGCGGCTGCTACATTCCCTTGCTTAATCAGCTTAATTCCTTCAGCCAGAGCACTATCAGCAGTTGCCGCTTGAGCTAGCAGCTCTGTGCTTTTGCCAGTGACATTGCCAGTAACGCTGCTAGCGACCTGCTTGGGCTCAGTGGAATATTTTGTTGAGTTTGCATGGGCAAGACGAGCTAGGGTGCTTGCGTTCATCCCCATAGAGGCAAACAATACCAAACAGGCCTGGTAGCGGGTGAGCCGTTTCATGGCATTTCATTTTTTAATAAGTTTATTTCAATCTATCTGACGGACTGCGGCTTGTGCCTCACATTTGTGCCAGTTAACACTATAAAACATTAAAAAGATAAACAAGGAACAGGTGATAAGGCTTCGCTAAAGTTGTCACACTCTAGCTGGAGGTGA
>JBGTGK010000433.1:0-2942 GCA_041746795.1 Phormidesmis sp.
CTAAACGCTGTCAAATTCTAGTGCAGAAATTCCGCAATCGGGTGAAGAATTTCGTGGACGATGTGATGGAAACCGCTTGTGGATTACACAACTTTCGGATGAGCCACCGTCGAGGACAAACCAATGAGTTGAGAGCGATGGCGTAGAGAAGAAAAGTTCAGGGTAGGGAGTGTCTGTTCCTGTTGTTAACACTATTTCCGATGAAGTCTATTACTTACTGGCTGCCTATTCCTAGAGGCTACTAGATTGCACTCACGGCCCTGGTAGCCCTAAAGCCCAACTTTGGCGGCACCTTTGAGATTATTGGACAAAGGGTACTGGGGACTATAGTTGGCGGCATTGTGGGGATTGCGTTAGTGAATTTCATTCATGGCTTTGGGGCGACCACATTTTGCATTTTGCTGTTGATGTTTGTCGCAATGTCGCTGCGTGCCTTAAGCTACAGCATTTTCATCACTTTATTCACGCCTGCGGTTATTTTGCTGCTCAGTGTAATTGGCAGCGGTGGCTGGGAGGTGGGCGTCACGCGAATCGTCGATGTGTTAATTGGCGGGGCACTGGCGCTTTTGGGCAGCTATTTTCTGTTTCCTAGCTGGGAATGGCAGCAGCTTCCAGCTCAGCTAGAGCGGACTATCCGAGCTAATTTGGCCTACTTTGAAATTGCGATCGCTAAACCTCCTACTAAGTCTTCAAAAGCAGAAAACGAGACTTTCAACCGCTCGCTGCACCGGTTACGTCACCAAGCAGCCCTAGAACATGCCAATGCCGAAGCAGCATCCCAAAGGCTATTTAGTGAACCCCGCCACGTTCGCGGCGAAGTTGAACCGGTGATGGCGCTGATGCTCTACATCCGCAGTTTGTTTAGCTCAGTTACGACCTTAACCGAGCATGTTAAAGGATTGAACGGAGCACAGCCTGAAGAGCAGCCTGGTCAGATTCGAGAGCTTAGCCAAGCCATTGAGCAGGTGTTAAACAACTTAGCCGATGCGCTTAATCAAGAACAGCAGCCGCTTCCACTACCCCCTCTAGAGCGCTATGTTGAGGCTTTGGGCGATCGCATCGAACAGCTGCACACCACTCGAATTTCAGAAATCGCGGCTCATCAGGCGACCATAACACCTACTTTACAAGCCATCCGCCATCAAACCCCCGTGGCTACCGAACTCAAGCGAATCGTGCGAGCTATCACGGTAATGCACTGCACCCTCGACCGGATGATCCGCTTACTGAAGCCGCTGAAAGCGTTGCCCTATGAAAAGTCGTCTTAAGAGACCTTTTATGCTTCGCTTACTCTAAACAGAACATGGCTTAGCTAGAAAGCTGACCGCCTGTCACATCGACTAAAGCGCCCGTCATAAAGCTGCTGTCTTCAGCGGCCAAAAACACATATGCTGGAGCCAGTTCTTCGGGCTGGGCAGCACGGCTCATAGCGTTGTCGCTGTCATAGCCTTCTACCTGATCTGGCAGCATTGTTGCTGGAATGTTCGGCGTCCATACTGCGCCCGGGACAACTGCGTTGACTCGAATCTTTTTATCCGCCAGGTTCTGCGCTAATGACTTAGTAAAGGTATGAACCGCACCTTTACTCGAAGCATAATCGACTAAAAAGCTTTTGCCTATTTTGCCAACAATCGAGCCTGTGTTGATAATCACATCGCCTTCTGAGAGATGAGAAATGGCGGCTTTGAACATATGGAAATAGCCGAAAATATTGGTCTCAAAAGTTTCATGAAACTGTTTGATGGTGAGGTCGGCCAAATCTTTGTGTACCATCTGAAACGCGGCGTTGTTGACCAAAATATTGAGCTGGCCGAACTTATCTACCGTCTGCTTGACCGCGTCTTCGCACTCTTCGGGCTTGCGCACGTCCATTTTAATCGGCAGGCACTGGCCACCGCGCTCTTCTACCATGCGCTTGGTTTTTTCAGCATCCTCGTCGTTAACGTTGTATAGGATGGCAACGTTAGCGCCTTCCATGGCGTAGGCGATCGCGACTGCTCGGCCAATCCCAGAGTCTCCCCCAGTAATAATGGCCACTTTCCCAGTCAGCTTACCTGCCGCCTTGTAGTTAGAGAGGTCACTGTCTGGGGCCAGATTCATATCTTCCTGGCTGGCGGGATAAGGCAGCTGCTGAGCGTGAATGTCGTCAGGCCCAGGTCGCCGCTCTGTACTTTGGTTAGAACTTTGGTTAGCCATAGGGGTCTCCTACTATTTGATAAAGACTTTCTATCTTTTTACCAGCTAAACTTAGGCTATTTTCCCTGCAAAAGAACTCTCCCTGAAGAGCAAAGTCTCAGACAAGGATCGTATAACCCTAGGACATATAGCTCTTTTGAGGGGGTGCCCTCTAACGTGGGGTAAGTCAGCGAGCGCGTCACCGGGCCAGCTCATCCGAATTGTTAGAGGCATTGAGGGCACCGTCGAAACGATCAGTCGCTGTGCGCCTCGACCCGATTACGGGCGATCGCAGCCGCAGTTTACAGATAAGGGAGCCACTGTCTCTTTTGACCAGTTTACGCTCAGCGGCCCCGCCGAATGGCAGACAAACTCAGCCTTATTAGACCGTCGTCTGACGCTGGCAGCAGGCGAGCAGGCTGCTTTTACCCTGACAACTTCAGCAGACAACGATCACCCTCCTTTAGAGCCCACTGCCGCCCTCTCTTCTACAACTGATTTTTGGCCTGTACGCATTGGCAATCAAGCTGCACCTGCTGGGCCGCTTGGACGTTTATGGAGAAGTCCTCAGCGCAATTCACTTTGCCTGGAAATCTGATAAGTACGATCCCACTGAGCTTTGGTCGCATAAGTAGTCATGCAAAATTAATTACAAACTTATCACCGAAACCTACCAGCATTTCTTCGACGTGATTTCTGAGTGCTGACCAATTCTCATAAGCCTCGATATCAATCCACTCGTATTTCATGAACCGCCAGACAATCTC
>JBGTGK010000434.1:0-5527 GCA_041746795.1 Phormidesmis sp.
GAGATTGTCTGGCGGTTCATGAAATACGAGTGGATTGATATCGAGGCTTATGAGAATTGGTCAGCACTCAGAAATCACGTCGAAGAAATGCTGGTAGGTTTCGGTGATAAGTTTGTAATTAATTTTGCATGACTACTTATAAAGAAACAGACCATAAAGTACCTATAAGTTCAACACATTTAAGAATGCCAAGCCTAAACAAAGAAACGATACCTTCACTTATTTGATGAAAATGATATTAACCTTCCTGGAAAAGGAGATCCTTTGACTCAAAAAGATAGGTTAAAGTCTACTGAACTGATGCAAGCACTTTTTGATCTACCCCTTCACGCTCGAAGGTGCGCACTCGCTGGAACCTTAGAAAAACGCTCTGCTGGGGCTGAAGCTGGAGATTATGGGCTTGCTCACGACTGATGTGGGCCGTTACGGGCTGTCCGTTATCAAAGGTTAGCTCTACTCGAACAATCCAGCCGAGATGAGTAATCCGTACTACTTTAGCGGGCAGGCCATCGTCAACCGCAGCGGCGGCAATCTCGATATCATGAGGCCTCAGAAAGACCTCTTCAGCATCCGGGGCTTGTAGATGCAGCGATCGCCAGGCAGGATCGAGGGGCAGCACGTTGACAGCGCCAATGAAATTCATCACAAAAGGCGTCGCTGGATTCTCGTAAATGTCAGTGGGAGAACCTATCTGTTCTATTCGCCCGTTACTCATTACTACGATCTCATCAGCAATTTCCATCGCTTCTTCCTGATCGTGAGTAACAAAGACCGTCGTGACATGCACCTCATCATGCAAACGGCGCAGCCAGTCTCTCAAATCTTTGCGAACTTGTGCATCCAAAGCGCCAAAGGGTTCGTCTAGCAGCAGCACTTGAGGCTCAATGGCCAGCGCGCGCGCTAGGGCGACTCGCTGCCGCTGTCCGCCTGATAGCTGGGAGGGATAGCGATCGCCTAGCCCTTTCAACTGCACCAAGTTTAGCAAAGTGTCTACGCGGTGGTTTACCCGGTCTTTAGGCCACTTTTGAATTTCCATCGCGAAGGCAATGTTTTTACGAATCGTCAGATGCTTGAACAGCGCATAGTGCTGAAAAACAAACCCGACCTTGCGCTCCTGAACCTTTTGATGGGTGGTATCGCGAGCCGAAATATAGATGTTGCCAGTGTCGGGACGCTCTAACCCTGCGATTACCCGCAGCAAGGTAGATTTTCCCGAGCCAGATGGCCCCAGCAGGGCGGTCAAAGAGCCGCTGTTTACCTCTAAATTAATCGGCTCTAGCGCCTGGAAGTCACCGAATCGCTTCGAAACGTTCTCGACCTTAATACCCATCGATCCTCTCCTCTCACTTTTGAAAACTGGCGTGCTACGTAAGCCTGAAGCTATTTTTCTAAAAGCTGTCTTTTGAGTTAGCTAAGCTTCAGGCTCAGATTAACACAAATGAAATAAACTTGAATTTCAAATGTTTTAAGATTCAAATAAAGACCATTTTAGATTATTATCAAAATTATTCCAAAAAAAGGCTTTTAGCAATTCTGCTACAAAGCGACTGGTATAGAGACATTAGGGAGATTTCATTGATGGCTTTCTTTCGGCATACGCGGGGCGATCGCTCCCCTGCTGCTTATCAATTCACGGCTTCTAGTCGTCGGCTGCCTGCCAAGCTCAATTTTTTGAGGCGCTCGTCTCGTCGATTAGTTTTATTGTTAATGGGTTTGGCTTTAGCCGGTACGGTTGTCGCTTGCAGCACGCAAACAGCTTCGACCAAAAGCGATTCATCCACGGCGGCAGCTCCTCCAAAAGCTGCCGAGCTTACCCTGGTGTCTTACGCGGTCACTCAGGCCGCTTACGAGAAAATCATTCCTCAGTTCACTGAGCAGTGGAAAGCCAAAACCGGACAAGAAGTTGTTTTCGATCAGAGCTATGGTGGATCTGGCTCTCAAACTCGCGCCGTGCTGGACGGCCTGGAAGCAGACGTGGTAGCACTGGCGCTGGCTTTAGACACCAAAAAGCTTGAAGAAGGCGGTTTGATTGAGCCTGGATGGGAAAAAGAAGCTCCCAACGAATCTATTGTCACCAAGTCGGTTGCCGCCCTGGTAACGCGAGAGGGTAATCCTAAAAACGTTCAGGGCTGGGACGATTTAACCCGCGATGACGTACAGGTCATTACCGCCAACCCCAAAACCTCAGGCGGAGCCCGCTGGAACTATCTGGCGCTGTGGGGCCACATTACTCAAGCAGGAGGAGATGACGCGATCGCGATGAAGTATGTCACTAAAGTTTATGGTGATGCGCCTGTGCTACCCAAAGACGCGCGCGAAGCCAGCGATGTTTTCTACCAGCGCAACCAAGGAGACGTGCTGATTAACTACGAGAACGAGGTGTTGCTAGCAGCCCAAAAGGGAGAGAATCAGCCTTTCATTATTCCAGATGTCAATATCTCTATTGACAATCCAGTGGCAATAGTCGATGCCAACGTCGATAAGCACGGCACCCGCGAAGTGGCTGAAGCCTTTGTCGCCTATTTATTCACCCCAGCAGCCCAGCGAGAGTTTGCTAAGGCGGGGTTCCGGCCCGTCGATGCGGGCGTATCAGAAGAGTTTGCCAAGCAGTATCCCAAAATTTCCAAGCTTTTCACCGTTGCTGACCTGGGCGGCTGGGACACGGTACAGAAGAAGTTTTTTGCCGATGGGGCTGACTTCGACAAAATTCAATCCGCAGCGGCCAAACGCTGATCAGAGTCCTTTAGGCGTTCTTTGCCCTGCTATTTGCAGGGCTTTCAATCCGTTTGTACTATTTCCCTTATCTGCCGTCTAGTTTAGAGACTGTTGAACAGTTATGACCCTTGCTAATTCCTCTTCTCAAAATTTCTGGTCGCGGCTGAGCACGCTCTCCTGGCCCTGGCGAGTGACCTGGATTTACCTGACGCTGTTTCTGTTTTTGCCTATTGCCGCGCTCGTGCTGAAAGCCAGCAGTCTTAGCCCTGCCGAAGTTTGGCACATTGCCACCGATCCAATCGCCCTCTCTACCTATAACGTCACTTTCTTAACCGCTTTAGCAGCCGCTACACTCAACGGATTTGCCGGGCTGATTGTAGCTTGGGTGCTGGTGCGCTACGAGTTTCCAGGCAAGCGGTTGATAGACGGCGTGATTGATTTTCCGTTTGCGCTACCGACTGCCGTTGCCGGACTTACGCTATCGACTGTTTATGGCCGCGCCGGATGGATAGGTGGGCTGCTAGAACCCTACGGCATTCAAATTTCCTTTTCGCGATTGGGCGTGCTGGTCGCCATGGTTTACATTTCGCTGCCCTTTGTGGTGCGCACGGTGCAGCCCGTATTGCAAGAGATGGATCAAGAGATAGAAGAAGCTGCCTGGTCGATGGGAGCCCACGACTGGCAGACCTTCTGTCGGGTGATTTTACCGCCGCTGATGCCTGCTTTGCTGACTGGGATGGCCATGGGCTTCTCGCGTGCCGTAGGAGAATATGGCTCGGTGGTGATTATCGCCGGGAATATTCCTTTTCAAGACCTGATTGCGCCCGTGCTGGTGTTTCAACGCTTAGAACAGTTTGACTATGCCGGAGCGACCGTGATCGGCTCGGTTCTGTTACTTATTTCTCTCGCTATTTTAGTGGTAATCAATCTGCTGCAATCTATTGGACGACGCTATGACTAATGCTGCGAGAAACTCAACTCAGGACTGGCGTAAATGGGGCCTTGTTGGGTTCGTCATGTTTTATGTAGCTCTGGTGATTTTGCTGCCTGCTCTAAATGTGTTTGTACAAGCCTTTAGCGGCGGAATTTCTGGATTTTTGAGCACCTTTAGCAGTCGCCCTTTTATCCACGCTGTTGGGCTAACGCTAGTGATGGCTGCGATCGCCGTCCCGCTAAACACGGTCTTTGGGCTGGCGGTTGCGGTTGCGATCGCCCACAAAACCTTCCCTGGCCGCACGCTGCTCATTAGCATAATCGACCTACCTTTCTCTATCTCTCCGGTTGTCGCTGGTTTGATGCTGGTATTGCTGTACGGCAAACAAGGCTGGTTTGGCCCCTTGCTAGAAGCAGGCAATATCAAAATCATCTTTGCGCTGCCCGGTATGATCATGGCCACTATTTTCGTCACCATGCCCTTCATTGCTCGCGAAGTCCTGCCCGCCTTAGAAGAGGTAGGTACCGACCAGGAAGAAGCCGCGCACACGCTAGGAGCCTCCCGCTGGCAGACCTTCTGGCGAGTAACCCTGCCCTCTATCAGAGGGAGCTTACTCTACGGCCTGATTCTCTGTAACGCTCGTGCCATGGGTGAATTTGGGGCCGTTGCCGTTGTTTCCGGCAACATTGTCGGCAAAACCCAAACCCTGCCCCTTTATGTTGAGGAGTCCTACGTTCAATACGATGCTCAGTCGGCCTATGCTGCCTCTGTTCTGCTAGCTGGTTTGGCAATTGTTACCCTGGTTCTTAAGTACATACTTGAGCGCAGAGACATGAGCCGCCATACGGGTCGGCATCCATCGCTCTAATTTAGCGACAGTGTATTAACAATGTAAAGACGTTATTGGCTGGTATTGGGTGCGTTTTCCAGACAGATAGAAACATTCCAACAGCGGAAATGGCAGCACGGTCATGGAGTAGCGGTTTTAATGGTGTGATTGCGCCCGCTTAGTTTCCAATGACAGATAATTTCATTTACTTGAGTGTTGCGTTTTGCTGAAACCCCTTCCCATCCTAGATTACAAGCGTGTTGCGAACATTTAATATGATAACCAGTCAACGAAAGAATAGGGGTTCCAGCCTGCGAAAATGAGCCAAAAGGCCCCAAAATCTAGAAAACTTATTTTTGCCTAGCCTTTCAAAGCCTTGTTAGTCAAGGCTTTTAGAATTTCACAACACTCAAGTCATTTATATCCACTAAAACATGGAGCAGTCAGATGGGGGCTGTAAAAATATATAGTTACTGTCGATTGTGGATAATAAAGCTACTGTAAACATGTATGTTAGCAATCAAATTGAAGCGTATGGGTCGATTAGAGTCGAAACTCGACATGCTACTTAAACTAGGACGACTCTTTGGTCCGTTGGAGAGGCTAGTTGAGACACCTGATGAGTTCGATGAACAAGAACGGGCTGAAGTTCTTGCTCGGTACTTTTCAGAGTATCCAAAGCTTAATCAAGAATTCCGCGCATTTTCGGTCGGACAACTAGGCCACAATTACCTACTGGAATTCGAGAAATTCTTTAATTCCCTTGAGAGAGTCAAAGCACGGCTGGTACAGGGCGATGACTTAAAGATCATCTTAGAAGATTGTATAGAAACAGCACGCGATGCAGTTCAAGCTGTTCCTGTTCCTCGATCTTCCGTCATTCTAGAAGCCGGAACCCCATTTACTGCGGAGATATAGTCAAATCTGGTGTATGAGACAAAATTAGGCAGCCTTCTGATCTTTTTGCTGAGCGATCGCTTTTTCTTCCTGCTGACGAATGCCGTCTCTAAACTGAACGCCTTCAATTACATCGCCTAAGAGCTTAAAGC
>JBGTGK010000435.1:0-10141 GCA_041746795.1 Phormidesmis sp.
TCATCCACCGCCGCCTCAATATCCGCATCCGAAAGCTGAGCAGGCAAGTATTCTCCCAAAATCTCAAGCTCTTTAGCTTCTTTATCAGCAAGTTCATCACGCCCCGCATCAGTGAATTGCTTAATAGAATCACGGCGCTGCTTAGCGAGCTGCATGACGATGGCTAGTTCCTCTTCTTCAGTGAGTTCTTCACGGCCTTCCGCACGGATGTCACTTTCTTTCTCAATGATGACCTTTTTAATGCCACGCACGGTTTCTAGCCGCAGCTTATCCTTGGCCTTCATCGCGGTTTTAATTTCGTCGGAGACACGCTCTTTGAGACTCATGCTTTTAATGTCCTCTAATAAGTAATAAGTAAACAGACAGATAAAAAAGGAGGACTCGCCTAGAACGCGCCCTCCTTAACTCGAAGTTGAAAGTCGAAGCGGATTTAATATTCGGGTACGGAAGGATCAATTTCGCGGCTCCAGGCCTGAATTCCGCCTTTAACGTTAGTACCTTCGATGCCCGCTTCTTTGAGAATGGCTAAAGCCTTAGCTGAACGTCCGCCCATCTTGCAGTGAGCGACTAGCTTGTGCCCGTTGAGCATGGCTTTGAGCTTGAGTACGCCGTCACCGTTTTCAATTTCACCCAGCGGGATCAGCTCGGAGCCAGGGATTTTAGCAATTTCGTACTCGTTAGGATTGCGCACGTCTAGCAGGAAGTAATCATCCTGGTCGCTATCAAGCAGCGCTTTAAGCTCTTGAACAGTCATTTCATTGAGCGAGGCCTGCTGCTTGGCTTCTTCTTCGGCAGCTTGAGGAATGCCGCAGAACTGTTCGTAGTCAATCAGCTTGTCGATAACAGTGCGATGCTCCTCGGCTGGCTTGCGCAGTTTCAGCTCTCTAAAGCTCATGTCTAAAGAGTTATATATCAGCAGCCGCCCGCTCAGCGTTTTGCCCTTACCCAAAATAATTTTGATGGTTTCGGTCGCCTGAATGACCCCAATCATGCCCGGCAAAATACCAAGTACGCCGCCTTCTGCGCAGGAAGGAACTAGACCCGGCGGTGGTGGCTCGGGGTAAAGGTCGCGGTAGTTGGGGCCACCTTCGTAGTTAAATACGGTCGCCTGACCTTCGAATCGGTAGATGGAGCCGTAGACGTTGGGCTTGTCGAGCAGGACGCAGGCGTCGTTGACTAGATAGCGGGTGGGGAAGTTATCGGTGCCATCGACCACGATGTCGTAGGGTTCAAAAATTTCCAGGGCGTTCTCAGAGGAAAGCCGGACTTCATGCAGGTCAACCTGGCAGTAGGGGTTGATTTCGAGGATGCTGCTCTTGGCAGATTCGATTTTAGGCTTGCCGACCCAAGACGTGCCGTGAATAACCTGGCGCTGAAGGTTGGAATGATCAACTACGTCAAAATCGACGATGCCGATACGACCAACGCCAGCAGCAGCTAAATATAGAAGAAGCGGCGCACCGAGGCCACCGGTACCGACGCAGCAAACGCTGGCGGCTTTGAGCTTTTTCTGACCTTCGAGGCCGACCTCAGGAAGGATCAGGTGGCGAGAGTAGCGTTCGTACTCCGCCTTATTGAGTTGGATTTCATCCAAATTGGGGTTCAGCATGGTGGTTGAAAAATCAAAGGGTGAAATTCGTTGGAAGATCGAGGTTGAGGTAAGTGCCTTTGGTGGAGCATAAACCTGGCGCGGCTGACGGCAGCGGCTAGTAGCTGAGTTAAGACAAGGGTTTCAAAGCCAGAAGTTTTAAGCCGAGATCGGCATTCGAATCGGCAACTGATCGGGGGCTGATGAGCGGGAGACTTGCATGGCTTCTGGCTGAAACTGATGTTCTGAGTCTAACGTCCAGTTCTGGATATCGACCGCTTTGCTTCCGCTTTCTTTACCTTGAGCCGACCCGCCATGAACCGACACGATCACATAGGCGTATTCGGGCCAGGCCTGAGCGCGATCGCACTCCGAAGGCACCGCTACATAGTCAGGATGAGAGTGATACACGCCAATAATAGTCAGCCCCTGATCTCTTGCCCGCTTTTGCACGAGCAGGATGTCTTTAGGATTGATGGCGTATCGTCTGTGCTTGGTGTAAGTTGACTGGCCCAGGGCGGCGGCAGCAACGTCGCTTTCGTCTTCTAATGAATTCTCGGGTGCATTCTCCGCTAGCAGATCAGAGTGCCAATCATTTTCTAAGGGCGCGAGTTCGATCAGTAACTTATAAGTTTCGCTATCGGTAGCACTGTCAGTAGCACCATGCGACCCGTCAATTTTTCCCACCATCAGGCCGCAGCACTCCTCGGGATACACCCGCTCGGCGTGAGCTGACATTTCTGCAATGTGCTGTGAGGTAAGCGCTAAAACCACGGCGGCTCGTTAGTCGGATTTGAACTTTATATAGCTATCAGTCCTTTATCTTAAGCCAAGGGACTACGTGATAACTATGAAATCTTTCGGATGAAATCTTTCGGATGAAATCTTTCACATGAAATCCTTTAGGAGCCGATCGACGACTTCGTCCATTTTGACTGAGCGAGAGGCTTTAAAAAGGATGCGATCGCCCCCTCGAATCATCCCTTTTAAATACGCAGCTAGCTGCTCACGGCTCTCAAACTGCTCAGTCGGCACAGGCCTTGCCCCAGCTGCGATCGCCTCAGCCTCATCGGGATCGGCTAAAATCAGCAGCCGATCTAACCCTTGAGCTGCCACCGTTTCGCCAATATGGCGATGCAGCGCCACAGAGTGATCGCCTAGCTCCTTCATCGTGCCCAGCACCGCAATCCGGCGGGCTCCCGGCTGAGCGGCCAGTAGCTGAATGGCGGCAACCATCGCCTCGGCTCCGGCATTGTAGGTTTCATCTAGTAGGACAATATCGTTGGGCAACTGGTGCATTTGGGCGCGGCCTGCGGGCATAGAAACGGTGAGGCCTTGGGCGAGCTTTGTCCAATCGAGGGTGAGGGCTTTGAGGGTGGCGATCGCGCCCAGCAAATTCAGCGCGTTATGTCGCCCAGGCAAAGGCAAAGGAATCGTCACGCCCTCAACCAGCAGCTTGTCTCCCATGAGCTGTCCATGCGTATCGCCACCGGCCAGACCGTAGGTAATTTGCTGGCTAGACCAAACGGTGGCAGCGGTGCTCAGCAGCAGTGCATCGTCGTGATTGAGGACGGCAATGCTAGCGGGCGGCAGCTCTCGGAGCAGTTCGCATTTTGCCTGCGCGATCGCCTCCCGTGATCCCAGCCTGCCGATGTGCGCCGTACCCACATTAGTAATCAGCGCTACGTCAGGCGTCGCGATTTTCGCCAAAGGGGCAATTTCTTCAGGGCCGCGCATTCCCATTTCAACGACGGCGTAGTCGTGGTCGGTGGTGATCCCTAGCAAAGTTTTTGGCACCCCAATTTCATTGTTGTAGTTCGCCTGAGTTTTTAGCACTGAGCCAAATAAACCTAAGGCGGCGGCAACTATTTCCTTGGTCGTGGTTTTACCGACTGAGCCGGTAATGGCAACCACAGAAACACCGCACTGCTGACGCCACCAGTGACTCAAGGTTTGGTAGGCCGCTAAAGTGTCGTCTACAACTAGCAGCGGTAGGTTAGATGTTTCAGGGATGATGCCTTTGCGAACGATGGCGGCGATCGCGCCCCTTTCAATCGCCTGAGCGACAAAACTATGACCGTCAAAAGTCTCGCCTTCTAACGCGACGAACAGCTCACCGGGCTGCACCGCGCGAGTATCTGTTGTGACGCCAGCCACGAGCTTCTGAAGCAGATGCCCACCGCCTATTGGGCTTGCGGCAAGCACCTCTACCAGGGTGCCTAAAGAAGCGCTAAAACCTGTCATTTTTCCACCAAACTCTGAGCTGATAATACCAAGCCCGCTGCTTATTCAGTCGCCCGTCCGTAGCGCTAGGTAGGTTCAGTCAGCAATGTCACAGCTATCGAAAGACCGTACGGAAAATCCAACGTGAAAACTTGATAGGTTTCTTAGGCAAAGGGGCATATTAGCTGGCATAAACATCATCGAAACTTGATACTTTCGACGGCGCTTCAACCAGTCCTTAGGAAATCGCCACCTTCCAAAAAGCTCTACCTACGCGCTCAAACCATGATCTCGAACAGCCGCCTAGTCATTCAAAATACTGCTTCCGGCTCAGAGGCATCTCCATCTACCAGAGTCGCAGATACCTACAGCGATCGCCTGATGGACGATTTATTTATCGATGTCGATCAGATCTTAGAGGGCGATTTGAGTAGCCACAGGGCGGTGGTCAATCATCAGCCCAAGATCATTAATCCTTCTAATAGAACCGTTCAGCTACCGTCTGACTTCGTACCCAGGAGCGCTGCTGATCTCTACAGAGCTACCGTGGAAGCCAGCGCTGCACACACGCCACAGTATCAATCCGCTCAGGCTGTAAAACTCACCCGCGAGCAGCCTGCTAATCGGTATAACGAGGGTGCTTACAGCAGCGGCGGCAGACCTGTTACAGCCGCAAGCAGCTCACTCGCTCGCTTTGGCAACCTTCAAACCACGGTGATTCAATCGCATAACGTCGGCTTGAACAACAATCCGGACAACAATCCAGACGGCAATTCAGATGACAATCTAGAGAGCAATTCGGCTTCACCTGTTCAAACAGTTTCTAACTACCTGTACCCAAGCGAGCCGCTGCCAGCGCTGGCACTCTCTCAGCTTTCGCCCCGCCCACAGCAGCAGGTGTCTTTGCCCCTTTTGCTGGTTGGCGCAGCGAGCATTGCAGCCGTTAGCACACTGGGCTTATGGAGGCTCAGCCAGAGTGCGCCGACGAATGGATGGCTGCTCTCGCTTAGACGAGAAGCCACAGCGGCGGAGATCCCCGATAACTCCACAGCAGACTTTTTAGCCTACTTGCAGCGGTCGCTAGAGGTCATCACCGCTCGTCAGGATAGGGCAAATCAAACCGTAGCTGTGATTCCGGCTGCGAACAAAGTGCCAATGCTACCCACAACCGTCCCCAACATCAACGCCGCCCCGCCGCTAGGCACACTGCCCAATCTGCCAGGCGTGGCCACTACACCTGGCGTGATTGAACGAGTTTTCGTACCGCTATATCAGACACAGCCCTCGGCCAAAGCTGGGACTGTGCCGGTTCCGGCACCTGTTGCCGCTGCTGCCGCCATTCCACCGGGTGCACCAGCTACCGCTAGGTCTTCTATACCTACTGTGCACTCTGGGAGAAAACTACCAGCACCTAGCGTACCGGTTGCGGTCGCGCCTACGAATGCAGCGGCGGCGGTTACTAACAAAAAGCCAAATTCTGAGCATGTTCTGGTAGGAATTTTGAACTTGGGCAGTCGTTCGGCGGCTTTGTTTAATGTAGATGGCAATTCGCAGCGGGCTTATGTAGGCGATCGCGTTGGCGTTTCCGAATGGTCTTTAGTCTCTGTTAATGGTCAAGATGTGGTGGTTCGCCGCGATAGCGAGGTGCGCTCGATCTATATTGGTCAAAGGTTCTAAACTAGAAATTTAGCAGACCCTTTAAAGACCCACAGCCTTAGCTAACGCCATGAGCCTATTCGACGATCTCAGCCGCTTTCTAGAAACGCGGCTCGATGAGTTTTTGCGAGCCAATCCGCACTTAGAGCTGCGCGCATTGGAAGATCAGCTGCGGGGACAGGAAGAAGATGCCATCCGATTGCTAGGCGAGCTTAACCGTCGCTCGAAGCAGCTTGAAGACAGCATTTTAGAAACGGCTCAAGACATTCAGCAGTGGCACACCCGGATTGCCAAGGCTAAAGCCGCCAATCGTCAGGATCTCGTCGGGCCAGCGCAGGAGCGGGAGGCGACTTTGCTGCGTCAAGGTAATCACCTTTGGGGCCAGCTCAAAGGGGTGAAGGAACGGATTGAACAAACTAAGGAATTGCAGCAGCGGGTAAAGACTAAAAGGCAGGAAGTGAAAACTAAGATTGCTCAGGCCGCCGCAACGGTAAAAACGGCCAAGGTTGAATCTGATTGGGGCACAACTGGCTGGAATAAAAGCCCGTACAGCTTCAGTCAGTCGCTTGATCCCTTAGATGAAAGCTTTCGTCAGTGGGAAGCTGAAGAGGAGCTTGATGAGCTGAAGAGAAAGATGGGATCTTGAGAAAAGGAAGCAGTATAAATAATGAACGATGAAGGGGAAAAGCCCATACTTGATCGTTCGTCATTTTTTATTGCGTATCTCTATCGCCGATTCGACGTGGGCAAAGTCTTAAAGAACTTCTGACTGGCCAGCCTCACCCTCATTGGCTATACCTGCTAGGTTTCGAGCGCTTCCAGAAAGCCTAAAGAATGACGCAAAGCATATTAGGCCATCATCGTTGGTGGTCTAAATTGTGCTACAAGTGTTACCCAAAAGTAGCCAGTTGTGAACCACGCCTACAAATCTTCCAGCCTACGCCATGGGAGCTGTTTTACAGGCTACTTAATCTTTAAAGTAGCCTGTAAATCCCTACCTAGCCGCAGTTAGAAGGGGGGCAATCAGGGGTAGGGAACAAGCAGGGAGCGGCGACGGCAACGCCAGCCACAGCAGCGGTCAGAACAACGGCAGAAACCGCCGCTAGGGAGAGCTTCTTGAGCTGAGGAACTTTGATCATCGGAATTAACCTCTTTGATGAGTATGGTGAATACAACGGACTCTAGATGAGACCTCTCATAGTTTAAACCCTGAGGTTAGCTTGAGAGTCAACCCCTACCCCCTGTTAAGGTGACCGTTCGTACTAATAATTTAGGCGTGGTTCAAGCGAGGGTTACACTTTTGGGTAGGCATCAAAGCTTCAAAGTGCAGCTAGATCAGCTTCTGAAGGATTTTTCCCTGACTCAGAGTATTGCCTTGGCGAAGCCCAGGTTGAACCACGCCGCCGATTTCCTATTGCCAGTCGCCAGACGTGACATTAACGGGAGAACCGCTAGTCGTCACCACTTCTAGGGGCAGAGCAGCTAGTTTATCGGTGCGGTTGAACTGGACAACCTGCAAGCCCGTGCTAGCAGGTTCGACGGTCATGATGTAGCGATCGCCTTCCCACTGCAAGTTACTAATGCGCTGATTGAGCAGCCAGGTTTCAGCGCGATCGCCCTGATTAATCGCCATCACCGTCTCAGGCTGATAGCAATTCGCCATCTCATCAATCGCCGTCCAAGCGCCCGAAAAATCCTCAGGCTCTATACGAGCACTCAAGCCATAGGTGATAAAGCTGATCACCTGATGATCTTGAAACTTAGCAGACGCATCCTTCAGCGGACCACTCGCCAGCGATTCACCATAGCGGGCGTTACTGCTCAGCCGCTTATCCTGATCCGCCTCACTAGGTCGCTGCCAGTTCTCTACGTTTGCGCAAACGTCAAAACTCACCTCAGCGAGATCCTTGTTATTAGCAGCGCTCTTGTGGTTTGTAACTTTGGTATTAGTAACCTCTTGAGCCATAGCATTCTGGGAGACATGGCTGCTATTCGCCATCAGCCGACTTGCGGTTGGACTAGGACAGCCCGAAACCACAAAAGCGCCTAGCAAAACTACGCCCAGCTGCTTTACTTTTCCAATCTTCATTTCCCTTAGTCCCACCACTCAATATCGATCTCAATTTTTTCTATCAGTCGTTATTCAGCCAGCCGCCCACTGCTCACCCATCGACTTACTCGCTCACACCTAGCCCAACCGCTACTTCCAAGTCTTTGCGTAAAGTACAAGGCCATGCAACGCCCTTAGTAAGAAAGCAGCACTGCTCATAAGTACCTACGGTCTCTCTATTGTCGGTTGCATTAGCTGGCTATTGACTTAACTTAATAGGGCCAAAATTTTGGGCAAGTGCCATCTGCCGCAGTGAATAATACGAAGTCTTCAGTGCGAATGAATGACCACCCACAAGGCGTCTAAAAGCGATAGCTGTTTTTCCAAATCACTCCGCCTCACCTAACAGTCCTGGCGCAGATCATTGATTCCTCTCAAACGTATCTAAGGGGCGCTAAATAAAAGCGCAAGACAACCTTTTCGTTCGCATATCAGGTCATGCAGTAAAGCTTACGTAAGTTAAACCACCGCAAAAAATTGTCGAATCGATTTGGAAGGTTATTCTTAACTTTTAGAGATTGCTTTATGACGCTTCACACAAATCGAGGTGACAGGTAGTGAGCGCTATAAAGAGGAGAGCGAGCTGCAAGTGACGACTTGGCCTCACTCCTTAATAGTATCGAGAAGCGGGTTATTTTTGAGAGCAGTGGGCCAGTTTATTAGAAACGTAATAACTGTCTTTGATGTTTGAAGAAGTACGTAGGCTAAAAGTCGTTTAAATCACGAAGGTTTTACCCATAAGCGATCAGCTTGAACAGTATCAGGATGGTGTTGCTTTCTTTAGCCAATCAGATCGACCACAGTCTGAGCAGGCGCAAACAAACTTTGCAATCTTTGCAGGTGACCGCCTCCTGAGTAAAACAAATCGCCTTTGCCCAGCAGGTTAGCCGCCACGCCTTCTTTACCACCCAAAATAATCGCAGAGTCGGCATCGCTCGCCGTTCGTAGCGCCACTCTACCGGGCAGGTTTGAGCGGATGAGCGGCGTGACGACTCTGGCTTCAGGGCGCTGAGTTGCGATTACTAAGTGAATGCCAGCGGCGCGAGCCATTGCCCCTAAGCGCTGAATGCTTTGTTCTAGGGCTTTGGCGGTTTCTTTGTCGGCCATAAAATCGGCATACTCATCAAAAATGCAGAGAATACGAGGCAGTGGCACGGCGGCTTTTTGGTTGTAGGCAGACAGGTCAGGACAGCGGCTTTTCTCGAAGCGCTGGTAGCGGTCGTCCATTTCGATCACAAGGCGTTCCATCAGGGCGATCGCATCTTCCCGAGTCTTAACAATGGGCTCGTACAGCCAGCGCATCTGTTCAAATTCGGGAAAGGTCACTCGCTTAGGATCGACAAGGGCCACCTGGAAATGGGTGGGATCGTGGCGAACTAGCAGGCTGAGGAGGAGCGATCGCAAAAACTCACTCTTCCCGCTGCCGGTCGTACCGCCGACTAGAAGGTGACAGGTATTGGGATCAGCCAAATCAGCCTCAATCAGCTCGCCGTCTAGATTTACACCAATGGCAGCCTTAGCTTTTGTACTATTCATCTCAGGCTGTTGCTTGTAATAGTCCTCAAAAAACGCTGTCTGCCGATCCGGGCGAGGCAAGTCAACGCTGATGTATCCTGCTTGAGGAGCCATCAAAGGCCGATTGCTTAGGCCTAAATGCACTCGAATATCATCTTCAAATTTCAAAATTGAGCTGACCCGCACGCCTAAATGAGGCATGAGCTTAACGCGAACAAACGCTGGGCCAAGGGCTGAACCCAAATAATCGACGCCGACGTTAAAGGACTGCAATACTTCTACTAGCTGCGTTGCCATCTTATCTGAGGCATCACTGGCGGCCTCAGCAGATACTGGTTTTGCAGGGGGAAACGCCGTTGCAGGCGGCTTTGGCTTAGCGACTGGCTTTTGAGTTAGGCCACGCAACGATTCAACTTCGATAGAATCCACGCGCAGGGACTCAACCTGCAAGGTTTCGACCTTCACGGGTTTGGAATAGTCGAGGGCGAAGCTTTCTGCAACAGAACCCATGAGTAAAGGCGGAATGTTGTCTAGTCGGATCGGCTCAGGCGGGAGCACTGTGGCAGGGGTTACAGCAGCGCCTGCTTCAAAGTAGGTTTGGCATTTGTTTTTTTGAGGACAGATGTTGCATAGCTCAAGGTGAGCCGTCATAGGCGGTGGGTTTGGGTTGGGCGATCGCCATGCCAGCCAAGTCCTCATTTGCATCAGCTTATGGGGAATCAGTTCGTGCAGCGTTTTCTCCAACAGATCCCAGGAATATTCGACTCCCTGCCAATCAGGCAGCACGCTATACACGGCTGAGTTAATATTCACCTGAAGCTTTTGCTTGAGCATGTAGCTATACAAAGCAACCTGGGCAAGTTGCGCAGCGGGATCAGTCGCCTGATAGGTTTTGTACTCCACCACGCACAGGCGCTGAGCGGCAAAGTCGTATACGAGGCTGTCGAATCGACCTTTTACAAGCTGACTGTCCCCATTCGGCAAATCAAATTCAAATTTTACCGACAGCTCTTGAGCCAAAAAGGTTTTGCGAATAACGTCTTTGGGCT
>JBGTGK010000436.1:0-8151 GCA_041746795.1 Phormidesmis sp.
AAACCTTGGACAAAACCTGAACGGGTGGCCCTATTTGGTACCAGCGCTGACCCGCCGCATGTGGGACATCAAAGCATTCTGGCTTGGCTGGCGCGTGAGTTTGATCAGGTGGCGGTATGGGCGGCTGAAAATCCTTTTAAGGATAATCAGTCGCCGCTAGATGATCGCGCCGAAATGCTTAGGTTGCTAACCGATACGCTGCCTGATGCTAGCCGGGTAGGGGTGTATCAGAGCTTGAGCGATCGCTACAGCATCTATTCCATCGCTCGCGCCCGCCAAATATGGCCCAAGGCAAAATTCAGTCTGGTCGTAGGCGCTGATCTGGTTTCGCAGTTGCCCAAGTGGTACCAGGCCAAAGAAATTTTTGCTCAGGTAGAAATTCTGGTGTTTCCCAGACCGGGCTATACCATCCAAGGGCCAGCGCTATCTGCCCTACAGCAGCAGGCAACTGTGAAAATTGCCCGCCCTCCCCAGCAGCACAACATTGCCTCTAGCCGCTATCGCACCCCCGAATGCAGCCAAGTTCCTGACGATCTTCCACCCGTTATCCGCGACTACATTAGTGAGCGCCAGCTTTACCCATGTCTACAAACCCCCCAGGCTCAAATATCAACACGCCGATAAAGCCCCCGCTTAAGGCGATCGCTATCCACGCCAAAAAAACGACTCAAAAGTCACGGGCGTCGGTTAAGACCGAGCTTGCCGACTTTAAGGTGGGGGTAGATACCGTTATTTTCTCTGTAGACACCGAGCAAAATCGGCTGCTGGTGCTGCTGGTGCTGCGCCATGAAAATCCGTTCGACGGCTACTGGAGTCTGCCCGGTACGCTAGTGCGCGTTGGCGAATCGTTAGAGGCTGCTGCTGATCGGGTGCTCACTGAAAAAATTCGCGTCAACAACCTCTATTTAGAGCAGTTGTTTACCTTCGGTGGCCCCAGTCGAGACCCCCGCGAAGCTGAAAATATCTATAACGTGCGCTATCTTTCAGTGAGCTACTTTGCACTCGTGCGCTACGAAGATACTGCGCTGATTGCCGATGGCGTCAGCGGGATTGCCTGGTATCCGCTTAACCGGGTGCCTAAGCTAGCGTTCGACCACAACCAGATTTTGACCTATGGCTATCAGCGGCTGCGCAACAAGCTTGAGTACAGCCCAGTTGCCTTTGATGTGCTGCCCGAGACCTTTACGCTCAGCGATGTTTATCAGCTATATGCCACGGTGCTAGGAGAAGACTGCTCGGACTATTCTAACTTTCGCACCCGGCTGTTGAAGCTAGGAATTTTACAGGATACAAAGGTAAAAACTTCTCGTGGGGCCGGGCGGCCTGCAAGCCTCTATAGATTTGACGCGGAGGCCTTTGAGCCTTTAAAGGATAAACCGATGGTGTTCCTGTAGGATAGGCGTCTCAAATTTTTCTTCTCGTGATCGGGTACTGCCCTCTTTTGAAAACTGTTCTTTCATACCAAATGTCGGTCTTATGAAAATTGCGATCGCCCAAATCAATCCCATCGTCGGCGACCTCACTGGCAACGCCCAAAGAATTCTCAATGCGGCTCAACAGGCTTCGCAGCAAGGCGCAGATTTACTGCTAACGCCCGAACTTTCTCTGTGCGGCTACCCGCCTAGAGACTTGCTGATGCGCCCTAGCTTCATTCAGCTGATGAAAAAAACCATTGCAGCATTAGCCGCAGACCTACCGCCCGACCTCACCGCCCTAGTTGGCTTTGCCCAAGAAAACAGCGCCGCTGCCAGTAATGGCGAAAAACCTATTTTCAACAGTATGGCACGCTTGCAAGCAGGAGAGGTAAAACAGATTTTTCACAAGCGCCTTCTGCCTACCTACGACGTATTCGATGAAGACCGCTACTTCGAGTCAGGCACCGAAGCCAACAGCTTTATATACAAAGGTAAAAAGGGTTCTGTTCATGTTGGTGTCACCATCTGCGAAGACCTTTGGAATGACGAGTCTTTTTGGGGGAAACGTAGCTATCCGATAGATCCTACTCAGGAGCTAGTGGCCCAAGGCGTAGATATTGTTGCTAACCTGTCGGCTTCTCCTTTTGTAAGTGGCAAGCAAACGCTCAGGGAGCGGATGATTTCTCATGCGGCCACGCAAAATAAATGCCCGATTGTGTATGTGAATCAGGTGGGCGGCAACGACGATCTTATTTTTGATGGGCAAAGCTTAGCAGTGAATCGGGCAGGAAGGCTGATCAGTCGGGCCGCTGCTTTTGATTGCGACTTGCAAATTATAGAATTTGACGAGGCCGGTAAAGACTTCAAAGCAGCAGAGATTAAGCCCTTACCCGCTGTAGCAGATGCTGAGATTTGGGATGCGCTGGTGCTAGGCGTAAAGGACTATGCGCTTAAGTGCGGCTTTACGAAGGCGGTGATTGGCCTGAGCGGCGGGGTAGATTCTGCGCTGGTGAGTGCGATCGCTACCGCCGCCCTCGGCCCCCAAAACGTTCTCGGCGTTCTCATGCCTTCCCCCTATAGCTCCGACCACTCCATCAGCGATGCTGAACAGCTCGCGAACAGTCTAGGCATTACAACTCAAACCATTCCCATCGGCAGGCTGATGAGGGGCTATGGCCAAACCTTGGAGACTTTATTTGCCGGGACTGAAAGCGGCGTTACTGAAGAGAACTTGCAGTCTCGCATTCGGGGTAATTTGCTGATGGCGATCGCTAACAAATTTGGCCATTTACTGCTCTCGACCGGCAACAAATCAGAAATGGCCGTAGGCTACTGCACCCTATACGGCGACATGAACGGCGGGCTTGCAGTGATTGCCGACGTACCTAAAACGCGAGTATATTCCATCTGCCAATGGCTAAATCACAGCCCAAACCACGGTCTGAATCACTCTCTAAAACACGGTGGCGAAATCATCCCTAGCAACATTATCACTAAGCCACCTAGCGCAGAACTCAAGCCGGGACAGGTCGATCAGGACTCACTGCCCAATTACGATACCTTAGACGATATTTTAGAGCGGCTGATACAAAAGCAACAGTCTGCGGACGATATTGTCGCAGCCGGACATTCTGCAAAAGTTGTAGAAAAGGTTGTTCGCTTAGTGACCCGCGCCGAATTTAAGCGACGACAGACCCCACCTGTGCTGAAGGTCACCGACCGGGCCTTTGGCATGGGATGGCGAATGCCGATTGCTAGCCGCTGGTCGCTGGAGCTATCTGAGGCTGTGATTAAGGAGCAGCCCGAAGCTATTGAAAAAGAATCCTCAAAAGAACCTGTAGAAGCAGCGGTTAATTAAGCGTCTTATCGGCCTATGAGTTGCTAGGCTAGAGAGCGAAACTTATGGCTTGTACAGCCGACTTCAGCAAATTTTATGACTGTGAGCAGCAAAACCGCCAGGAAACTCCTTTACGACTTCATGTTTGAAAGTGAGGGCGCTCAAGATTGGGTAGAAGACGTGTGGAGCCTCAGTCCGTTTTTAGGCCAGGGCGCAGCGAATGCCGCTGAAGTACTTGGGGCGCTGATTGAAACCTGTTCAGAGCGCCAGCTTAATGCCGTTGTTGCGAGCCTTTACGCCGCCCACACAGACGCTATCAACGAACTAAAATCCGCCTCCGAATGGCGCGTCCAAATCGATGCTAAACCTTCGTCGGATTAGCTTTGGGTGTCTGTGTTTGCCTGCGTCAAGCTGGTTGGGATTTTAACTACAAAGCGTGTGCCTTGCCCTACTGCCGATTCACAGGTTAGGCTGCCGCCATGGCGATCGCACACAATCTGATAGCTAATGCTAAGGCCCATTCCCGTTCCCTGACCTACCGGCTTAGTGGTAAAAAACGGATTAAAAATGTTGCCACGAATGTCCTCTGGAATGCCGGGGCCGTTGTCGGCGATCGCAATCAAAGCATAGCCGTCACAAACTTCTGTCGTGACCGTAATTTGCCCTGGATCTGCTTCCTCAAGTGCATCAGCGGCATTGGCCAAAATGTTCATAAACACCTGATTAAGCTGCCCGGCATAGCACTCTATTAAAGGCAGATTGCCATAGTGCTTAACCACCTCAATCGGCGGTGTGCCCAGCTTGCCATTGAGCTTATGATCCAAAATCAGCAGGGTACTGTCGATGCCCTCATGAATATCTACCCGCTTCATATCCGACTCGTCCATTCGCGAAAACGTGCGGAGCGACAGCACAATTTTTTCGATGCGAACAGCGCCCATTTCCATAGAGTTGAGCAGGCTGGGCAAGTCCTCTGCCAAAAAGTCCAGCTCCACGTCTTCAATCGTTTTCTGCACCGCTGAATGAGGTACTGGATAGTGCGTTTGGTAGGTTTTTACGAGCTTGAGCAAGTCCTGAGTGTAGTCCTGAGCATGTTTTAAGTTGCCATAAATGAAGCTCACCGGATTGTTAATCTCATGGGCAATTCCCGCTACGAGCTGGCCAAGGCTAGACAATTTTTCACTTTGCACGAGCTGAGCCTGCGTAAGCTTCAGCTCTTCTAGCGCATTCTGAAGCGATTCGTTCTTGCTGTGTAAGTCCTGAGTGCGGTCTTGCACTCTTTTTTCGAGTAGCGATCGCTCTTCAGTCAACGCCTGATAAAAGTTCACGCTGTTAATGGCAGTCGCAATTTGGCTAGCCGCATTCGCTAGGCCCAAAAAGCCCTCTTCTGGGCTCACCCGCGTATGGTAGGTGGCTCTATCGGCGGTGTTACCGGCGATTAGTAAGCCCAGGGGTGCCTCTGCTTCCTGACGCAAAGCAAACACAATATATTCATTCATGCCAAGGCGCGATCGCCACTCGCAAAGCGACACATCATCACAATGCTCCAGGCACATTCCATGATCTCGCTCTTTATTGAAGCTTTGAATCACTGGGTCATTACCACTCAGGCTCAAAGTCTCCACAGCAGTCATTGACTCATCGTCGTAATAACCCTCTAGCGCCCTCACCTCAAAAGCAGTTTGCGCTGGGTTAAGCATTAGCAGTAAGGAGCGCTCAAACCCCAGCTCATAAACCACAAATTCATTTGCCAACGTCAAAGCCGCTGAGAGATCAAACGTTTGATTAAGAGACTTTCCGAGTTCATAGAGCTGGCGGTAGGTATATACCTGACTGTCGAGCCGGGCGCGCCAGTCATAAAGCTGATGTTCGGTAATAACAAGCTGCTTCACCCTGTTTGTCAGCTGTTTGTTTTTTTCTTCTACAGCCGCTAGGTCAGCTCGCAGCCGATCGGTTTCAGAAAGGAGTAAATTGGTAGAATCAGATGTCACGAGAGAGAACTCAGAGGAGAACAAGTTACAAGGTTTCAGCTAGCTGAAGGAACAGGTTAATCGGCCTTCAAAGGAGAGAAAGTTAATAAAGGGCCGTCAAAATGCCTGTAAAGTTATGAACGCAGTTTTGGCCTGACATTGGGCCAATCTCAGCAAAGGCATAGAAGCCAATCCACGGAATGTCTTTGCCAATTTTGGTTTGAAGCTGATGGCTCAGCGCTAGCTTTTCGGGCTCTCTTAAAATAAGCTTGCCTCGGCCCACACATTCCACCTGAAGAATCAGCTTAGGACGGGCAGCATCGCCTGCATTTGCCTTAACCTGCGCCAGCAGCGAGTCAGCCATTTGGGCGGCCTTGTCACAAATTCTCTCGCGGTCTCGGCGCGAAATTCGAAAACTGCTGCCTTCTACCACATTCGACATCATATAAATTGCGCCCGCCTGCTCATTTCTAGAAGCCATCGCCCGAATCATATGGCGATCGCTCTGGCCAAGCAGCTCCGCTTCAGCACCACCAGACGAGTCAAACGCCCAGCCCAACATCACAGGCGCAATGCTCCAGTCACCCACTTCAGCCTCGGTCAAATAGGCTTCCAACACTTCTAAAACAGGCCTACCGTCAACTTCATACACGGCGTTGCGACTGCTTTTAGTAACGGTATGCCGCTCCCCTACAGGCATACAGCCGTGACTCATAACTGAAGATACTTTCACGCTACCCGAGAGCAAAGCCCACGCGGCTCCATCGGTGACCACCTGATCATCACAGTATTGAAAAGTCTCGCGTATCGCTAAATTATCACCCGCAAAACCGCCGACTGCTGGAATGCTTTGCTCTAAGGTCGTACGTCTTCGCAGACCCTCCATAAATTCATCGAAGTTCGGTGAAATTCCTTCTAAAAACAAAAAGAGCGCTTTGACCTCTTGTTTGGCCTCTCCTTCGGCCTCTAGATGAGTGACAGAACCTAAGACTGCCTCGCCGATAGCCTCACCTACCCGACCTGAAGACGCTTTGATACCTGTTTCTAAGCCATAGGTGAAGCGCATCTCCTCGGATTTGATAACCAGCACCGTCACTGCAAAATTAGACTCGTCAGCGACCCCTTGAGCAATCACACCCTCGCCCGAGCAACCTACCAAAGGCGCTTTGTGGGTGACCTCCCGGATGGACTTAAGCAGTACCTGCTGCCGGTAACCCACCGTAGCAAACACCATGACAAAATCGGGCCGGTCATCAGCCGACTCTATTGCGGCTTGCTGCAAGGCCCGCGCAACGGCTTCTTTACCTGCCATCGTCGGATTGCGATGGTGGCTAACGCCGACGCCAATTTGAGTGCCCATAAGCGATCACCTTAGCCTGAATTTGGGAAGGAGCATTCATAAAATTCCCCGAATTCAGGCAGGCTCACTATTCTATCTAATGGGTGTCGTTATCAATTCAAGACATGCTTTCGTGCAAAAGAAGCGTCATAAGCTCTAAATTACGCAATCTATAAATATCCTACGGCACTGTTTACGCTAATAACACAAAACTCAAAGCAGACCGATTCTGCCTGTTAGCCTAGCCTTTAGCTGGCAGCGGCGCAGGGCGCAAAGAAACGGTTTGGCTGCTGCCGTTGCGGTCTATCTGTAGCTTCAAATCGCGACCTAGGCCGTTAGCTTCAACGGCATCTTGAACTTCCTTACCATCGGCGATCGCCTTCCCATTTATCTGTTTCACCACATCGCCAGAGCGAAGCCCCGCGCGGGATGCAGGCGAACCTTGCACTACTTTCCCAATCAACACGCCGCTGTCAGCTGTCACCGTAAAGCCGCTATTAGGGTTCTGGTTAACCGAATCGCGCAGCTCAGGCGTCAGGTTCACCATTTCAATGCCGATGAAAGGATGCTCGACTTTTCCAGTCGCCACCAGCTGATCAGAAATGCGCTGGATCGCATCTGTTGGGATGGCAAAGCCTAAGCCCTGCGCACCGCTGATAATAGCCGTGTTCATGCCGATTACTTCGCCTTTGGCATTTAGCAAGGGGCCACCCGAGTTACCCGGATTAATAGCAGCATCGGTTTGAATGAAATCTACGCGCTTATCTGGGATGCCGACCTGGCCACCAGTGCGTCCGGTAGCGCTGACGATGCCGACGGTTACCGTATTGTCGAGGCCAAGAGGATTGCCAATGGCGATCGCAGTTTCTCCGGGCAGCAGCTCAGCCTGGTTAAACGAAAGGGTTGGCAGGTTATTGGCATTTACGTCAATCACCGCGACATCGGTTACCGGGTCGCTACCAATCACTTTTCCCATAAAAGTGCGACCGTCCTTGAGCGTGACCTGCACGGTATCAGCACCTTCTACCACATGGGCATTGGTAATAATGCGTCCATCTTTACTCACAATAAAGCCAGAGCCGACGCCACTTTCAGTTCTTTCACGGGGTGCCTCAGAAGGTGGCCTACCGCCAAAAAACTGGCGAAACTCCTCTGGAATTTGCGACGCAGACGGGCCGCTAGGAACCGTCCGAGAAGAATTGATTCTAACAACCGCTGGGCCGACCGCTTGGACAACTTCGGCTACGGAATTTGCTTCTGTCGGTAGCGACAAACTTGTGGGCACTGTCTGGTAAGCAGGCTGAGTCGCTTTTGAGGCAACGGGCGCGGGCTCACCGGGTTGGCCCCAAGCATAGTAAGCACCTGTCGTAGCGATACCTCCCCCCATCAGCACCAAGGCTAAAGAAGTGGCTAATTTCTGGCCAGATGATCGTCTTTTGTTCGGGCTCTCGGTTAGGATTTGCTGAGCCGTGGGCGGTGAGACTTTAGAGTGAAGACCTGACATGTTTTGCCTATACTTGAAGAATATCTTTAGTATAGGCAGCTAGTTTGACAGTGAAGTGACGAAGGTATTGCAATCGTATGAAAGCC
>JBGTGK010000437.1:0-11901 GCA_041746795.1 Phormidesmis sp.
GGCATCATGCCTCGCACTGCCGCTTCGGTCACACAGAACATTGACTTTTGAAAGCTCTGGCTGAGCTGTACGCGAATGTCGTCTTGCCCGCGCTTAGAGCGCTGATAAATCTCTCGCAGATATGGCGGGACGTAGTGGCGCATGTCTTGCATGAGCAGCGTCGGCGGAATGCCTGCCCCGCCGATGGGTAAAGGGTCGGCAAAGAGAGCGCCATAGGCAAACTCAGCCTGGTCTATCGGCACCTGCTGCGCTTGAGCGTTGTAGGAAACGGTGCCAAAAAACGGCGTTCCCCTGAGGAAAATAGTCTCTACATACGGCACCGCTGTGTCGGACAAAAAGGTTAGCCCAACCGATCCAGAAATAATTTCATACTCAGTGCCTTGAATCGTCACTTCATAGGTAATCGGCATCGTTGCGTGGGCAACCAGCTCCGTCTTAACCAAATCGACGACTTCTGCTAGCGACTTGATTTTACCTTTGGCATACTGCTCGGACAGACACCTAAATATTTCACTCATCACCCGCCAAAACTGCCCGAGCCCTGAGTAGTAGCACATCTGACGTACTTGCTCGGCTAGAAAGTCAGGGAAAATGCCGTGTAGGGTTCGCAGCATGGGATTCATCCGAATTTTGGCCCGAATCGCCGGGCCGCAGCAGGCCCAGAACTCATCTGAATCTAAATAGGTATCTAGGCCACCGCCGCCGTGCCACATCATGGTTCGCATGACGTACTCAGCATATTCGTAGTTAATCCGGTCGTGCCACAGGTGTTTAGCAATTTTTTCAGG
The DNA here is from genome assembly GCA_041746795.1 of Phormidesmis sp. Classification (GTDB taxonomy): domain Bacteria; phylum Cyanobacteriota; class Cyanobacteriia; order Phormidesmidales; family Phormidesmidaceae; genus Phormidesmis. The sequence goes on from JBGTGK010000437.1 coordinate 789, forward strand.
CGTAATTCTGCCGTTAAAATACTTGAAAACAGGCACCAGCACCAGAAATTGATGCTCTGCAATGTAGCTGAGATTGGTGGCGTAGGCATCGAGCACAATGCCATAGGCTTCTAAAACGCCCACTACTTCTTTAAGGTTTTCAGGCGTTTCGGGCAGCAGCGTGTCTCCGGCCACTAGGCGGTCAATATAGTCTGAAGAGGAGTAGACCGGCGTGGGCTCAAGCTGCGTTGCAGAAGGGTGTGTGGACATAGTATTCAAGGGTTCATTCACTGGCGCTATTTCCCAGCGGGGGATAAGAAACCGTTATCGCCACCTGCGTGGAGGTCGTCATAAAGGTAGTGGTGGTAGTTTCCATCCAGCGGGTCATCCATTCTGGCTGGAGGCCAAAGGCAAAAATAAGGACGACCAGCGCCAAGGCAGGGAGGCGATCGCGCCACTTCACCCGAGAAATTAACGTATCTACAGGCACACCTAGCTGATCTGGAGCAATGCTCAGCCTGCCAAAAAACACCCGATTGATCATTAGCAAAAAGTATACCGCCGTCAGCCCAGAGCCCACCATACACAATAGCGTTTGAGGTGCCTGAGTCTCAAAGCTGCCGCGAAACACAATAAACTCTGAAATGAAGCCCATCATCCCCGGAATGCCAGCGCTGGCCATCGCCCCTAGCACCATTAGGGAACCCACAAACGGCAGTCCTCGCTCGGGAGCCATGAGTCCTTGCAATATGGTTAAGTCACGAGTGCCCGTTTTTTTATAGACAACGCCGACTAGCAAAAACATCAGCGCCGAAATCAGACCGTGGCTCACCATTTGCATGACGGTGCCTAAAAGGCTCAAAGGCGTGGCGGCGGCGGCAGCTAAAAGAATGTAGCCCATGTGCCCGACTGAGCTGTAGGCGACCATTTTTTTCATGTCAGTTTGGGCGATCGCAGCCAAAGAGCCATACAGTACGCTCGCCGCCGCCCACCAGGCCAACCAGGGCGAAACCGACAGCCAGGCAGCGGGAAAGAGCCCCACGCAAAAGCGCAAAAGCCCGTAGGTTCCCAGCTTCAGCAGCACCCCGGCTAAAAGCACCGAAACCGGCGTAGAGGCCTCCACATGCGCATCAGGTAGCCACGTATGAAAGGGCACCAGCGGAATTTTGATGCCAAAGCCGACGAGCAAAACGCCCATTAGCACCGTTTGCTGCGCCATGGTTAGGCTCTGAGCGAGCGCCGGACTATAGTCAAAACTGCCCGTACCTGAGAGCAAACCAAGCCCCAAAAAGGCTCCCAAGATTAAAATGCCTGAGAACGCGGTGTAAATCAAAAACTTAGTTGCCGCGTAGCCCCGACGCGCCCCGCCCCAAATCGCAATTAGCAGATAAAGCGGAATTAGCTCCATCTCATAGAACAAGAAAAACAGCAGCATGTTCTGCGCCAAAAAAGCGCCTGAGACCGCACTAGAAATAATCAGCAGCAGCGGATAGTAGAGCCGTGGCCGCTTGACTTCACCGCTGATATACACCGAGACAAAGCTCAGCAAACTGTTAACAACCACCAAAGGCAGCGCAATGCCATCCACTGCCAGAGAGTAACTTAGCCCCAACGGCTCTATCCAGCTAAAGCGCTCTACAAACTGAAAGCCAGGATTATTAATATCAAACTGACTCACTAGATAAAGAGAAAGTGCTAGCGTCACGCCCAGCGTAATCAGCGCCCCCAACCGGGCCTGATAAGGCTCTAGCTTGGTCGGCCAAACGCTAATGATTAAAGCGCCTAGCAGCGGCACCACAAGCAGCAAAGTTAATATCACACCAGTGTCTCCTATCTCCTCAACCCCATCACCACATCGTCCACGTCGTCATCAGTACCAGCAGCCCAACACCCGCCACAATCGTGAGGATATAGTTTTGCGATCGCCCCGAAGCGCTATATTTCAATCCCTCGCCCCCAAACAAAGAAGCCGCCCCCACAAAATTCACCGCCCCATCAACTACATAGCGATCTATCCAATAGCTCACTGCCGACAGTGTAGATACCAGTCTCACAACCGTGCCTTCATAGAGCTTTTGCGTGTAAAAGTCATCGCCCACCACATCTTGCAGAACGCGCAGCGGTGCCAGACTAGATCGCGACCAGGCCCGATTTAGCGGCAGATACAGACCCAGCCCCGCCCCTAAAACGCCAGAGCCTACCAGCAGCGCCACCGCCGCCAGGTTGAAATACTCAAACGGCGGCAGCAACATCAGTCGCCACATCATTACCGGCACCAGCAGCACCACCACCGAGAGCGTCACCATCGGTATTGCCATCAGCCAGCCCACCTCAGGCGTACGCCGCGTTTTTGGCTGAGGCTCACCCAAAAACACCAGCCGAAACACCCGCACTAAGTTCAGTGCCGTAATAAAATTCACCAGCAAAAACACGCCTACTAGCACCGGATGCTCCTGCCATAGAAATTGAATGCCCAGGCAGAAAGACCAGAAGCAGCCAAAAGGCAATACGCCCGTTAGCCCCAGCGCCGCAGTTAGGTAGGCAATCGTCGTTGCAGGCATCCGCGACCAAATGCCACCTAGCTCAGTGAGATCCTGATTATTCGTGGAATAAATCACCGCGCCAATGCTCATAAAAATCAGCGCCTTAGCAACCGCATGAGTAAACAACAGCATAAAAGCCACGCCTGGCCACTGCGTACCCAGCGCGATAAAGACTAAGCCGAGGTAAGCGCTGGTCGAATAAGAAAAGCTTCGCTTAAAGTCAATTTGCGCCAGCGATACAAAAGAAGCGCCGACGGCTGTGATCACCCCAATAGCAGTGAGCACATCTAGCGCAACTGGAGAAATTACAATTACCGGCTGAAGCTTGATGAGGACGTAAGCGCCACAGGTCACCACCACCGAATTTCTTAAAATAGAGGCTGGACTTGGGCCTTCCATTGCCTCATCTAACCATAGGTGTAGGGGAAACTGAGCGCATTTCCCCGTTGGCCCAGCAATGAGGGCAAGCCCCGTTAGCGTCGCGGCTAGCGGCGTAATGTCAGCATCTTTTACCCATATATACAAATCGTTATAGCCAAGGCTACCGGCATAGGTGCTCAGCGCAATGAGACCCATAAACAACAGAACGTCCCCCACGCGCTTGGTTAAAAAGGCGTCGCGAGCTGCTGTTATCACCAGCGGCTGAGCATACCAAAAGCCGACAATCAGGTAGGTAGAGAGCGTCAGCATCTCTAACAAAAAGTAGCTAGAGAACAAAGAGCTGCTAAGGATCACGCCGCTGATTGCCCCTTCAAAAAAGCCCATCAGCGCAAAGAACCGGGCCAGCGCCCAGTCTTTTTCTAGGTAGCCCATCCCAAAAACTTGAGCGAGCAGGCTAAGTCCTGCCGTTAGCTCCAAAAAAATCAGGTTAACCGCCGATAATTCTAAGGAAGCTGACAGCTTCAAGTCGGCCACCTGTAGCCATTCAAAGCTCACGACCTGAGTGCCGCTGTGCCAAATGGCCTGTAGCAGGAATAACCCGTGCAAAGAGGCCAGCGCCGTCATCAAGACGTTGATGTACATGGCTGGCCGAGGCCCCGTCCGACGAATTAGCCGAGTTGCCCAGGGCAGCGCTAGCAGCGCACCGACTAGGCCGTACATTGGAATTAACCAACTCCACTGAATGAGAAACTGCATCACTGGCTCTATCACTGGCACTTCAGAATTTCTTTTAAAAAAACGGTCAGAAGACGGTCGAATCAGTTACTGGGTTATCCCTTTTTAGGTCACCTACATAGCCCAGCTAAAATTGGCTAAAGAGAGGATAAAACAGTCAGCACGAGGGCTCAGTGACTGCCTTAAAAGAAGACCTTGAAAGAAGACATAATGAACTTCTTTTCAAGCCCTCGTTGATACAGGTTGAGAAGACAGGTTGGGCGTGATAAATGGCTAGATGGCGGCTGCAAAAGTACTGGCTTACGATCGAGATATCGGGTCGCGATCGCCCAACACCTGTCGGACGTCTGGTCGGACATTTGCCCCAAAATTGTTTGACCCTCAAATATAAAGCCGCCCGATAGATTTTCAGCGCGAGACCTGACGCGACACCTATTAACTCTACAAGTGTGAGCGCTCTCATATTTCTTTATTTTACCTGACGGGCGGACTCCTATGGTCATTGGCTGGTCATCGGCTGGTCATCGGCGCCTTAATGCAGCTTCATGTTTAAACACAAATAGCAAAGATATTGGCATAAGTATTAATAATGCTCGTTATCAGCAACAATCATTGAGGCTTATATTGTCAAAGCGACACCACCACTTTATTCTTGAGTATGACGTGGGAATTTTGCAGGTTCGCCTGAGAGTGATTTTTGAGGTTGCTTTTTTGAACTGAGTGCTTACTTTGGTTTTTAAAGATTCAATCTTGCCTGATGGCTTTTTATAAGCGTAAAGCAGGCGTAGAAACGGCTAGTTTTAGCAACTAATTTTGTACTTGCTGTAGCAGAGATCCTTGGGGTCAAAGCGGGAGGTCAAAGCGGGGCGATCAAAACAAGTTTTTCTATTCAAAGATTTAACCTGCATGTGACTATTTATTTGAAGGAGATTTCGACTAATGCCTATTGCTGTTGGAATGATTGAAACGAAGGGGTTCCCCGCAGTAGTTGAAGCCGCTGACGCCATGGTTAAAGCCGCTCGCGTTACGCTAGTGGGCTACGAAAAAATTGGCAGCGGTCGGGTCACGGTGATCGTGCGCGGCGATGTTTCTGAGGTTCAAGCTTCTGTATCGGCAGGGGTTGAGTCAGTGAAGCGGGTAAATGGCGGTGAAGTGCTCTCTACGCACATCATTGCGCGCCCTCACGAGAACCTAGAGTTCGTCTTGCCGATTCGCTACACCGAGGCGGTAGAGCAGTTCCGTTCTTAAGGCAATTGCTTAAGAGAATAGATGCTCAGGTTGACGATTCAGATTGATTTGTTGTTTTGATCTTGATTTTAGGAAAAAAGTATGGCAATTGCAGTAGGTATGGTGGAAACGTTGGGTTTCCCCGCAGTCGTTGAAGCTGCTGATGCGATGGTGAAAGCCGCCCGCGTGACGCTAGTTGGCTACGAAAAGATTGGCAGTGGTCGCGTTACCGTGATTGTGCGTGGCGACGTTTCTGAAGTTCAGGCTTCTGTAGCTGCTGGCGTTGAGAACGTCAAGCGCGTTAATGGTGGTCAGGTACTTTCTACGCACATCATTGCCCGTCCTCACGAAAACCTGGAATTTGTTCTGCCCATTCGCTACACCGAAGCGGTAGAGCAGTTCCGTGAAAGCGTAAGCGGCATTCGTCCTTACGGAAGATAGACGACACAGGTTCTCCCCAATTGGGATAAATCTTTATGCGCCTAGCAAAAGTTAGAGGCACGGTCGTGAGTACCGTCAAAGATGAAAGTCTAACGGGGGTCAAGCTGTTACTCGTTCAATTAATTGAAGAGTCAGGTGACCTCCAAAACGACTATGAAGTTGCTGCCGATGTCGTGGGTGCAGGCGTCGGTGAATGGGTACTGGTAAGCCGAGGCAGTGCGGCTAGACAGCAGCAGCGATATGCGAACAAGCCAGTCGATGCGGCAATCATTGCGATTGTTGACACTGTTAGCTTGGACTCTGGCTTGCTCTACGATAAGCGAGAAGATTTCAGGTAAGAGGGTTTTTAGGTAAGAAGATTTCGGTAAGACGTTTTAGGCGAGGCTAAAGGGGCGCATGATGGCCCAGAATATCAGCCAGAATACTAGCCAGAGTATCAGCCGCAGTGCAGACCAGAGGACGGCTCCGGCTGTTTCAAGGTTAGGTCTGTTGGCAAATCCACAGGTGCATATTTCAGCTGATGTGCATGAATTCTCTTTTATAGAGGGTGAGGTGAGCATTAGCGCAGGTGCAGTGGTAGCACCGGGTACGGCGATTACGGCCATGCCCGGTGCTTCTGTTGCTGTAGGAGAGCAGTGCGTGCTGCTGCCGGGCGTCATCGTAGAAGGGCAAGCGGGCGCTCAGGTAATGAGTGGCAATCGTCGCTATTCTGTTTGGCTGGGCGATCGCACCATCATCGCCCATAAGTCAATTATCCACAGCCCCGCCTTCATCGGCCCAGACTGCTTTATTGGCTTTCGCTCTACTGTATTTAACGCTCGCTTAGGCGACGGCTGCATTGTCATGATGCACGCCCTCGTTCAAGACGTAGAAATACCGCCCGGTAGATGCGTTCCTTCGGGCAGCGTCATTACTAGCCAGCATCAGGCCGATCAGCTTCCTAAGATCACCCCTGAAGACAGGGCGCTAGCCGAAGAAATAGCAGGTACCTCATCAGCCAAGAGAGCCAGAGCGAACCGTTCAGGTAACACCGCTACTAACCGTTCTAAGGGACGAATCGTTCCGATTAATAGCTCAGCTGGCCGCGTCGCTGGCCAGCGAGCGTCTAGTATTCATAGCCCGCCCACCCGCCCAGACTACTCAACCGACTACTCAACTACAGACTACTCAACCCGTCATTCGTCCTACGCCACTGAAGGAGCCAACATGCAAGTCCAAAGACTGTCCCCAGAAATTGTCCAGCAGGTACGCCAGCACCTAAGCCAGGGCTACCGTATCGGTATGGAACATGCCGACAAGCGTCGCTATCGCAGCGGCGTCTGGGAAACCTGCACGCCCATCAAGGGCAGCCAAGAGCAGGCGGTTTTTGAGGCGCTAGAGCGCTGCCTTGCAGAGCACACAGGTGAGTACGTGCGCATGTTTGGAATTGACCCCAAAGTGAAACAGCGCGTCGGTATGACAACCGTTCAGCGCCCTGATAGTAAACCCATTAGCAGTGGCAACCAGGGCGCGAGCAACGGTGGTTCTAACTCCAGTAACTCCAACTACGGCGGTGGCCGATCTCAAAGTGCTGGCAACGGCGGTAACGACAGCGCTAGCAGACCCGCTGGAGCCTTGAGCCCAGGGGTTGTTCAAGAAGTACGCTCTCTATTGCTCAGCGGTCACATTATTGGCACCGAGCACGCGGATAATCGTCACTATCGCAGCAACGTATGGAAAAGCTGTTCACCTATCACTTCTCATAACGAGCAGGAAGTGTTTTCCCGATTGGAGCACTGCCTTGATGAGCACAGTAATGAATTTGTGCGGATGTTTGGCATCGATCCTAAGGCTAAGCGCCGAACGGCGACAACGACGATTCAAAGAGCTGACGGTAAGCCCGTTGATATTTCGCCTAGTCGCCCGGCCACTGTGAACGGTGGCTCTCAGCAGCAGGGCAGCCATTACGGTCAGAACAGCTCTCAGGGCAGTAGCCCAAGCAGCAGTAGCAATAATGGTAATAGTGGTGATAACAGCTACTACCACAGCAGCGAGGCCGCTCAGGTGGTCAGCCAAATTATTGATCAGGGCAGTAAGGTAGGCGTTGAAATTTCCGATGCTCGTCGCTATCGCAGCGGTATCTGGCAGACTGCGCCCGCACTACAGTCAGTTAGCCAGCTACAGAACTTCCTCAGTCAGAATCCTGACAAGTACGTGCGCGTCTTTGGGGTGAACACTTCGCTAAAAACGCGCGGCGCGGCAACGACGATTCACAAGCCAGGCCAAAAGACAGATCAGCCGGGCGGCGGCGGTCAACCAGGCGGCTCTCGGAGCAATCAAGCGGGTGCTCCGAGGGGCTCATACGGTTCGCAAGCGGGCAGAGATCCGATCAATGCCAATCCTCCTCACTATGACGATCCGGCCTATCTCAGGAAAGGTGCCGGTTATGGCAATAGCGGTGGAAACAGCGGAAATGGCGGCTACGGGAATAGCGGCTATGGTAGCAGCGGTGGAAACGGCGGTGGAAACGGTGGAAACGGCAGTAATGGCCCATTGGATTCTAAGGTGATGGATCAGGTCACTCAGCTTGTGAACCAGGGCTGTAAAATTGCCGTTGAATTTGCGGACAAGCGCCGCTTCCGCAGTGGCATCTGGCAGACCGGTGCGGCGATTGATTCGCGACGCCCGGCTGAGGCGATTTCGGCGCTGGGTAAGCAGCTCGCTCAACACCAGGGCGACTATGTGCGGCTAGTCGGTGTAGACCCTAAAGCCAAGCGTCGCGTTTTAGAAACAACGATTCAACGTCCCTAATGTGCAAGCGCTATGTCCCAACGGGCACCTAGTTTAGTGAGCGACACCCACTACTGTGCGGTGGGTGATGTCACCATAGATGTGACTGCGGCGATCGCAGCCGGTGTCGTCTTACAGGCTTCTACGGGTAGCCGAATTGTGGTGGGTAAAGGCGTCTGCCTCGCAGCGGGCGTTTGCATTCAGTCTCGTAAAGGCATACTCACGATAGAATCTGGCGCTAGCCTAGGGGCAAATGTATTAGTGGTAGGCAATGGCACAGTGGGCGCGAATGCCTGCATCAGCGCAGGCACTACGCTGATCAATCCAGCAGTAGAAGCTGAAGCGATACTGCCCCCGGATACTTTAATCAGTGCCCATATGAGCGCAAAGACAGGCGCGAAGCAGACTCAATCGAGTCCGTCTGGATTCGAAACTAGCCGCTTCGATCCTTCAAGCAATTCTGCTAGCAGCTTTACCCATGGCTCAGCTCAGCCTGCACCGGTAGCCGCGCAGGCCACTCTTTTCCAGGCCAGCACCTTTGTCGAGCCGGAGCCGATAGCGCCCAAACCCATCCAAATTCCGGACATTCCGCAGCAGCCTAACCAATTCGTCAGCCCACTCCCTTTGAACCAACCTTTCAGTCAGCCCTTTAATCAATCTAGCGGCTCTGGTGGCTCTAGTGGCTCCTTCTCCAGCGGCTCCTTAAGTAATAACGTACAATCAGACTATGGGAATGGAAGAGGAAATGGAGGGAACAGTAACCAAGCCAACGGCAGCAGTTCTTTCCAAAATGGTAGCGCCAGTGGCTCATCGTCGCTGACCGTTCCCGCTTCTAGTGACAGAGTATATGGCCGCGATCAGGTTTCACAGCTGGTTGCAACTCTGTTTCCCCACCGGCAGCCTTTGGATAACCACTCCCAGAGCTAGGCCATTCCTTACGCGAACAGCGCTCTAGCGCTTTTAAAAGAGGCTTGTTATGCACTCAGAGGCCACCCCCCTTCGAAAGCCAACCATTACCGCCCGCAACTGGCTGTATGACACGGCGCTGGGAATGATATCGACAACGAGCTTTCCAGCTATCATCGGCGTTGCTGACGCGATGATGAAGTCGGCCAACGTGTTTTTGGTAGGGTACGAGAAAACGGGCGGCGGGCACTGCACGGCGATTGTTCGTGGCGGGGTTGCCGACGTCCGCATGGCCGTTAAGACGGGCGAGGACACGGCTAAACAGTTCGGGCAGTTTGTTTCAGCTTCCGTGATTCCTCGTCCGATGGCGAACCTAGAGGCGGTATTGCCCATTAATACCCGACTAGAAGCACTAGAAGGCGTAGGTCAGTCTATGGGGGGTAGTGCCATTGGCCTGCTGGAGACCCGAGGCTTTCCAGCCATGGTGGGCGCGGCTGATGCGATGACAAAGTCGGCTGAAGTGACGTTGCTCTCTCACGAAACCATTGGAGAAGGGCTGTGTACGATTATTATTCAGGGCTCGCTTTCGAATGTAGTGATTGCGGTTGAGGCGGGGATGAATGAGGCCGAGCGCATCGGCGAGCTGAATTCGGTGATGGTGATTCCCAGGCCGCTGGATGATTTGGAGCGCAGCCTGCCGAAGACTTATGCGGTGGAAGAGAAGCAGCCTATGCGACTGCCGCTGAAGCTGGAAGAACGACAGAGTGAGAAGCAGCCTGAAAGGCAGAAAGAATTGATTCCAGCCAGGTCGCCCGAGTTCGAACCCGCCGAGAGAAAAGAATTAGCAGTGCCGATCAAAGAGCTAGAAACCGAAGAACTGTAGGTTAGGCCCGGTTGGGCTGCGCAAGGCTTAACCTAGCCTGCGGATGAATTTATCGATCCGCTCAATTACCTGCCCTTCCAATCCAGAATCACCCGCAGAAAACCATTCGATGCTGGGCTCCTTGCGAAACCAGGTGCGCTGACGTTTTGCGAACTGACAGGTGTGCTGCACAATCTGTTCAATGGCGCTCTCTAAGGAAAACTCCCCAGCAATATGCTGCTGCATCTCTGCATATCCCAGTGTCTTTAATAATGGTAAATCTGAACCGTATTTTTCAATTAGCCGAGTGACTTCAGTCTCAAAACCGGCTTCTATCATTTGGTGGGTGCGGGTTGCTATACGCTGCCGCAACGCTTCAGCGTCACAAGCTAGACCTATATATAGGATGGGATAGTCGGGAGGATCTTCACCTTGCTGGCTCGAAATCGTTCGCCCCGTCACATAAAAAACTTCTAGCGCCCGCAGCGTTCGCACCTGATCGTTTGGGTGAATGCGCTGGGTAGCTTGGGTGTCTATCTGCTTTAAAAGGTCGTAGCAGTGGGGCTGGCCCAAATCGGTTAATTGCGATCGCAACCCTGTATCAGGCGGCACCCGAGGTATCTTCAATCCCCTGGCGATCGCATTGATATACAGCCCAGTCCCGCCTACCAGCAGGGGAGATTGCTCAGCTTTTTGGTGTATTTGGGCGATCGCTGATTGAGCCCGCTGCTGATAGTCCGCTACCGTCAGCGTTTCAGTCGGCTCGCAGATATCTACCAGCCGATGGGGCACCGCCTGCCGGTCGGCAACAGAGGGCTTGGCCGTACCAATATCGAACTCTCGGTACACCTGGCGGGAGTCAGCACTCAGAATCACAGCGGGTCGAAAATTGCGCAGATGCTGGGCGATCGCCATCGCCAATCCCGACTTTCCCGAAGCGGTTGGGCCAGCGACTATAATCAGATAAGGTTTAGTTAAGTACAAAGGAACTACTTTAGACGCCAAAGAGCGCACAGTAAGAGAGCACAGTTGCCCTATAAATACCCTATTAATATAGAGGCGACTTGCAAAGCGAAAATTCAGGGAAAGTTACCAGTTTCACAGGCACTCTCAAAAACCGGGAGTATGACCCAGCAATTCCAAATTCCAACTTACAGACGTACATTTTGCCTCAACGAGGAACGAAGTTACTGGGTTGCAGCCGTTCAGACCTGCTAGTCGAGTTTGACCATGATCAGAAGCGAACGGTAGATCAAGGGTTTTGAGTGTC
>JBGTGK010000438.1:0-9205 GCA_041746795.1 Phormidesmis sp.
CTCTGCTTCAACGCACAGGGACAACTGATTGAAATTCGTCTAAATGCTGCTGATACCCTTGTCAGACCTTGGATTCAGGGATTATCTCAACTGCTGAAGTTAGAGCATGTTGCCGTTTATTTGGGCAAAACTTAGGTAGTAACAAAGGCTAACGCATCTGCTGAATTACCTCTCACACCTTCTAAGTCCATCACAAAACTTCTTTTTTATATCATTGAAGCTTTTCTCCCCTCTGGGAAAATACACAGCCATCACCCATACCTGTCCATTCTTTTGACAAAGAGCATCTTTTTTTCCATCTTGACCGCCTAGTGGGTGACTAGGATCTAAGTCTTGATATCCTTCGCTGAGTAGGATTTGAGCCGCTAAACGTTCAGAAGGTGCCTGCCCTTGTGTCTACTCTCGGAGCCTATGCCATGTTTCATCGACTCTAATATTCATACGTTAGGTATGTTTGTACAGATTCTATAATTCTGGCTACGGAAACTGTACTGTGCCTTCCAGATCTGATTATCGCAGTTCATCAGAAGAATGACTGTTATTGTCGCTGCTTCCTGCTGTAGCCCCATTCAATAGCTCAAAAACCCTGGCGTTAATTTCTCGCCTGCGTAAGTCCTATTGAATAGCGATCGCACTCCTTTCTCAATCGATACAGCCTTATGCAGGCGCACTGATCTTCGGCTTTTCAGCTTTTATGTCTTGCTCAGCACAGTCATCCAGATATTCATCAACCACAGATTTAAAATTAGCGGTCTTTGCTGGCTTTACCTGGAAGTGTGGTGGTTTGACCGTCGGTAGCAACTATCTGCCATGAGATCCCTCCGAACGTGGGGGCCGAGTCTCCCCCCCTCCGAAAGGTCGCCCGCAGTAGCGATCGGTTAGCACAACAACATTCCGGCGCAGATATGCATAAATGTTCTGGTAGCGGAAATGGCTGACTCAACAATCGCTTAAATTAGCAGCCTGAATAACAATTTGATCGATCAGGCTGCGAACGTCGCTGCCTTTAGCATTGGTGCCGTTGATTAAAATGGTCAACACTAAAGTCGGATGATTGGGTGGATTAAGGTAGCCGCTAAGGCTGTAGGTGTTGCTGAGCGTCCCCGTTTTGCCCTGAAAGCGGCCTTCGGCATTAGTGCCTTTCATGCGGTTGCTCAAGGTGCCGCTGCGTCCGGCAACGGCTAGAGAGTTTCGGTAGATGGCGGCGTTTGGGGTTTTGGCCATGGCCTGTAAGGTGTCAACAAAGGCTTCGGGGGTAACCATGTCACGACGCGAAAGGCCCGAACCATCAACGATTGAAATGCTGTTGGGGGCAACGCCCATGTCGGTGAGAACTTGGCTGACCGCACTAGCGCCCGTCGTGTATGCGTTGGTGGTGGATGGGTCTACGCTGCGGCCCAGTGCTTTGAGCATGGCTTCGGCGTAGATGTTGACGCTGTATAGGTTGGTCGGATTAATAAAGGCGCGCAGCGGGGGAGACTGGACGGCGGCGAGTTCTACTAGCCCAGCGGGTGGACTGCTGTTGCTGACCTTGATACGAGCGGTATTGAGGCCATAGGCGTTAAGGCTCTGCTGAAACTGCTCGGCAAAATAGCTAGCCGGATCTAGCACGGCAATAGAGGTATTGTCCGAGTCTGTCCCGGCAATTAGCTGGCCTCTAACGTCCATGACTTTTTGCCCCGGCTTTTGACCGGCGTTAATAAACTCATTGCCGCTGCTCACCGTGCGAGAGTTGTTTTCAATCCGCCAGCCGCGTACAAAGTCGGGGCGATCCCAAACGATGCGAAGGGGCTGCCCGACGCGCCCAGGAATGGCGGTAAAGCCTAGCTCATTGCGGTTGAGAATTAGGCTATTGGCAGGTGCGCCATAGCCTGCGCGATAGTCTTCTGCGTCCCAGTAAGGATTGACGATGGGGCCAGTGAAATAGTTATCAACGGCGGTGAGGCTATTAACTTGGCGGATACCCTGCTGCTTGAGCTGGCCTGCTAGCAGGTTGATTTGATAGCTGGTGAAGGTAGGGTCGCCTCTGCCGACGACGTAGAGATCCTGCTTGGGGCTGTTGGGCTGGCCGAGTACGGAAGTGCGAATGCTGAAGTTGGGGCCAAGTTTTTGTAGGGCGGCGGCGGTGGTCAGCAGCTTGACGTTGGAGGCGGGGACAAATTTTTGCTGGGCGTTGCGGGTATAGAGGACGCGGGCGCTGGGGTTAGCGTCTTCAATCAAAATGCCGACTTGGGCTCCTTTTAGGGTGTAGCCGTTGGCGATCGCATCAACTTTCCCCGGCAGATCCGCCCGGCACATTCCGGCAAAAGCCACGTCAGCTTGCGCTAATACGGCCAGACCCCCGATTACTGAGAGCGCGGTTTTCATCAGCCGAGAAAAGGTTGAATGCGATTTTTTCATAGCTCAGACAAGTCATTGGGCGCGGTTAGATGGATGTTGCTCAATCTATCCGCGATTAATCTCAAACGGCTAAACCTCAGGCCAAAATATTTAACTGGCCCTCTTCTCGCAGCATTGCCTAAAACGCTATATCTGGCAATAGCATGACTTTTAAGAATGAGTAAAAAGACCCTCGTTAGGGCTGTATGGAATTTGATTTTATTGTTTTGGTCGGATATTTCGACTAGATTGTGCGCTGCCTTGGCATGTTACATAATGATAGGTATTACTTCTGATGTCATAGGCAATGTAACCTACAGCTCATAGAGGGTTCGATCTTCAATGGTTCAATCTACCGTCAGGTCGATAGATTTCGCTGAGTTCATCAATCGCTGCCCGGACGACGGTAGGCGTTATGAGTTAGTTAATGGACAGATAGTTGAAATAATGGCGACGAGAGCCCACGATGATGTTGCCGATTTTATTTACGATGCGTTTCGAGATCAGGTCAGGCGTAGCCAGGCCGACTTCAAGGTGACCCGATTCGGCTCGGTAAAAACGCTCCGCGATGATGGCTTACAGCAGGGTCGAACGCCTGATGTTAGCGTTGTTGATAGATCTCTTTGGAATGCGGATCTCAAAGCTTATACGGCGCTCGAAGAACCTATTCAGCTTGCTGTAGAAGTAACCTCTACCAACTGGCGCGATGACTATTTATACAAGCTCGCCGAATATGAAACGCTAGGAATCATTGAGTATTGGATAGTAGATTACTTAGCACTAGGCGCTGCTCGTTACATTGGTTCGCCAAAAACGCCGACAATCTCGGTTTATCATCTAGTCAGTGGGGAGTATCAGCTGCGGCAGTTTCGCAGAGAAGATAAAGTAGTTTCGCCTACATTTCAGGCGCTTCAGCTAACCGCACAGTCTGTTTTCGACGCGGTGGGCGGCTAGGAAGCTGTTAATCTATTGAGCTGTCAGGATTGGCGTTTACTCTGATAAGCCTATTGAAATAGCTGCGTTTGAACGACTTCGAATTCGCTTTCGACGGTGCCATAGTTTGCCAGATTTGCAGGTTTGCTGGCTAAGCGGCGCACGCTGCCTGTCTGCAAGTTGATTGCTTCAAAGTGGCCCTGGTAGGCAGGAGCGTTGCAGGCGACAACAGCTTCTGAGGGCGTCAAAAATCCCAGGTAGCTCTGGTCGTAGCTGTCCTGGGTGGTGCTTTTACAAACCTGTAGGTTTTCGGCGATATTACCGTTCAAGACATTTACAAAGAAGATTGAGCTGCCAGCATCGCCGCCGGTATAGCCAATATGTGACTCAACTACAAGATATTTTGAGTCGGGCGAAAAGGACTGAGGCTGGTTGATGATGTAGCCCGATGAATAAGGCGGGGTGGTAGTTTGGCGATCGCCCTGCCGATCGGTAATCACAATTTGACGGTTAAGCGTTTCGCGACCGCTAGAAAAACAATAGCCACTATCTGTTTGTCTGGCAGCCTCTACGGGGCTTACCAGCTTACGCAATAGCCCCGTGGCATAGGCCTGAGTTTCTCCATCGGGCGCGGTTAAAACTTGAGAGCGATAGCTGGTTTCGGTGGCTCGGTTGCAGCGATCGCCCAGTTCGTTGAAGAGGCTGTCGATTGGATCGGTGGGCTGTGCGATCGCAGCGCGGCTTCCTAAGAGACTTACCGAGAAAGCTGTGGCGAGTGCGATCGCACCAGCTGAAGACAAAATCGAAGATGAAAGCCAACGGGTCATAATGCCAATTCTTAATCTAAAAGATAAACGCCTGAAGCGTACTTATAATTACGTCGAAAGCCTTGTCGATTCCCGACAAATCTAATAGATTGCAGACTTTAAAGCCTTAACTTATGTCTGAATAGCGCTGCGATCTTTCAACGCTCGTGGATAATATCTGTAGTTGAAAGCAGGCTACGTGAATAAATATGGATGTGAAAGCGGCGGTAGCCTTTGAGGCTAATAAGCCTTTAACCATTGAGACAGTTCAGCTAGAGGGGCCAAAAGCGGGCGAAGTGCTGGTCGAAATTAAGGCCACGGGGATTTGTCATACCGATGCCTATACGCTTTCAGGCAAAGATTCGGAAGGGATATTTCCGTCAATTCTGGGCCATGAGGGCGCGGGCATTGTGCGAGAAGTGGGGCCAGAGGTGAAGAGCCTGAAGCCGGGTGACCATGTGATTCCGCTGTATACGGCGGAGTGCCGTGAGTGCGCTTACTGTCTGAGCCAAAAGACGAACTTGTGTCAGGCGGTGCGAGCGACTCAGGGTAAAGGCGTCATGCCTGATGGCACGAGCCGGTTTTCTTTTAAGGGCAAGCCGATATATCACTACATGGGCACCTCCACCTTTGCTAACTACACGGTGGTGCCAGAGATTGCTTTGGCTAAAATTCGATCGGATGCGCCGTTTGATAAGGTTTGCTACATCGGCTGTGGCGTCACAACTGGCATTGGCGCGGTGATTTTCACGGCTAAAGTAGAGCCGAGTTCGACGGTGGTGGTATTTGGCTTAGGTGGCATTGGCCTGAATGTGATTCAGGGCGCGAAAATGGTGGGCGCAGATCGGATTGTGGGGGTGGATATTAATGCCGATAAGCGGGCGATCGCCGAAAAATTTGGTATGACCGATTTCGTCAATCCTAAGGAAATTGATGGCGACATCGTAGGACATTTAGTAGAGTTAACCGGCGGCGGTGCTGACTATTCGTTTGAATGCATTGGCAATGTAAACGTGATGCGCCAGGCGCTGGAATGTTGCCACAAGGGCTGGGGCGTTTGCACCATTATCGGCGTGGCCGAAGCAGGTGCAGAAATTAGCACTCGGCCTTTTCAGCTAGTCACCGGGCGCGTTTGGCAGGGCAGCGCCTTTGGGGGAGCCAGAGGCCGTACGGATGTACCTAAGATTGTGGACTGGTACATGAATGGAAAAATCAACATAGACGATTTAATCACTCACACCATGCCACTAGAGAAAATCAACGACACCTTTGATTTAATGCATCGCGGCGAATCTATCCGCAGCGTCGTCCTATACGATTAATACCCCCGTACGAGCTCCCCTCGTGGATGCCCCTCCGATATACAAAAAGTAAGAGACAATCAATTTGAAAGAGAAATCGCGAGCAAAGAGTTTTGGTGGAACCACAAGATTTTACAGCCATCGTTCTGAGTCGTGCGACTGCGAAATGAAATTTGCAGTATACGTGCCCCCTCAGGCAGAAAACGGCCCGGTGCCGTTGCTGTACTACCTATCGGGGCTAACCTGTACAGAAAAGAACTTCATTGAGAAAGCCGGTGCGCAGCGCTATGCGGCAGAACACGGGCTGATGCTGGTAGCGCCCGACACGAGCCCGCGCGGGGTGAATATTCCCGGCGAAGATGAGAGCTGGGACTTTGGCTCGGGGGCGGGCTTTTATGTGAATGCGACTGAGGAACCTTGGGCGCAGCACTATCAGATGTATGACTATGTAACGCTGGAACTGCCAGCGCTGATTAAAAAAGCGTTTTCGGTAAAGGATGCTGGAATTTTTGGTCACTCTATGGGCGGCCACGGTGCTCTGATTTGCGGGCTAAAAAATCCAGACCAGTATGCCTCGGTCTCGGCTTTTTCTGCGATCGCTGCACCGTCCCAGTGCACCTGGGGACAAAAGGCATTTACTGGATACTTAGGAGCCGATCGGCAAAAGTGGGCTGTCTATGATGCGACTGAACTTGTGAAGCTGGGGCACAAGACAAATGCGCCAATTTTGATCGATCAGGGCGCAGATGACTCCTTTTTGTCTCAGGGGCAGCTGTTGCCTGAGGTGTTTGCTGCGGCCTGTGAGCAGGCAGGGCAATCCGTGACCCTGCGTATGCAGCCCGGATACGATCATAGCTACTACTTTATTGCTTCCTTTATGGGCGAGCATATTCGGCATCATGCGGCTGTGCTAAATGATGGCTGATTATGTTGATTCTCTTTTGTGTTGTTTGTTTAAATGAAGCAGGTAAAAAATATGGCGAATATTCAAAGCAACAAAGACTATCTTCATCCGCAGTATAAGAAGGATCGCGATACGCTTAACTCAGTCTTGGCGGGTTCGGCTAGCACGCTTAATATGGCAGAGTTAGCCCGACTGCGCATTCGCTATGACGGCTTTCAGGGCGCACGCGATATTCAAAGCGATTTGGATAAGGCGCTTGAGCAATGGGGCATGACTGAAGATGAGCTGTTTGCTAAAACGCGAGAGCTGCACAAAACAGAAACTATCTTCACCCCGACGTGGATTAAAAAAGGTGAAGACTGGAGTTAGTTGCGCTTGACATAGCACTAGCCTAGTTATTTATGTGGCCACCTCAGCGCGATCGCCTAATCTGTAGCGTGCTAGTGTGAAGTGAGATTCAGAAGAAACCTTAATAAACCAGGCATGTCTCATGAAAGCTCTGCTGATTTATCCTTTGTTTCCCAAAAGCTTTTGGTCATTCGATAAAGCGATTGAATTAGCCGGACGCAAAGCAATCTTGCCCCCTTTGGGTCTAGTGACGGTTGCAGGCATCTTGCCTCAGGAGTGGGACTTGCGCCTGGTAGACCGTAACGTAGAAGACTTAACTGAGGCTGATTGGGACTGGGCAGAGCTGGTTATTTTTTCGGGCATGATTGTGCAAAAGCCCGATATGCTCGCGCAGATTAGAGAAGCTAAGCGCAGAGGCAAATCGGTTGCCGTGGGAGGGCCTTATGCGACGGCGCTTTCGGGCGATGTGATTGAAGCCGGGGCCGATTTTCGCGTGCTGGACGAAGGTGAAATCACGCTGCCAATGCTGGTGGAGGCGATCGCAAACGGTGAAACTGAAGGCACTTTTAGAGCGCTAGAGCGTCCGGACGTGTCTACTAGCCCGGTTCCCCGCTTTGACTTGCTCAAGCTCGATGCCTACTCCGAAATGGCCGTTCAGTTTTCACGGGGCTGTCCATTTCAGTGCGAGTTTTGCGACATTATTGTGCTGTATGGCCGCAAGCCACGCACCAAAACGCCTGAGCAGATGATGGCCGAATTGCAGTGCCTGTACGATCTGGGCTGGCGGCGCAGCATCTTTATGGTGGATGACAACTTTATTGGCAATAAGCGCAACGTCAAGCTAATGCTAAAGGCGCTGGTGCCCTGGATGAAGGAAAAGGGCTATCCGTTTACGTTCTCTACTGAGGCGTCGGTAGACTTGGCAAATGACCAGGAAATGATGGACTTGATGACGGAATGCAACTTTGGGGCGGTGTTTTTAGGGGTAGAAACGCCCGATGCCGATAGCCTGAAGGTGACGCAGAAGTTTCAAAACGTGCGCGACCCGCTAAGTGAGTCTATTCATAAGATTGCCAGCACGGGCATTCGGGTGATGGCGGGCTTCATTATTGGCTTTGACGGGGAGAAGAAGGGGGCTGGCGATCGCATCGTCCAGTTCGTTGAAAAATGCTCCATTCCCACCGCTTTGTTTAGTATGCTGCAAGCGCTTCCCGATACCGCCCTTTGGCACCGTCTGGAAAAGGAAAATCGCCTGCTAGCCGGGAAGGAAACCGCTAATATTCACCAAACCACCCTAATGAACTTCGTCCCTACCCGCCCGGTAGAAGACGTCGCCCAAGAATACGTCGATGCCTTTTGGAACTTATACGATCCACAGAAATATTTAGATCGCTGCTACCGCCACTATCGCATATTAGGCGAAGCCCCTTGCCACAATGATAAAAGCCGTGGGCCGAAGCCAAAATCTGCCAAAGAGCCTTTTAACTGGCACTTAGTCAAAGCGCTAGCGATTGTTTGTTGGAAGCAGGGCGTCGAAAGAGAAACCCGCTCTACCTTTTGGAAATATCTCTTTGAAATGTTTAAGCACAATCGGGGCGGCGTTGCCAGCTACCTGACCGTATGTGCTCAGATAGAACACTTTTTGGAGTATCGCCAAATTGTGAAAGACGAAATCGAATCGCAAATTGCAGAGGTGATCGCGACCAGAACCGAAGAAGAAGCGAAAGTTTCTCCGATGGTCACTGCCTCTTGATCGGTAGGCTGCTATTTCGGCTAGGCTATAGCCGTACAGCGCTATGACTGCCTGCATCTGTGTCTATGCTCACCCCTATTCACGACTGGTTTGCTCGGCAGGGCTGGCAGCCAATTACCTTTCAATCTGAAACCTGGGCCGCTTTTCTTGCAGGCAAGAGCGGAATAATTCAGGTGCCGACGGGTTCGGGCAAAACTTATGGGGCGGTGATGGGGGCGATCGCCCAAATGCTCGCCGAAATCGAAGCAGGGAAATCCGTCAGCGGATTGCAGCTACTATACATCACGCCTTTAAGAGCCCTCTCACGCGATATCGAGGCGGCAGTTCGGCGACCGATAGAGGAGATGGGCTGGCCGATTGCGGTGGAGTCACGCACGGGCGATACGAAGTCTTCAGTGAAAAGTCGGCAAATTAAGAAAAAGCCGCAAATTTTGATCACGACACCGGAGTCCCTAGCGGTGCTGCTGTCGTATAAAAATTCGGCCAAGCGGTTTGGCTCGCTACGCTGCGTAATTTTAGATGAGTGGCATGAGCTGATGGCTTCCAAGCGCGGGACACAGGCGGAGCTGTGTATGTCCCAATTGCGGCAGCTCAACCCGACCGTGCAGACCTGGGCAATTTCAGCGACGCTGGGCAACTTGCAGGAGGCGGCTGAGGCAGCGACCGGGCTCGGATCAGCGCCTGTCGTCATCCAGTCGAATATTCAGCGAGAGACGGTGATTACGAGTGTGATGCCCCAGGAAGTCGATACTTTTCCCTGGGCAGGGCATTTGGGGCTGCG
>JBGTGK010000439.1:0-3628 GCA_041746795.1 Phormidesmis sp.
TTTTCTTAAGTGTTCATGCCGATCCTGCAAAACAGGAGAAAGCTTTTGCGTTAGGGGCTGATGACTACATTACCAAACCTATTCAGGGTAAAGATTTGGCGGCTCGATTGTTGAACCGGCTGAAGCGATATCAGGCTGGGCGGCGATCGCAGCAGGCGGCGGTGTAACCCCTCTGCACGCAGTCTGCACGAGCAGTAAGGCAAGCTAAAAATAGAACATTCATAAAATAACACTTTTGAATTTGTTCATCGGCACATTCTTAAGAGCCCCAGAAGACACCCAGACGACACCCAGACGATCCATGGTTCAAACTCCTTGTCGGACGCTTCACGAACAGCAACATCCTTTGATTAGCCAGCTAGCTAACCTAATTAAACGGGTTTGGCAAAGCCAGCTTATGGTCTTTCCTTACCCTGTGCCGACAGATTTGGGTTATGTAGAGGGCCAGCTTGAAGGCGAACGGCTGACGATTCAAAACACCTGCTACCAAACCGTTCAGTTTCGCAAGCTGCATTTGGAGCTTGCCAGAGTGGGTAACAACCTGGATATTCTTCACTGCGTGATGTTTCCACATACCTGCTTTAATCTGCCGATTTTTGGGGTGGATATTGTAGCGGCTAGGGGGGCGATCGCAGCGGCAATTGTCGATTTATCGCCAGTCTCAGCTAACCGCAGGCTGCCAGCTGAATATGCTGATTTTCTAAGCCAGCTCCCTGAGGCTCAGTTTACTCAGCCGCGAGACTTACCAGAGTGGGGCGATATTTTTTCGGACTTCTGTTTGTTCGTGCGACCTACAAGCCCTCAAGAAGAAAGCGCTTTTTTGAACCGGGTCAGTCAGTATTTGACGATCCATTGTCGGCTGGCCTGCGAGGCCAGCGCTGCGACATCCAGAGAAGATCGCGCGTTAATTTTGGCTGGGCATCGTCACTATTGTTCACAGCAACAGAAGAACGACAAAACCCGGCGAATTTTAGAGCGTGCGTTTGATCGGGCTTGGGCAGAGCGATATCTGACGACCATGTTGTTTGACTGTAGTGAGGAAGAAGATAGTAGTGAAGCAGAAGCTTTAGAGGCTTTAGAGGCAAGAATGTAACGAAGTGAAAAGTTTTCTGAGTTAAGGGCAATAGCCTTTAATTGCTCAAAAGCCCCTTTCACTTAGGCTTCAGAGATTGTAACTGGTTATACACAAAGCTATGCACAGGATCTGCACAGGCAAATTGATTAAATAAAGTCACTGGTTCAAGAGGCCTAAAGGCTGACGATTAAGCCGTTTGGGTCTTTTGTTCGAGCAGGATTGAGACAGGTTTGCTTTCAAGTTTTTTTGTTAAGTGAACAAAAGATTAAGTGTTCAGAGATTAGGAGATGGTTTCACATGTTTGACGTCTTTACAAAAGTTGTTTCTCAAGCTGACGCGCGCGGCGAGTATATCAGCGATGATAGAATTGATGCCCTGAATAAGATGGTGGCTGAGGGTAACAAGCGGATTGATGTGGTCAATCGGATCACGGGAAGTGCCTCTGAAATTGTCTCTGGTGCGGCCAGGTCTTTGTTTCAAGCGCAGCCTCAGCTAATTTCGCCGGGCGGAAATGCCTATACCAGTCGTCGGATGGCGGCCTGCCTGCGAGATATGGAAATCATTTTGCGCTATGTGACCTACGCGGTGTTTACCGGCGATGCCAGTGTGATGGAGGATCGCTGCTTGAACGGCCTGCGGGAAACTTACACGGCGCTAGGCGTACCAGGGGCGTCGGTCGCAGAAGGCGTGAACAAAATGAAAGAGGCGGCTGTAGCGATCGCCAGCAATCGAGAGGGCGTTACCCAGGGCGACTGTAGCTCTTTGATGTCTGAGCTGAATGGTTACTTCGACCGTGCGGCTTCAGCGGTTAGCTAGCCCACTGGACTTAAAAAATTCCAAAGTTTGGCTGACCATCTTTTTGTCCATTGTTTATCATTTAGAAGAGATTTTTTCACATGCAAACTCCCATCACTGAAGCGGTATCAACCGCCGATTCTCAAGGCCGTTTCCTCAGCAGCTCAGAACTTCAGGTTGCTTTCGGTCGCTTTCGTCAGGCCCAGGCTGGCCTGTCTGCCGCTCAATCGCTGAGCAAGAACGCAGATAGCTTAGTCGATGGCGCGGCTCAAGCTGTCTACCAAAAATTTCCGTACACGACGAAAATGGAAGGCAACAACTTTGCCTCATCGTCTACAGGTAAGGAAAAATGTGCTCGTGATATTGGCTACTATTTGCGGATGGTGACCTACTGCCTTGTAGCAGGCGGCACTGGGCCAATGGATGAGTATTTAATCTCAGGTATTAGCACCATCAACAGCACCTTTGATTTGTCTCCTAGCTGGTATGTAGAGGCGCTTAAGCACATCAAAGCCAATCACGGTTTGAGCGGTGATGCGGCAACTGAAGCTAACTCTTACATTGACTACGCCATTAATTCACTGAGCTAACGGCAGGGTCGGTTTCTAATCCTCTTCCTTATTAATTAAGGAAGAGGCCAACTAATTTTTTTACTTCATTGATAGCCATGCCGCTTTGAGGCCCTTTTGTATGACGAGCGAAACTTCAGCAAGACTATTAGGTTTTGAACCTTCTACCCAATCATTTCCCACTGAGCTACGCAGCCATGCGTCTGAAGCCGATATTCAGGCGGTCATTGGGGCGGTCTATCGCCAAGTGTTGGGAAATGACCATGTAATGAGCGCTGAACGACTCACCAGCGCCGAATCTTTGTTTAAGCAGGGTCACATCAGAGTGTGTGACTTTGTTCGCGCTGTGGCAACTTCAGAGCTATATAAAGAGAAATTCTTTTATAGCACTCCTCAAGTGCGCTTCATTGAGCTTAACTTCAAGCACTTGCTCGGACGGGCTCCCTACGACGAAGCCGAGATTTCTGAGCATGTGAATCTCTATGTCGAGCAGGGCTACGATGCTGAAATTAGCAGCTATTTGGACTCGCTAGAGTATCAGGAGAACTTTGGCGATCAGGTGGTGCCTTACTACCGGGGCTTTGCCACTCAGCAGGGTCAAAAAACGGTTGGCTTTGGCAGAATGTTTCAGCTGTATCGGGGCGCTGCGAGTAGCGATCGCGCCAAAGTCAACAACAGAAAGGGCCGTCTGACAACGGAACTGGCTCGTAATTCGGCAACGCCGGTGAGAACCTCTACCTCAGGCAGAGAACTCCAGGGCGTTACGGGGGGCGGGCGATCGCAGCTGTATCGAGTGCGCGTTTCTCAATCGGCTAGCCGACGGACGCCGCAGGTGCGCTTGGGCGTTCAAGAGTATTTAGTCACCTACGATCAGCTGACGCCCACTTTACAGCGTCTGAATCGACGAGGTAGCCAGATTGTTGACATTACGTCGGCTTAGCGGCTGCTTTACCTGACCTAACCTCATGAGCCCGGTTATCTCCTATTGGAGAGGCAAGGCCAACGACTGCGCTCAACCCTCTAGCTACAGTGGCCTCTAGCTACGGTAGATTGAGCATTGAGCGTCGTCGAAATGGGTTTTACAGATAATTTGTCCGACCTACTTACAAGGAGATTAGTTTGTGGCTATTACAACAGCGTCTGCTCGCCTGGGCACGACTCCCTTCACTGAGCAAAACCCTATAGAACT
>JBGTGK010000440.1:0-5640 GCA_041746795.1 Phormidesmis sp.
CTTTCTGTGTTTGTACGCCTTTATTACCTTATGTAGATTATCCTTGGCTGTCCGCATCTCTATACAACAGACAACTATGCAAACAGAAGCCTCTTGATTAAATAACCAAGAGGCTTCTATCTTGAAAGAAAAATGCCGCTACAGGGGTAGATCTATTTCAAGGATCGTAACTAAGCAGTATAACTGCAAGCTGACAGTCTAAGCCTGACGTGAGTAGTACTCAACTACCAACAGTTCGTTGATGTTCAGTGCTATCCACTCACGCTCAATCACGCTGTTAACGTTGGCTTCCATCTTGCTTTTATCAAAAGTCAAGTGAGCCGGGATGTTAGCCAAGCCTGGAAATTCCAAGTTGCCTTCCACCAGCTTTTTAGAAGCATCTTTACCGCGTACCCCAATTACATCACCAGGACGACACTGATAGCTAGGAATGCTAACCACACGGCCATTCACCGTAATGTGACCGTGATTTACAACCTGACGAGCAGCGGGGATGGTTGGCCCCATGCCCAAGCGGAAGCAGGTATTATCTAACCGCATCTCTAGCTGTTGCAAAATGACTTGTCCTGTAGAACCCCCGGCCCGACGTGCTTTTTTCACGTAGCGGAGGAGCTGGCGCTCGGTAACACCATAGTTGTAACGAAGCTTTTGCTTCTCTTCTAGACGGATACAGTACTCGGATTTCTTTTTCCGATCCTGACCATGCTGTCCAGGGGGATACGCTTTCCGAGCCGATTTGCGGGTTAAACCCGGCAGGTCGCCCAAGCGGCGCACCACTCTCAGGCGAGGACCTCTATATCGAGACATTTTTTCTCCAAATAACTATTTTTTGCAGGCTCAATATTATACCGCAAGAACTGCCAATGGCTTCAATTATGCAACCGCTAAACGCCAGAGTTATCTATTCGCTTACGGATCTCTGCATCTACCTTTTCCCACCGGTTAGGATCGGTCGGATCTATAGTAATCACACGCCCAGCAGCCTTGGAACGATCCACATAAGCGTAGAAAGCTTCATCGTCTTTGCTGTGGTCAATTACGTACCGGTAGAGTTCTTTCAGCTCCACCGTTTGAAAATCAGGTGTCTTCATTGACTAAGTTTCCTAGTTTGTCTACTTCAAAACTAATGTCGATGCCCGCTAAAATGAACAAATTTCCTGTTCTTTGATCTATTCTCACCAGCTCTATCGAGCTATAGGGCCATCCAGGATAGATCTCGTCTGTTAACTGGTGGCAAACACGGTAAAGCTCCTGAGCCTGAGCGTCGGTCGGTATCATTCTATCTCTCAATTCTAAGCTCGCTCAGGGTTATATCCACCGTCATGATTTCAATAGCTCAAACTTTTGAATAATCGAGTCATTCTTCTGCTTTCTAACCTGAAATGCCTGCTGAAGGAGTTGCCAAGCCTCAGGAGAAAATACCGCTGGAAACCCAAGGCTTACACCTGTCGTCAGTCGCTTTTGCTTGAGTGCCACAATAGCCCAGTGCAGGTGCAAATATTGATTGATGGTTTCAAGCTTCGGTAGCTTCGACTGATGCTTAGGATCTACACGGTTATAAATGCGTTCTTTCATTAGCATGTTCGTTGCCAAACGCTGCTGAAGGGCAATTTTTTGATCGTAGCTGCCGGGCCACACGGTGCGATAGGCCAAGCACTTATTGATAAATAAAGCGTCGCCATGTTCAGCGACGCGAATCCAGGAGTCGATATCGTCGCAGCTAGTCATGGTTAAGTCCCAGCCGCCAGATTCTAAAAAGGCATCGCGGCGAACGGCCACTTGAACGGGCGTGCCAAAGGGGACAACTTCGAGCAGCATGCCGTAGTGAATGTCGGCCTGGGGAATGTAAAACGCTTCGCCGGGGCCGGTGGCGAGCGTGATGCTTAGCTCGTTGCCTTCGGTGTCTACTTGAGCGGCCTGACAGGAGCAAATGACGGCTTCGGGGCGAAGCCGGATGGCGTTGGCGATCGCCTCAATACAGCCATCTGCTAAATAATCATCATCATCAACCAGCTTTATCCACTCACCGCTCGCTGCCTCTACCCCAGCGTTAACAGCTCCAGCATGATTGGCGTTCGTGGCGTTGCGAACGTAGATCACGCGATCGCCCAAGGACTCTACATACTTCTTAGTGCCATCCATCGAAGCGTTGTCTACCACCACTACCTGGCAGGGCATCGTTTGGTCAAACGCTGACTGAATCGCCCGCTTCAGCAACTCCAGCCGGTTGTAGGTAGTGATTACAATGCTGAAAGATACCGCAGCCATGGCTCAGTGCTCCTGCTTGAGTGCTTATGGGAGAAATCATTCATCATAAGTAGCCGCTTCACGGTAAACACTGCGTAAATTCTCTGAAATTTCATCTTAAGTTTAAGAAGAGGCTGATTTTACCCGCTAACTAGCAAGTCAGTTGTAGGTTTAGAGCGTTAGACTAGGCTGAGATCAGGCGTCGAAAGATGCTTCGACCGTGGCCTTTAACACCATCAGTTTGATGACCAACCTTACTCATAAGCTCGCGGCTAGCCAGCCAGATCGAAAGCCAGATTCTGGCAGTGCTAGCCAAACTCGCCAGCGCTCCAGGCGATTCTCCCTACTTTCTAGACTAGGTGCGGTTTCCGCTGGCACACTGGCCGCGACGCTGCTGCTGAGCCAAGGGGCAACACTAGGAAAATCTTCTGCTCTAGCACAGACCGCTAACCCCACCACCAGTCAGGCCGTCGGTCGGAAGACTAGCCAGACCGTGGCGCAAACAGCGCAAACCCCAAAGACAACAGAAGCTGAAACGCAGAAGCCTCCAGCTACCACACCAGCCGATGGATCTGCGAAGCCAGCCGATGGATCGGGAAGTGCGGCAGGAAATGAGCTTACCTATGGCGAGCTGCTGAAGAAAATTGATAATGGCGAAGTCAAAGAAGCCTCGCTCGACCAGATTAACGGCATTCTTAAAGTGACCCTGAAGGGTGCTCCAGAAGGCGAAAGTCCTAAGGAAGTGAAAGTTTTCGCCAACGATAAGAACCTGGACTTGCAAGAGCGCTTGCAGGCTAACAATGTCGATTGGGAAGCGGCCCGTGCGACGGATAACAGCGCGGTTACTAGCTTTGTGACAACCGCCGTTATTGGCTTAGTTGTGGTATTTGCTATGCTCGCACTGCTGCGCAAATCAGGCGGGTCTGGCGGCGGTGCGATGAGCTTTGGCAAGTCGAAGGCACGCTTTCAAATGGAAGCCAAGACAGGCATTGTGTTTGACGATGTTGCCGGGATTGATGAAGCGAAAGAAGAGCTGCAAGAAGTCGTGACCTTTTTGAAGAATCCTGAGCGCTTTACGGCGATTGGGGCGCGTATTCCTAAGGGTGTGCTGCTAGTCGGCCCGCCGGGAACGGGTAAGACACTTCTGGCCAAGGCGATCGCAGGCGAAGCAGGCACTCCCTTCTTCAGCATCTCCGGCTCAGAGTTTGTCGAAATGTTTGTGGGCGTGGGTGCCTCGCGGGTTCGCGACCTGTTCAAAAAAGCTAAGGAAAGTGCGCCCTGCATCGTCTTTATTGATGAAATTGACGCCGTGGGGCGTCAGCGTGGTACCGGCATCGGCGGCGGCAACGACGAGCGCGAGCAAACCCTGAACCAGCTGCTCACCGAAATGGACGGCTTTGAGGGCAATAATGGCATCATTATCATCGCTGCGACCAACCGACCTGACGTGCTTGACTCTGCGCTACTCAGGCCCGGTCGCTTTGACCGTCAGGTGTCGGTAGATTTGCCCGGATACAAAGGTCGCCTGGGCATTTTGAAGGTACATGCTCGCGATAAAAAAATTGCTGAAGAAGTGAAGATGGATGCGATCGCCCGGCGCACCCCTGGCTTCTCCGGCGCACAGCTTGCTAACCTGCTCAACGAATCTGCTATTCTCACTGCCCGCCGCCGTAAAGACGCCGTTACTATGCTAGAGGTGAACGACGCGATTGACCGGCTGACGATGGGGCTTAGCCTAACGCCCCTGCTAGACAGCAAGAAAAAGCGGCTAGTGGCCTACCACGAGGTCGGCCATGCCCTGGTAGCAACCCTGTGTAAGCACGCTAATCCCTTGAACAAAGTAACCATTATTCCGCGTTCTGGCGGCGTTGGCGGCTTCGCTAGCTTCTTACCTAAAGAAGAGCAGGTTGATGACGGCTTGGTTTCTTTCGGTGAAATCGTCGATCAGCTGGTAGTGGCGTTAGGAGGCCGGGCCGCAGAGGAAGTTATCTTTGGACATGATGAAGTGACCGTAGGCGCTAGCAGCGACATTCAGCAGGTCAGCCGCATTGCCAGACAAATGGTGACTCGATTTGGCATGACTGAGCTAGGGTCGTTTGCTTTAGAGAGCGAGGATTCTCAGCCCTTTTTAGGCCAGAGCAACCTGATGGGCGGCGGCCATGAGTACTCTGATGAGCTAGCCACCAAAATTGACGAGAAGGTGCGAGAAATTGCCCAAGAGAGCTTGGATAAAGCGATCACGATCATCTACAACAACCGCACCCTGGTGGATCGGCTGGTAGATACGCTGATTGAGAAGGAGACCATTGATGGGGAGGAGTTTCGCGACATCGTCAGCGAGTACACCCAGCTCCCAGAAAAGGTAATCGTCAAAACAACGTAGGGGCACCCTCGTAGGTGCCCCTTCAGGAAATGCATTATCGCAACCGATCGTGATTGCGATAATGCGTTTGTTATGTGTAAAACAAACACAACACAAGGAGGGTAACCACGAAGGTTTACCCCTACGATCACTGGGGCAATGACGCCCTACGCTGGCCGTCTGCCATTGCCTGAAGCACCAGTCCTGGGTCTACCCATTCACCTTTGTAGCGCATACCCCAATGAAGGTGGGGGCCGGTTGTACGACCCGTCATCCCGACTCGGCCAACGAGATCGCCTGTCTGAACCTCTTGACCTTCAGCCAGCTGCAAGCCACCGCCGCTATCTACAAAAACTCGTCGGCCTTGGTCAGTGGTCACGTAGCCCTGCATATGACAGTAGACGTGTGTCCAATCGCCAGACTCTACAATGACAGAAGTACCGCAGGCGCTGTCGTCGGAAACTTCAACCACTTTGCCTTCCCACCAGCTGTGAATGTAGCTACCTTCGGGCGCAGCAATATCGATACCGTAATGGAAACCCGAGCCGCGATAGCCAAAGGGCGAGGTATAAGCCTGAAAGCCTTCAACGGGGAAAGAAGCCACCTGCCAGGGCTCGCTGGCTCTAGCTAACTGGGTATCAGGTAGCGCTGTTGCGGCCTGGCGAAGTGTTCTGGGCACTACCTCACCTAGCCCGGCAAACAACAGACTGCCAGCCAGTAGCAAGCCACCATACGAAAGCCTTCGCTGTCGGGAGGAATCTACCCAAAAACGACGCGCCGAGAGAGAAGATAATCGCTTCATACAGTAAAGTGTGTAAGAGTGTGAAGAACTGAACTAAGTGTTTTTACTGAGCAACTATTTTGTCCTTGTAGGCTGTGCATTAGTTTTCACAGCTGACGTCAGGACAATCTTTGGCTCAACACAAGCAGGGCGTTGAAGTAATGTACCCCGAGAAACCTTTCAATCAAAGACTCGTAAAGCCGTCATAAGCATTCCTGATTCAACCGAACTTGATTGATTAGGAAAACGT